>JAWCMB010000001.1:0-7785 GCA_038850115.1 Thermoproteota archaeon
AGGTGGTTCGAATTACACTGTTGTTTTAAACGTGAGGTTGGTTTTCGACCAGCCGCCGCAGCAGCCAGTCAACTTCACTTTGACGCTGGGACCACTAGGACCTTTAGCTTTCTCATGGAGCATTAACCAATCAGGCGTCTTAACTCAACGACGGGAAGTAAGCTTAGAATTTGAACAGTATCAGCGTTTTCCGATTAATTATATTCGGCTGTCTACCGACTTATGTCTTCAGTTAAACAGGATAGCTTTTGCGACCGGTTCCTATTCCACGGTCCAGAATTGGAACGTGAAGTTTGACGGCAAGAACTATACGTACTATGCTTACAGCCAATTTAGGTGGGGCAGTAATCCATGGATTCTTCCGAACAATTCTCTACTGGAATATCGTGTAGATACTGTAGAAAGGTTCGTTAGCATCAACCTAACGTTAGTGGCAAGTCTGGCAAAGATATACATGGTTGACATAACGCCTCTTCAAAGACTTGAAACTAGAATCATGCTCGACGAGCCTCCAGGAACCCACATGGGATATTGTGAAAACGGGAGCCGTTTTTTAATAGCACGCCATAATTTTAGTAGCTTAAAGCTTTCAGGTAGATACCTGGTTGAGCTTCACACGCTCGAATCCACTCCGACACGACTCACCTTCCCGTTCGAAATGGATTTGAACCTAAATAGGGAAACGCTTAAAATTGGTCCAGTAATTTTCGGAGCACTATACAACTCGACCGACAGCCTGATTAAAGCTGCCAGCGAGTTTCTGAATGAAACAATGATTTATGCACCAGACATATCTGCAAAACTTCAACAGGCAAGGTTATACTTAAACGATATTCAACCAATCAACCTAGAGGAACTAGGAAACGCGAATACTTTTCCGCTTGAGGGGGCCATTAATCTGGCCTGCGAAGCTAGCAGCAGCATCGGCATGCTCGTCTTATCATCAGGAATGCTTATTGTTCCGATTGTGCTGACGATTATTCTGATAGCGGGTGCGGTGGTCTCACACCTAATATTTAACGGAAGCAGGAAATTGACGATCATTCTCTTCACACTCTTCTCGCTACTGGCTTTCGAGTTCCATCCCGGTTTAAGACTAATACTCTTCTCAACGAAGCCGATAGCATTAATAAGCCTCTGGTCCGTTTCAAATTTCACGTTTGGACTACCATTCTTAGCACTTCCGGCTGCTTCAGCCATCATCAGCATCATCCTTTTACTTCTAACAATGCGAATGATTTTCAAGTATTCTGGAACAGCCACGATCTACAGCCTAGCTGCATCGACCGCGGTTAGAATGCTTAAAAGCAGAAGGCTTCGAGGCGCCCTAGTAATACTCACCGTCATCACAATAGCGATGGCAACGGTTCCCGCAATAACTCTGAAAACAGCCGTGCCGCTCGTCACATCGCTTCAAGAAACCCAGGATGGGGGGGAAACAATCCTTTTCTCAAAATCTTGGCTGGCAAGAGTAGTGGTATCAACGCCTGCAGGCACCTTTGAAGAAAAGTACAAGGGGCTGTTTTTAATGAGCCTTGAAGAGGCTGCTTTCTACGCGGGGGAACTCGGGATGACGGAATACACGCCGATCTGCATAGCTTTTTGCGAACCGGAGTTTTTGCAAACAGGATCTTCACCAAGTCAGTTAAACCTGACCGGGCCGAGAGGAAACATCACTATCCCTGTAGAGTCGGACAGTCAAGAGCTAGGGGGCCTAATAATATTTGCAAACCTCACCTTCATGAAGAATCATCTGGGATTAAACTTTTCAGGAGATTTTGAAAACGGTATTCTGATCGACAAGGAGTTTTCACGGGGACAATTTTTCCCAAGCCAGTTAAGCGTGATGGGTTTAAACCTGAATGTCACAGGAGTATTCGACAAATCTACTCTGCAAATGCCGAGTGGAGAAGGATTGGAGAGCTATCTTAGAAGCAGACCGCTCTTCATAGGAACCATTAACTGGGATGCTGTACAAACCCCGTATAGATTGACAAGAGATAGTCTTTTGACGGAGGGCAATAGGATGCTTATTATACCAAGCCCGGTGATTGGACTGGTGGATATTGGGTCTGTTGGAAACCTTCCTGTTTTTAAACGAGTTGTAGCCATGATTGGAACATATCCTGCCGCCAACCTGCTTGCAATAGAGAACTACTTGAAGACTCTGGTCTCGTCTCATAAGATTTGGCTCAGCCGCGCAATAACTACTGGGGGATCGGGCATCTATATCGATGTGGTCTCCTCTTATTCAGCAGTTATAAACAAAGATTCTCAGCTTGAGAATATTCAGCTCGGAGCACCGCTTCTAATGGCTTTAGGCAGCTGGGGATCTGTTCTCATGACGATATTAATAGGCTCGCTAATCATTTTAAACACGATGTTAAACTCGATATATGAGCGTAGAAAGGAGTCGGTAATAATGTCTAGCTTGGGCGCATCCCCAAATTTCATAACCTATTTATTTCTGACGGAAGGGTTGATAATAGGGGTGATGGGAGGCTGCTTAGGATATGTTTTAGGTTATGCGTGGGCATATTTGATAGGGGCGAGCACCCCAGAAATATTTACGGAGCTCTACAGTCTGACACCCCTGCTCCTGGTTTTCCTCATCGCCATTCTGGTTACTGGCATCGGCTCAGCCTTCCCCGCGAAGGAGGCTATCCTTAAAATAGTCCCAAGCAAAATAATGCTGGTCAGAGGAGAAATTCCAATTAAAACCGAGAAGGATGGTTCTAGAAGAGCAGCCACCCCCATTCGGCTTAAGAAGGATCAGTTGGAGCGCTTCTCCTCACTCATCATCGATATGGCTCGCTCACATTCCTATTCTCTCTACGGCATTATTGTACACTCCTATGAAAAGAAGGTTGACGGAGTAAGGTTGAGACTGAGCTATAAGAATATTTCGGGGCTTTCTGAAAGGATAGCAGATTATAATGTTAACATTAAATTTGTCCCTAATAATGACTTCTATAATGTAGAGTTGATCGTTGAAACCATTGAAAAAGGCTCGTATGCATACATGGAGCATCAAGCATTGATGAAGTCGATGCTATATGATCTGCGCGATGAACTGTTGAGAATCACTGTTTCAGAGCAGTGGATTTCCAGCAAGAGTGAGAAAACCGGGGTAGAATAAATTTTTAAGAGGGCTTGTTGAATTATCAGCGATGACTGTAACCTGGTACCCCACCGTTTACCCAGATCGTTGCGACGGTTGTCGGGAGCTAGATAGGCCGAAATGCATAGAGTTCTGCCCTCACAATGTTTTCACAATAGCAGATAATAAGGCGATAGTGGCAAACCCGCAGAACTGTGTTGAGGGCTGTATAGCCTGCATGCCGGTTTGCCCTACGAAGGCAATAGAGTTCCCGCTACACCAGGGTTTCAGAAAAACTGAAAAGTCGTGGTCAAAGGGTTTGAAGAAAGCTGTATGCAAGAAATGCGGAAAGATCTTCTGGACCAATGAGGATAGAGAAGTTTGCTGGGAATGCGCAGATCTAAAATAGGTTCCCATGGATGTGCAACAGGGTTTACTTTAAAAACGGGTGTAACATGACGAAAAATTAGAAATCACGTCTTAGATAGCAACACTACACCGCTCGGCTCGAACTCCCCCCTTTTCAAGTATCCTGATAACCCAGCTATCTTCTCAGAAAAAGAAACCACGTCGCTCATCCACGGCATCGCATCTTTGGGAAGCCTCGACTGGCTTTCCCCAACCCACTCGTAAGCCTTAACTTCAACGTAATCAGGGTTCGCGACGCTTATCAGCTTAGCGTAACCCTCTACGTCAGTATCGTTAACACCCTTAACCATTGTTATCCTGAGCACGCGCCTAACATTCTTTAAGCCGGGTAGCAACTCTAGCGACCTAAATAGCCTCTGCCAAGCATCCTTAACCAATGGTCTGGCAACCCTTTTGAAAACCGTCTCGTTAGAAGCCTGAATGCTGACGTAAAGCTGATCCGGAAGCGGGTTTAAGCTTTCTAGAAAATCCGGCATGCTGCCGTTAGTCACAAGATAAGCCGCCATGCCCCTCTTGCGAGCCTCGCCTATAAGCTCCCCCAGCCTAGGGTAAAGGGTTGGCTCACCCGTCAGGCTGAACGTCACCATAGATGGCTTAAGAGCCTCTTCGAAAACCTTAGGATCCACAATCTGGTTTGCCTTATAGCCTATTAGGAGGCTCCTCCTCATCCTAATGGCTTCCTCAACAATGTAAGCCGGATCGTCTAACTCAGAAACCTGAGCGGGATACTCTTGCCAAACATACCCGGGCCTGTCTCCGGAGTGGATCCTCCAGCAGTAGGTACACCTGTAGTTGCAGCCTATGAAGGGAGTCATCTGCATACACCTGTGGCTCTGAACATTACCATACCAGAGCTCCTTGTAGCAGGCTCTCCCCCGGGTTAGCCTCTGTCTAGTCCAGTAGCAAACCTTCACGGCGGAGTGTCTACCAACTATCCTGTACTGTTGTTTCTCCAGCAGGCTCTTAATGTCTACAGGGAGCATCAATAGCCCAGCTCGTAAGGGGAATTTTAAAGATTGTTTAACACTATTGAAACAGCCTCTCTCAGACAGCCCACTTTAAAATCGGCTTTTTCACATGATGCCCCTTTTCTCGAGACGAGGATAAACCTCATTCCAGCGTTCTTAGCCGACTCGCAGTCGAAACAAGTGTCTCCAACAGCGAAACACTCGACAGGCTTAGCCCCCAAGAGTCCAGCTGCCTTCAGGAAAATGTCTGGCGCCGGTTTTCTTCTCGCTACAGTGTCTGAGCCAACAAGCACGTCGAGCATTTTTAAAACTCCTAGGAGGGAGAGGTATTTCTTAAGCCTCCTCGTCGTTTGGGAGCTTGCAACCGCTATTTTAACACATCTCTCCCTGAGTATTCTTAAAGAGGGCTCAACGTCTTCGAAAAGCCTTATTCTACCCATGTATTGAGAGTCATATATCTCGTCTTTAAGCCTTCTTAGTTTCGCGGCCTTAGACTCGTCTCCACAAGTTATTTTGAGAGAGATCTCTGGCCCGGCGAGCCCAACATACTCCTCAACATCACTAGGGTCGACCTCTATCTTCATAAGGCTTGCCGCCCTAGACCATGCTTCAGAGAGGAGGCCCACCGTGTCCACAAGCGTCCCGTCGAAATCGAATATGACTGCCTTAACCTTTGTTTTCAACACTGTTCTTGAAACTAGTCTTAAACAGTGGTCGGTGCCGTTACCATTCCGTTAGTTTCCTGACCGTCTCCGCGTCGAGCCTCTTCACCATCTCCAAAACAAGCCTGACAGCGTTTCTCACGTCGCTGAGACTCATTATTGAAGCTGCTGAATGAATATGCCGCGTGGGAACCCCGATGACTAGACTCGGGCAGCCAACCTTATGAATATGAATCCTGCCCGCGTCCGTCCCTCCTCTCGCTACGAGCGAAAGCTGGTACGGAATATTGTTCTCCTCCGCAACCCTTATCGCCAGGTTCTTCAAATTCTGATTCGGTATCATTGAAGCGTCCATCGCAACTATGGAGGGGCCTTTCCCGATCTTGGTTTGAGCCTGCCCTGCAGGTATTCCTGGCACATCGCCCGCAATATCTACTTCAAGCACGATAGCCACGTCGGGGTCCACTAGGCTCGCGATCGTCGCTGCTCCTCTGAGGCCAACCTCCTCCATAACGGTGGCTGAGCCATAGACGGTGTTCGGATGAGAAACCTCTTCAACTCTTAGTCTCCTAACGACCTCCATGGCTATGGCCGCCCCAACCCTGTCGTCGAAGGCCTTGCCCATCGCAACATCCCCATCCTTCATAAGGGTGAAGTATGAGCATGGCACTACTGGGTCACCTATTCTAACACCCATGTTTCTAGCCTCGTCGGCTGAGGAAGCGCCTATGTCTATGAACATGTTGTCCTTCGTTATCACCTTGTTAGCCTCCTCAGGCGGTATCAGGTGGGGAGGCTTCGCGGCTATAACACCGTTTAAATCGCCCTTCTGAGTCCTAACTATGACTCTGGTTGAGAGTAGAACCTGGTCGAACCATCCTCCGAGCGGCGCGAACGATAGGAAGCCCTGGTCGTTTATGCCTGAGACAACGAAGCCCACCTCATCCACATGACCCGCCAAGAGTACGCGTGGCCTCTCCGAGCCTCCCTTCTTAACGAACGCGAGTGAACCAAGCTTATCGGTCATTATTTCGTCGGCATAAGCCTGCATGTAGCTCTTCGCCTTTGACAGAACCTCTTTCTCGTATCCAGCGGGCCCGAAGGAGTTTGTAAGGTTCTCCAGCACTTTAACCATCCATTCTCCGGACAATGCTGAAAGCGTTTGACAAGGGTTGGATAAAAGCTTTGACCCCATGCCCGTTAACCTTTCAAACCTTGAGTTTCAAGGTCTATTGGCCCGAAATCATGAGGGAAAAATTAATATCTCCCTGGAAGCATGCTTGGAAAACGGAGGTGTTTAAGAATGTCTGAGGATTGGTTCGACGAATGGTTTGAAAGGCTTGAGAAGGATTTGAGGAAGATGATGCGGAGAGCCTTCGGTGCAACGCCCTTCGAGGAGGATTTCTTCGACCTCTTCAAAGGCCTTGAGGAGAAGTTTCCGAAGGACCTAGTTAAGGAGGAGAAGCTTCCGGATGGAAGCGTCAGGAGGGAGTACGGCCCCTTCATATACGGTTACTCCGTCAGAATAGGGCCAGACGGTAAGCCCATCGTAAGGGAGTTTGGAAACGTTAAGCGTAAAGTTTCCCCTGTGAAACCGGTTGAAGTTAAGGAGGCTGCTGAGCCCCTGATAGACGTTATCACGGAGGAGGACAAGATTAAAGTCATAGCTGAGGTGCCTGGCGTGGATAAGCAGGATATCAGGCTGAACGTGGTTGGTAAGACCCTTTCAATACGAGCGGAGTCTGAGAAGAGGAAGTACAGTAAGGATGTTGAGCTGCCTGAGGAAGTTGACCCCAAGACGGCTAAGGCCAGCTATAAGAACGGTATTCTCGAAGTAGCTCTGAACAGGATCAGGAAGGAGAAGAAGGGCGAGGAGATACCGGTAGAGTAGCCCATATGAGCCCACCGCTGACCCTGGCCGCTATGCTCCTAATCCTGGCGGGCTTCCTACTCGTTTTTATAGCTGTTTTTATGGAGCTGCTGCGCTCTCTCAAGCAGAAAGATACAGAGGTTGAGAAGCGTGGAGGGACAGTGGTGATGATAGGCCCAATCCCAATAGTCCTTGCTTCAGACCCGAAGACAGCCAGGATGCTGCTCGTGCTCGCGATCATACTCACCTTGATTTTGATCTTTTTAACGGTCTTCTTTACTTACGGCTGAGGAGTCTTGAACAGTTTCGGAAAACTACTGTTAACAGGCTTCCTCCTGATAGTGATCGGATTCGTAACGCTTTTCCTCGCCTCGCTGCCTTCGGCTGAAGCCAAGGGTGGGGAAGCCTTCGTAATCTTCATAGGCCCTTTCCCACTGGCATTCGGCTTCGGAGAATACTCTCCAATACTCATACTCATTAGTGCCATTATTGCTGTAGTGATGATAGTGATTATGCTGATCATCTTTAAACGCCCTTGGAAACAGCCGGATAACTCTTGGGTTTGAGAAAACAGTGGTTTTTCAGCTATTCCTCAGTCTCCATTATAACGGAATTTTCCCCAATAATGCTGTGGAACCTTTCAGCATCACTCTTGCCCCCGACGATTGAGCCGTAGTGCATAGGTACGAATATTCCTACACCTATGTCTTTAGCCGCTTGCGCAGCCTCCTCAACATTCATAGTGTATGTCCCCCC
>JAWCMB010000001.1:7795-77220 GCA_038850115.1 Thermoproteota archaeon
TTATACTGGCCATTTCCGGTATCCTGTCAGTATCTCCTGCATGGTATATTTTCACGCCGCCTACTGTAACCACGTACCCAACCTTGCCGTCCATCTTAGGGTGGAAAGATTTGCCTACGTTGTACGATGGGACAGCCTCCACTCTAACCCCGGAAACATCCATGCTTGTGCCCGGTTTAACTATCTTATACTCCAAGCCCAATGTCCTGAACTTTGCTTCGCACTCCTTTGGGCCGATTATAATGGTCCCGCGGGAGGAGACCCTCCTAATGTCGTCGACGCTCAGATGGTCGAAGTGGTTATGCGTGACAAGGATCATGTCTGCGGCTGGACCGCCTTTAATCTTAAATGGATCTATGTAAATCGTTTTCTCTTCTCCGGCTATTCTGAAGCCGGCGTGCCCCAGCCAATATATCTTAACACCCTTAACCTCCATCAAACTGGATTTAAGTAATTGGAACAAGGTTGAATATAAAGTTATACTCAGCATAAAAATTGGAATGGCAACGATTTTTAGAATTGCAAATGGAAGTGAAACGTTTTCCTAATGCTTGGTTCTTAGCCAGCATGCAGCCTGATGCCCCGGCTTAATCTCCTCCGTAGGAGGCTCCTTCACCCCACATATCTCCATCGCGTACGGGCATCTCGGATGAAACCTGCAGCCAGCAGGCCACGCAGTTGGATTTTGAGGCTCGCCAGGCACGACTTTTCTTTCGACACGCCTGTTATTTGGATCTGGGTCAGGTATAGCCTCTATAAGCGCTTCTGTGTATGGGTGGAGAGGATTATTAACCACCTCACGTATTCCTCCCACCTCCACCATCTTACCCGAATACATTACAGCCATGTCGTCTGAAAAATATTTAACCGTAGCTATATCATGCGTTATGTAAATGAAGGAAATATCATGCCTCGCCTGAAGATCCTTAAGCAAGTATAGAATTTCAACTCTAACGGAGGCGTCAAGCATCGACACCGGTTCGTCTGCAACTACAAAACTCGGTTTCAGTATTAGCGCCCTAGCTATAGCTAGTCTCTGCCTCTGGCCGCCGCTTAACATGTGAGGAAACTTGTTTATAAAATCCTCTATTGGAACAAGCTTGACTTCGCTTAAAGCCCCATGTATGAGATTAACACGTTCCTCTTTGTTTTTAATACTGTTCACCAGAAGAGGTTCTTCAAGTATCCTGTAAACAGTGAAGAACGGGTTGAAACTGCTGAACGGGTCTTGATAAATTATCTGAGCCTCCTTACGATACCATCTTAATTCCTTAGCAGACGTATGAGTTATATCTCTGCCTTTGTATACCAGTCTTCCAGAAGTCGGCTCCACCAGCCTTAGACAAGTTTTACCTAAAGTTGTCTTACCGCACCCGGACTCGCCTACTAGCGCCAACGATTTTCCCTTTGTGAGAGTGAAGCTAACTCCATCGACAGCCTTAGCGTAAAGAGCGGTTCTGAACAGCCTTCTTATCGGAAACCATACTTTTAAGTCTTCAACTTGGAGTAACCCACTGTCACCCAATATTCTTACCCCCATGCAACCAGCATGCGGCTTTCCCACCGTCTTTCACATCAAACTGAGGAGGCTCTTTAACCCTACATATCTCCATCGCGTATGGGCATCTCGGATGAAACCTGCAGCCCGGCGGCGGGTTAATAAGGTCTGGAGGAGCCCCAGGTATAAAATCAAGCTTTTTGTCACTACGCAGAGTAGGTATGCTTGCCATAAGCTTCTGAGTGTAAGGATGTTGAGGATCCTCGTATATTTGCTCAGCAGTACCGTATTCAACTATCCTGCCGCCATACATTACTGCAACCTTATCCGCAAGCTCGCTTGCTACAGCCAGATCATGCGTTATAAAAATATAGGATAAACCTCTTTCCTTCTTAAGCCTCTTAAGAAGATTTATTATGTTAGCCTGCGTTATAACATCCAGCGCTGAGGTGGGTTCATCAAGTATGACTATTTGGGGATTAAGGACCAATGCCATCGCGATAACGACCCTCTGCTTCATTCCTCCACTGAGTTCATGAGGATACCGGTCGGCTATGAATCCAGGTAATCGAACAGGCTCGAGAGAATTCTTAGCTATGGCTAGAGCCTCACTCTTAGTGATCTTCTTCTCATGCTCCAAAAGTGTCTCCGCTATCTGGAACCCGATTCTCAACACAGGGTTCAGGGAATTCATGGCTCCCTGGAATACCATAGATATTTTCTTCCAAAGAACTCTTTCCCTTAAAAGCCCGTCATCAAGCTTGCTGATATCTTCACCGTCCAGTACGATACTACCTTGATAACTATTCACGTTCCTCGGTAGAAGCCTCATCACCGATATTGCCATCGAGGATTTCCCGCAACCTGATTCACCTACAACCGCGAGTGTTTCACCCTTATTTAGAACAAAGCTAACATCGTCAACCGCCTTGACAACTCCTTTCCTAGTACTATAATACAGCTTTAGGTTTTTAACCTGAAGAATCTCGCTCAACACTTATCTCTCCCTAAGCCTCGGATTCACCACCCTATCGAGCGCCAACCCTATCAGAGCAAAGGCGATTGCTGTCATTATTATTAGCGTTGAAGGTATTAGCACCCACCACCATAATCCATGAACCACAGCGCCACCTTCGAAAGCATCGCTTATAATCTTGCCCCAAGTAGGCATCGCAGGATCCCCAAGACTTAGCAGGCTTAGGGCAGCTTCAAGAAACACGTATGACGGCACCGATAGCACTATGTTGGCCATGGTGTATGGTAGAAGCCGGGGTAAAATATACAGTAGCATTATTCTCCGTCTACTGGCTCCATAGGAGACAGCTGCTTCAATATAGGGTTCATTCATTATCTGAAGCGTCATGCTTCTAGCAGTCTTCGTAGCGCCTCCGAATACGCTTAAAGCCACCACGATGGCTAAAAGGGTCCATATGTTTATCTTATATATGACAGATATCGTTATGAGTATCGGCAGGAAAGGAAGAATCATGTAGACATCTGTAACACGCTGAACAATCTCATCGACGAAGCCTCCATACCATGCACTTAAAGTGCCTAAGAGAGTTTGAATAAAGCTTGTTAGAATCGCTGTCGTGAGTCCAAAGGCTAGTGCTACAGGTGCACCCCACACTATGCCGACAAAGAGGTCTCTCCTTTTACTGTCTGTACCAGCTAGACCGTACACCTTACCGTAAACTATGAGCTTTGAATCAATGGTTGCATTTCTGCCTGAGGTTGCAGCATCAATTTTAAACCTGTATATTCCTTTTAAAACATTAAAACTACTGGAGGGATTCAAGTCGGAGAACAACAATACCTCGGGATTTATCGTATTCGGCGGAACCGTGCCGAGCTTAACCATGGTATTCAACAGCCCCTCTTGAACATCCTTTCTAATGCTGAAGTAAACCGGAGTAACGCCATCATCTACCACGAATCTGGATAATTGGATTTCAACACCATTAGGCTGGACCCATTTAATGGTAACAAGTACCCCGTTACTATTATTGACATACAATATAGCAATTATTTCAGAGGGATGTTCCTCATAAGAATAGTCTAGCCTAGCTTCAAGTGTTACATATTTTAAGCCTGCGGTTTCAACATAGTAGTCATATTTTACAAAGTCTTCTTCCCCTATTATTATCGTTTCAGGTAGTTTTTTATTTAGAAAAACATTAATCCATGATGGGGGGGCTAGTCTCGGATTGAGCTGCCAAAAGGTGATGTCGTTCCATCTAGAAGAAATGTCGAAAGGCACGTAAACCAAGGCTACGATGGAAAGCCCGAGGATTATCATTAAGATCAATACTCCAGCGAGCCCGGATTTCGAGCGAAATATTGCATCAAAAATATCCTTAGATCCACCGGCTACGCTCAACCCTGGGCCACACCCCTAATTCTCGGATCCATAAAGCTATAGGTCAAATCCAGCACCAGTATAGTTGCTACAAGTAGGTAAGCGTACACTACAGCTAAACCTATAATGACGGGTGCGTCAAGAGCGCTTATGGCTTGGCCATATAAACTTCCTAGACCAGGCCAGTTGAAAACAGTTTCCGTTATTATTGCACCCTGCCATGAGGCTATGAGTGAGAGGGAGATCGAGGTTACTATTGGAGGCAGGCTTGGCCTCAAAACATGGCGGCGCATAAGAACCCCGTCAGGCAACCCCTTAGCCTTAGCTGTTACTACGTAGTCTTCTTCGGCAATTTGAACCATGAGGTTTCTAGCTATGTAGGCCCAAGCGCCGAAAAGTGAGAATACCCATGTGAATAATGGCAGTGCCATGTGGTAAAGTATGTCTAAAAAATATCCTAAAGCATCTTTCGGAGGAGGCACGCTCACAATCCCACCGAATGGAGTAAGCCCAAGGTAATAGGCAAAAACCATTATGAAGAGGATTCCGAAAAACCAAGGTGGAATAACCTGTGTTACTATGGCGAAAACAGATAATAGTTTATCGAGTAGCCCGCCTGGCCTCCTAGTCATGTAAACGCCTAGGAGCAAACCTATAATCGAGTAGAGGACTGTTCCTGTCGTAAACAATAAGACGGTGAGGGGAAGCCGCTCCAATATTATGTCGGCCACACGCTTTGAGCCGCTGGCGCTCGTTATGAATAGAGCCCTACCGAGGTTAAGTGTTAAAGCGTCTATAAGATAGTAGAAGCTACGCTCTATGAACGGCTTATCCAGCCCTTTAGCTTTTATGGCAGACTCGAACCTCTCATTGATAATCCTTGTCTTCTCATCTTCCGGAAGCTGCGCCCAGCCGTGGGTTCTGGCCAAGTTAGTAGTTATGTCATATTTTATCTGGGCTGAAAGTATGTCGTCGATTAATCCTCCCGCGTTAGCAATTATAATAGTAATATAAGTAGCAATCACAAGTGTCCCCAGTAAAAAGGCTGCTCTCTTGGCCAGATACCTAAGCATAGCCGTAGCTCCAGACATACTTAGTAATCTTGGGAAAGAAGACCAATATTTAAACGTTAAAAAAAGAAAGAGGATCGGCTTCCTCAGCTATTTTCTTCTGAGTCCCAAGATTAACGCGACTAACGCTATTATGACGCCCAATGCTGCAAGCACGATGCTGATGTTGACCGTGCCCTCCACGGAACTTAACCTGTTTCTAAGCTCGGAAACAGTTCCGGATAGCGTTTCCACACGGTTTTCAAGACTCGAGATCCTGGTTGAAAGCTCAGCCCTAAGGCTTTCTGAAAGGCTTTCAAAATACGAGATGGCAGGAGTTACTGTGAAAGTATATTCGGTCAAGTATGGGAGTGCAGCCTCCTCACCTACTGCTATAAGCTTCAACGAGTATACTCCGACAGCCAGTTTGGCGGTATCCTCGCCTGTAAGCTCTATTTTGAAAGCACCGCCACCAAAGGCTTTAGCTACACCAGAGGCCGCTAGGTTACCCGACGCGTCTGTTAAGAGGTATTTGATATTAACTCTGTCGTATGGTTGGCCAGCCACCTCCGCACGCAGGGAGAAGCTTGCAGCCAAACCTGGAACTACTTTTTCAGGAGCTTCAGTAACTCTGACGGTTGGAATCTTAACTGTAAGCATCGTATCCCATTTGTCAGCCTTAAAGGGATATTCCCTGAAGGCTTCGTGAGTTAATTGTAAAGCAGTAGTGTCAGCCGAGACGAAGACATACGGGCCGTTGCTAACCCAGAAGTGGCCCCTAGTTTGGTAGAAGGATTTGAGCGCAGACCATCTTGCAGCAGCCTCGCTAGCCTGGACAACGCCCTCCAGTTCTGGTGGAACATAATTTTCCGTAGTCCTTCCAAGGATCTCCGAGAGTATGTCTAGGGAGGAGCCTTTCGTGTAATCCAGCTGGTCTACGCCCCACAGGTCAGCCATGTCTACAGACCACGCTAGCTTCTTCTCAAGCACCGCCTTGTTCGCGAGAACTTGAAGCTCCCATGGGGTGTCTGGCCAAACGCTCGCCATCGAGGCAATGAAGCTATTATCCACATGCCAGTAGTCGACGTATACTTCAACAGTGTCTTCCGATGTGAATCTTACTCCCTTGAACAGGTTGGTGAACAGTGTCCTGCCTGCAGTAGCAGCAACAGGATCGTAGAGAGGCGAGGTTTCTACAGTGACCTTAAAGACTTCCGCTATGGTGTATAGCATATCAGCTTTCGTTACGGGCTGCCCATGATGCCACTTGCCCCACGTAATCTTGTACGTAACCTTGCTTGTTGCACTTACACCGGAGCCAACTGGCTTAAACTTCTCGCTCGCAAGATCATATATTAAAGCGTCGCTTGGCACGCTCAGCTTACCGTCAGGACCGGCTGTTTCTACTGTGAAGCTTGTTCTAATAGGTATGTACAACCCGGTATGTGGATGTGGAAACACTCCAGCGTCAGCCACAAGGTAGTAGACGTACACGTCGTAAAGCCAAGAGAAGCCCGCCACCGGGTTAAAGCCTTCTATGAACATTGCACGGTTACCCAGCTTAACGTCTCCTCCCGCTCCCGTCTTGTACCTCAGAGTCCTGATGAACCAGAAGCTCTGGCCACCGCCGTAGAGGTCAACCACCTTGTCTCCGAGCTCGCTAGATATCGGGTTCACCTGAATCTGGTCTACTATCCATATGTGGACACCGTCTTCTAAAGAGAGTTCACATATTCTTTTTATTAATTCTATTCTCTCCTCCATCGACTTATACTCAGCATTATTCAGCTTATCTATAGCTTCCCTGAGTAGCGGTGGACCTCCATACTCTTCGAAAATTGGCGCGTTGTCCGGCGAATACCAGAACCATGGGTCGCCATCATCAAATGCTGTAACAGCGGTGAACGCCCATCCTGCTGTGTAAATATGCCAGTCACCTCTTTTCGAAGGCCCGTATGCACCCCAGAGTAGGAATGCGTCAGCACTCCTCTTGTATAGTCTATTCACAGTAAAACCTACTCTTTCAAGCTGGTTGGCAATATAGTCGCCGAAATCCTTCCTCTCATCCTCAGGCCGTATTAGAAAGTTTATCGTTATCGGTTCATCCTCATAGTACCATTTGCCCTCCCTGTATTCTGCCCCAGCATTAGCTAATGCTTCGAAGATCTGGTTCTTAGCCTTATCGAAATCATAAGAGTATCTTGCCTCAAGCATCTTAGCGTAGTCCACGATCCTCGAATAGTCTGGGGAAACCGCTCTGAACATAGTCCATCTTGGAACAGCCCTACCCTTGTAGATTTCGTTAACTATGTAGTTCCGGTCTATAAGCCAGTTTAATGCTTCCCTAACCTCCCTTATGCTGAACGGATTGAATCCTTCAGTTGTCTCAAGCGGGTTTATCAACAGCTGGTTTCCCCCACCGTAGGTTCTTATGGTGTCCACCTTCTCAGACTCCTCTGCTTTCTGAATGTTTTCACTCAGTCTCAGATAGTAGAGCCATGCCGTCATTTCGCCCGCCTCAATCATAGGAACTGCTTGCGTCTCAGCAGCCTGATAGAATATTATCACCCTGTCTGGGAATGGGCCGTATGGTGCTTCAGGCGCCGCCCTTAAAGTTGAAACCTGCACTGCAAAGAGCATTACTAGTAACAGTATTGAGGATGCTAGAACCGTTTTTCTAACACGTTCAACCCTTTTCATGGTCGTATGGAAGTTATTTACCGTCTTAAAAATCTTTCCTTCTGAACCAAACCCTTAATTCTTTAAAGAAAATAGGTTCATTCTCTCAAGTTAACCGGTCAAGCCTACATATTCTATAGCTTTTTCCTCGAGGAAACTCTAATGTTTCTTTAGAGTCGGAAAAACGTGCTTAAACATTTTCTCACACATGTTATGATGACCAAGAATAAACGTTGAGATGGATTTCTTAATTGCCCTCTATGTTCCCAGCACTTCAAATTCTTCACCTAAGGTGGAATATGGGATCCTTAACCGTAGAATGAAAACATTAAGCCTGGAGGAGGTGTCTCGCAAGGGTTTTGATGCATAATCTAGATTTTAAGAATGGTTTCCGTATACCCACCGCCCTTTAGCAGATGGCAGGCTACGAGATGGCTGTCTGACGCGACTCTTAATTCCGGCTCTTCTTTCCTACATGTCTCCACGGCGAACGGGCACCTAGGGTGGAAGCGGCAACCCGCGGGAATTCTTATGGCAGAGGGCACTTCACCCTTAAGCTCTATTATCTTTCTTTTGCGTTTCGGATTCGGAACAGGTATTGCTGAGAGCAGTGCCTGCGTGTAGGGATGCAGAGGGTTTGAGAAGATCTCTTCCTTTTCACCCATCTCCACGATTTTCCCGAGGTACATTACCGCGATCCTATCCGAAATATATTTTGCAACAGCCAAGTCATGTGTTATGAAAAGGTAGGTTAGCTGCAGTTCTCTTTTAAGATCCAGCATCAGGTCGATTATCGTTGTCCTTAGCGAAACATCTATCATTGAAACAGGTTCATCCGCCACGATGAACTCCGGGTTTAGTATGAGGGACCTCGCTATCGCCGCCCGCTGCCTCTGCCCCCCGCTCAGCTGGTGCGGATACAAGTCTATAAACTGTTCCGGAGGAGTTAAACCCACGCGCTCCAGCATCGATAAGACCATTTTCCTCTTTTCCACGCCTGAAGCCAGGCCGTGGATCTCAAGCGGATGCCCTATGGCGTCTCCAATCTTCATCCGAGGGTTAAACGAGGCGTAGGGATCCTGAAATATTATTTGTATTCTCCTCCTTAAAAGCCTCAGCTCTTCAGGCTTAAGATTCGTTATTTCTCGGTCTCTGAAAAACACTCTTCCAGATGTAGGTGGAACAAGCCCTAAAATAATTTTCCCCGTGGTCGTTTTTCCACACCCGCTTTCCCCGGCGAGTGTGAAAACCTCGCCTTTCATAACAGAGAAGGTTACATCGTCGACAGCCCTGATGAAGCTTCTAGTGCGAGTTAGCAGTTTTTCGAGAAAACTTTTTTCAACCGGAAAATATTTTTTCAGATTTTCAACCTTTACGATTTCAGTTTGAGTCATTTCTCGCCATCCTCGTGTAGAAAGCATCGAACAAGGTGACCTAGCTCTGTTTCTACTGGTTGAGGCTCTGCTTCCCTGCATTTTCCCAACGCGCCCGGACAGCGCGGCCAGAATCTGCAACCCTTGGGAGAGTTAAGCAGGTCCGGAGGAGACCCGGGTATTGCCTCAAGTTTTTGCCCAGCGAGTTCAATGTTTGGAATGGATTTTAAGAGCCCCCGAGTATATGGGTGTTGAGGTTTCTTGTAGATATCCTCTGTGCTGGCGTACTCAACCATCTGGCCTGCATACATCACGAGGATTTTGTTACATCTTTCAAGCGCTATGCTCAAATCATGCGTGATAATAATCATGGCCATCGAATACGTGTTTTGAACATTTTTCAACAGGTCGAGTATTTTAGCCTGCACTATGACATCCAAGGCTGTTGTTGGCTCATCAGCAATAACTATGCTTGGGTTGAGGGCAATTGCTAGGGCAATCATAACGCGTTGTCGCATCCCGCCGCTTAACTGATGCGGATAGTCGTTAATGCGTTCAGATTGTATACCAACATCGTCGAGAAGCTTCTCAGCGCGTCTAAGAGCCTCCTCCCTGCTTGTTTTAGGCTCGTGAGTCCGAATCAGCTCTACAAAATGTTCGCCTATCTTTTTAACAGGATTCAGAGAAGTCATAGGGTCTTGGAAAACGAAGGCTATTTTCCTACCCCTCACGTTCCGCATCTCCTCCTCCCCCAGTTTGAGGAGATCCGTCCCTTCAAGCCATAAATGCCCCCCTATGATCCTTCCCGGAGGAGGAACAAGACGGATTAAGGATAAGCCTAGAGTAGACTTTCCTGAACCAGACTCGCCGACTACACCCAGTGTTTCAGCCCTGTCAAGAGTAAATGAAACACTGTCTACTGCCCGTACTCTCCCTCTTCTCGCCCAATATTCAACAGTTAAATCTTCTACTTCCAACAGCTGTTTCTGCACGAGTCTTCACCTTTCCGCAAGCTTCGGGTTTAAGAGTTCGCTCAACCCTTCCCCTACAAGGGTGAATCCCAAAGCTAGGAGGATGATAAATATGCCTGGAAACGTTATTACCCACCAGACTCCGCTTGGAAGAAGCCTACGCCCATTAGCCAGGTCCCATCCCCAGTCTGGGATATCTACTTCAACCCCCAGCCCGATGAAGGTTAGGCCTGCGGCTGTCAAGATGGCGTCTGCAAAATTCACTGTTGCGACGACCACTATAGAGGGAACGACATTCGGCAGAATGTATTTGAAGAGTATTGTGCGGTTTTTCGCGCCGATGGATTTAGCCGCCTCAATGTAGGGCATTTCCTTTATGCTTAACACTTGGCTTCGAATCACCCTGAAGTATGAGGGGACGTATACTACCGCTATTGATAAAGCCATGTTTACTACGCCTCTACCCAGCGTCGCCGCGATCGCTATCGCAAGGATCAAACCCGGAAACGCGTAAACACTATCCATCACGAGACATGTTGCCCTATCCATCACCCCGCCGATGTAGGATGAGAACAGCCCCAAGGGAACACCTATTATTAGACATATTATGACAGATAAGACTGCAACCTGAAGCATTATACTCCCCCCAGCTATTGTTCTGCTTAACATATCCTGCCCCAGATCGTTAGTCCCGAAAGGAAACTGGGGGTTTGGCGGAGTTAACGGCCGGCCAACATTTATGCCTCTAGTCGACGGGTCATAGGGGGAAACCCAAGGCGCTATTAGAGTTATGATTATTATCGACCCCACTATAAGGGTGCCAATTGCAACCAGCCAACCGGCCAGCCCTCTTTTCGCTAGGGAAGTTATGCCTGGAACAATGCTTGCAAGCATGCTTCTTTTTACTTCCAGCTTGGTCATCGTAACTTCACAGTCTGATTCTCGGGTCGAAATAAGCGTAGAGCAAATCTACAACTAGGCTTACTAAGGACACTAAAATGCCGAAGAAAACAACTGCTCCTTGAATGGCCGTGTAATCTCTAAAGTTGATGCGGTCAACGATGTATCTTCCTAGGCCCGGCCATGAGAATGTTGTTTCAGTTAACACTGCTCCAGCGAGGAGCGTTGCGAATTGAAGCCCCATCATAGTAAGTATTGGGAGGAAGGCGTTTCTGAAAGCGTAGCCGTAGGTTACCGTTATCTCCTTTAATCCCCTTGCCTTGGCTGCGGTGACGAAGTCGAGCCTAAGTGTTTCAAGCATATTGCTTCTCGTTAGCCTGATGAAGACTCCTGAGAGAACAAGGCCTAAAGTTAAGGAGGGTAGAAAAAGATATCTTAGGGTTTCTGCAAATTTGTAAGGGTTTCCTTCAAGAATACTGTCCACCGTGTATAAGCCCGTGGAGACTCGAAGCTCGCCTAATGTGATGAAATGCCATCCAGCTAAGGCCCAGAGGACCCATACTGTTAGAAACAGGGAGATGAAGAGCCCCAAGGTTTTCCCAGTGATTTTTTTGCCTTTAATCTTCAGCACTACGACGCATAAGGTTACGGCCACTAGACCGGCCGCGCATGAGAGGAGAAGGTGAGTAGAAAAACCCCCTGGCGGTTGGGAAAGCGGTATTTTAAGACCCGACGGCTCCATTGTTGGGCGGATTCGTCCTCCCACTGGCAGCCAGCGCAAACCAACTCCAAAAACAATCTGGAAAATCATTCCTAGGAAGAAGACTGGAATAGCGTAAGTGACTATTCCGAATACCCTTACAATTTGATCCTTAGGTTTATTGTAGGATTTTGACGATTCAACCCCTAGGAATATGCCGATGGAAACGGCAATGATTATGGAGAAGATTGCGAGCTCAAGCGTCGCAGGAAATGCGGATAAGATTTGACTCGCCACCGGAGAGTAGTCTTGCATCGACTTACCAAGATCGCCTCTTAAGAGGTTGAATAAGTAGTCGAAATACTGTATCCATATGGGTTTGTCGAGGCCCAGCTTTTGTCGCATCTCTTCCATCGCCCTCGGGTTTTCCATTTTTTCGAAGTGGAGTAGAACAGGGTCTCCGGGCAAAACCCGCACAATAATAAAAACTATTGTAAGCAGTATGAATATCATCGGAATTGTCAGCAAGATTCTTGAGACCACGTAGGAGCGCAGGGTCATCTACTTTTCACATCCATTAAATTTAAAAAAGAAAAAGAAGGGGTGCTAAAAATCATTTTTCCCGGTAAACCAGCCAGTGCCGCCAAGACTGCGTTATGTCAAGATAAATCCCTTTAATATCCTGTTTTGTAACCGCCCAGGCTGAGCCCTGGTAAATAGGTATTATTGGGCAGTCGTCCACCAGGAGGTCTTGAATCTGCCCGTAAAGGTTTTCTCTTGCAGATTGCGTTGTGTTACCCCTCGCCCATTCAATAAGCTGATCCATCAGCGGGTTTCCATAATTGTGATGCAGCCATGACCCGCCTGAAGAGTGGAGGAACGGATAAATGTAGTCGTCTGGATCAATGTAATCCGGGTACCATCCTAAAATGTAGGCATCCATCTCTTCGTTTCTTCTCGACACCCTATATGCTGCCCAGTCCCTTCCCTCTAACGTTACTGATATTACTCCGCTGGCCTCAAGAGAAGATTTGAGCATCTGTGCAAGCTGTGGGCTTTGTGGATAATGCCCGGAAGTCTCATACCATAGCTTGAATTCTAGCTTATTGTTTTCATTGTAACCAAGCTGGCTGAGTAATTCCCTTGTTAAAGCATAGTTCGGATCGCCGAGCTCAAGGAAGGCATCCTTGTGGCCAAACATGCCGACCGGTATCATGCTGTACAATTTTTGAACCTGGCCGAGAAACACTGTTTCGACAATCGCCGTCCTATTTATTGCAGCAGCAACCGCCTGCCTGATTTTCGGGTTGTCGAACGGAGGACGCTTCATCTGCAGAACCAAGTACTGGATGAACGCACCAGTCCCCTCCCAGACTTTAAGGTTAGTCTTCGTCTTAAGATTGTTTATGTCGGCTGCTGAAAGCTGTCTGAAGGCAATGTCGATTTCCCCGGCGTCAATGGCTAGAGCTAGACCAGCGGAATCAGCATAGAATTTAATTATGATTGTTTTTGTTTTCGGATAGCCTCCGGTTGCGTTCCAGTAATTGGGGTTGGCTTCAAGACGCATCTCCGTGTCTTTTCCAGCAACCCTTTCCCATTTAGTCAACACGTAAGGGCCTAGGCCCATCGGGTGACTTCCACGTGGATCACCCTCCTTATACTCGACGACAGCGTCAAACGGGGCATACTTCGGATCAACAATGTATGAGGCTTGGCAAGCCAGAAGCGATAGGAAGGCGGAGAATGGAATTTTAAGGTAGAATTTTACGACGTATTTGCTGACTACAGTGACGTTTTCAATTATGTCGCCATAGCCGATGCCCACGAAAGGCCCATCCTCGTCAGCTATACCGATGCCTCTGTCGAAAGTATACTTGACATGGGTGGCGTTAAACTCAGTGCCATCCTCAAAGTTAACGCCCTGCCTAAGGTTAAAGGTCCAGACTTTCCCGTCTTCAGAAACACTCCAAGAAGTTGCTAGGGCGGGAACAATGTCCTCAGCTGCACCAGTGGCACCAGGACGGTACTCAACCAGCCCAGAGCCCAAGGATTGTATTATCTCCCATCCGAAGAAGTCGTAAGCCCTTGCAGGGTCGAGGCAAGACTCAACGGAGTCCGTCGTACCCATGATCAGTAATGATTCTTCCTCAGGCGGTTTCTCTTCCTCTTTTTCCTTAGGTGGCTGTAGCAAATAGTATCCTGCAATCGCCGCTGCGACAATTACTACGATCACTATGCCCAGAAGAACCTTGTTTCCTTTCATTTTTATTTCGCCTTCACCGAAGCCCCTTTCTGTTTCAGAGCATATATATAAGAGTTATGTAGTAGAGGGGCGGGAAAAAGCCTCCTTCGATATAGAGCTAAACCAATCTTTAACGGAATGCTCCGTGTAAGCCTGTTCCATCGATAGGATTTCCATATACGTAATCAAACTCTTAACCCATGTAGCGAGCCCCTTAAAGCCTCAAGCTGGTTGACCTCAATGTGCAAGTATTCTGCGGCGGATACTAAGGCTATGCCCATTTTTTCAGCCTCCTCAGACAAGCTTTCGAAATACTTCCTCCAGCCCAGGTCTCTCAGCAGATGGTGGTCAAGGATCATCACGGAGGGACGTGCCTGATTCATTATCCTTCTAATGTTTCTAAGGCTTGCTTCAAGCTCCTCCACCGTGAAGTTTAGACCGAGCATATACGTAGATGGGCCGTCTATGAAAATCGAGCGCGGCTTCTTTCCGATCACGAACCTAACCTGGTAGTCTAGCGGGAAACCCTGCACATCGCTCGTGAAGAGGAAACTGTCAGAGGAATCCTTAACGCTAAGCTGGACAACGTAGCCCAGCTGGCTATCCGGGCCGTGTGGAACAGGATTGGAGAACTCGAGCTTAGTCCCGCCGAACACAAACTCCTTGCCGTCGGCAACCATAACCTGAGCAGCAATCGGCTTGATCTTCTCGAGAAATACTCTCGCCCTTCCTCTCTGACTGAAGTTTATCATGTTCTCAGGATCCTTAACTATGACTATTCTCCCCCCGTAGATATTCTCGAGAAGCCTTATTGAACTATGATGATCATAGTGATAATGTGTTACTGCAACAACCTCGCATTCCTCTGCCACAGAGGCTATTCTCCCCCAACATTCCTCGAGGAGGCTAAGCTCCTTCGGATGCGGTGGAAGCCCGTATCTTCGAGGCGCAACGGCGGCAGCAGGGTCTATTATCAGCTTCAAGTCTCCAGTTTCAACGAGTGTAGCCATGCTTCTAACGCCCATGGAGTCGAAACAGACTGGATCTACTCTCAATTCTTTCCTCTAATTGTTTAATGACGCAGAAATAAAATTTTTCTAATAGTATGAATCTGAGTAATGCGGCCAGATTCTAATGGTTGTTCCTATGTTTACTCCGCGCCTTTAATCCACTTTGAGAAGTCTAGCGCCCTCTTTAAAACACCCTTCTTAACGAGAGAGCAGTATACTTCCCTACCCTTCTTAACGGTCTTAACCAAGCCGGCGTTCTCGAGAATCCTGATGTGGTATGACACTGTGGGTTGTGAAAGGTTAAACTTTTCAACGATGCCTGTTATCATCATGCTCTCACTCTCTATTATTGAGAGTATTCTGAGGCGGGTTGGGTCGGCCAGTGCCTTGAACACTTTAGCCGCGTGCTTGAATGCCTCCTCATCCTCCTTTTTGATTGACAATTCTATATCGTTGATAAATGCCAAAGATTAATATATAAATCTTTTGGATGGTACTTAACAGATAGAAAATACTCTGAAAAACCCCTTAGAAGGGTTAAAAAGGCTTAAGTTAAATATTTAAAAGCTATTATCAGCCTCGCGTGAGCTCGCCTACAAGCCTGTTTTCAGAATCGTAGAGCAGTATCCTAATGGGCATTCCACCTATTGCGTGAGTAGCACAGCTCAGGCAAGGATCTAGGGCGCGCACAACCGCCTCAACCCTGTTCAGCATCCCCTCGCTGAGACTCCTGCCATTAACATATTTTTTAGCAACCTGCGTCACAGCCCTGTTGAAAGCAAGATTATTGTTAACAGTAGCAACTATCAGGTTCACCCAGCTTATCCTACCCTGGTCGTCAACCCTATAGTGGTGTATCAAGGTTCCCCTGGGGGCCTCAATCACTCCTGTGCCCTCCCTCCTGTTGAGAGAAGCCCTAGCCTGAACATTCGAGTCTAAAACCTCAGGTTCCCTAAGGATCTCCTCAGCCTTCTCCAAGCAGAAAACTATTTCGATTAAGCGAGCATAGTGGTACATGAAGGTGTTTTGAACCACCCCGTTGCCACCCAGCTTCTTAAACTCTTTAAGCAGGTCGTCTGCAAGCCTCGTCCCGCAGCGCGTGGAAATGTTAAGCCTAGCCAGCGGGCCCACCCTGTAGGCACCACCAGGATAGCCTGCAGGCTTATAGTATGGGAACTTCATGTAAGACCAGTCTTCAACAGCCTCCCCAATGTATTCAAAGTATTTAGAAGGGTCCAGCTGGTCCGCCACTATCTTTCCGTCCGGGCTCATTATCCTTATCCGGCCGTCGTAGTGCTCAAGCCCACCATCATGCGTAACGAGCCCCATGTAGTACGTGGGGAAGTCGCCGAAGTTTTCAACATCACTCCTTATGCTTTCAAGCGTTTTACTGAAGAGCGAGACAGCGTTTAAAGCTATCTCAACAGCCTTGGGAACGCCTAAGAGAATCATGTCAGCCCTTTCTTTCGAAAGCGGGGTTTTCACGCCTCCCGGGACAATCCAGTCGCTTGAATGAATCCTCTTACCCGCAAGGCTTTCAATAATGCTCTGTCCAAACTTTCTCAGCCACACTCCCTGCTTAGCAAGCTCAGGATACTTCTCAGCCAGCCCGAGAATGTTCCTTTTAGATAGGTCTGAATCCGTGCCGAGAAGGAAGTCTGGTGAGGAAAGGTAGAAGAAGCTTAAAGCGTGAGACTGTATTATTTGACCCATGTGCATCAGCCTGCGCAGCAGAACCGCTGCCCCAGGTGTTTCAACGGCGACGAGATCGTCGCAGGCTTTCGCTGAAGCCAGCAGGTGGCTTACTGGACATATTCCGCATATCCTTGAAGTTATTCCCGGCATCTCGTAGAACGGCCTAGCCTCACAGAATTTTTCAAAACCTCTGAAATCCGTAACGTGGAACCTAGCCTCCCTGACAGAACCGTCGTCGTTAAGATGTATTGTTATCTTCGCGTGCCCCTCTATCCTGGTGACGGGGTTAACAACAATCTCTCTAACCATTTTTCAAACATCCTCCTAACCATACTTGAACCTGCCCTCTAAAACGGGAGCCCTGCCCTCCAGAAGCTCGTTTAAAACCTGGCTTATCAACTCAGCGTTTGGTGGACATCCCGGAACATAAACGTCAACCTTAACAATCTCGTTTAAAGCAAGAACCCTCTTCAGGAGCCTGGGCACTTGTTTCGGAGCACCCTGCTTAACGCTGGCGTTTTCAACATAAGCTTTTCTCAAAACTTCTTCATCGCTATTCCTCAAGCTGTTCCTTAGGGCAGTCACGTTCCCGTTTACAGCGCAGTCCCCAAGGGCTACGAGAATCTTGCTGTTCCTCCTAATTTTTTTCAAAAGCTCAAGCTGCTCCTCGTTCCCAACCGCGCCCTCAACAAGAGTGACGTCAACGTTTTCAGGGAAATCCTTAATATCGGCGATTGGGCTGTAGACAAGCTCTATCTTCTCAGCCAGCTCAAGAATCTTCTCATCCTGGTCTAGGAATGACATGTGGCAACCTGAGCAGCCGCTTAGCCAGACTGTTGCCAGCCTAACCTTAGCCAACTATTTTCCACTCCTCCTCTCCACTATGAAGGAGACAAGATCCTTCTTCTTAACCTCTGAAAGAGGCTTACCCTTAACGTAGAGCGCTCCAACCGGGCATGATGCTGAGCACTTTCCGCAGGAGGTGCACGATTGGGAGAAACCCCAGTTTTCATTCAAGTCGAAAACAACCTTAGAATTCTTCCCCCTGAGCATCAGGTCCAAGGTGTGCACGCCCTCAACCTCGTCGCAAACCCTGATGCAGCGCGTGCAGAGTATGCACCTGTTAGGGTCATATGCGAACCTCTCGTGGGTAAGGTCGACCTCGTAGTCCGTCCATTCCCTGTCGACCCTGAGATGGTCGACACCCAGCTCAGTAGCGAGCTGCTGCAGCTCGCAGCTCCCATTAGCAATGCAGACCGAGCAGACATGAGGCCTCTCAGCCAAAAGAAGCTCCACCGCCCATCTACGGTAGCGCCTAAGCTTCTCTGAATCCGTAACTACCTCCATGCCACCAGTAACCGGCGTGACGCATGAGGCGAAGACCCTTGGGGAACCCTTAAGCTCAACCACGCAGACCCTGCATCCGCCGAGTGACGAGACTCCTTCAAGGTAGCATAATGCTGGAATATATACCATGTTCTTCCTCGCAGCCTCAAGAATAGTTTCTCCTTCTTTTGCGACAATCTTCTTCCCGTCTATAGTGAGCTCCACTGGCCTACTCAACTTCACCGCCTCCACTGTTCCTGAAGCATTTGCCCGCGGGACACTTCTTCTCAACTATGTGCGTAACATACTCGTCCCTGAAGTACCTGAGCGTCGTCAGAGTTGGGTTTGGCGCTGTCTGACCTAGGCCGCATAGGCTAGCCTCCTTAATGAACTCGCACAGGTCCTCAACCTTCGAGAAATCTTCAACGCTTCCCTCTCCCCGCGTGAAACCGTTCAGAATCTTGTAAAGCTTGTACAGGCCGGTCCTACAGGGAGTGCATTTTCCGCATGACTCGTCCACGCAGAACTCTGTGAAGAACTTTGCTGTGTCAACCATGCACGACGTGTCGTCCAACACAACTATACCTCCGGAGCCCATTATGGCCCCCGCTTTAGTAAGGGACTCGTAGTCTATTGGAAGGTCGAGAAGACTCTCGGGAAGGAATCCGCCTGAGGGCCCGCCGACCTGAACAGCCTTAAAAGTCCTACCCGGGGCGACGCCCCCGCCTACTTCAAACACAACCTCCCTCAGCGTTGTGCCCATCGGGACCTCGATTAAACCGGGGTTGTTAACCTTGCCGGTGAGGGAGAAGCATTTAGTCCCCGCACAGTTTTTGGCTCCTATGCTCGAAAACCACTCGCTCCCCTTAAGAAGTATGATTGGCACGTTAGCGAGCGTCTCAACGTTGTTTATCAGCGTCGGCTTACCCCAGAGGCCTGATTGCGCAGGGTAGGGGGGCCTGGGCCTCGGCATGGCCCGACGCCCCTCTATGGATGCAAGTATAGCAGTCTCTTCACCGGCCACGAACGCCCCTGCCCCAAGCCTCAGTTCGATGTCGAAGCTGAAGGATGTTTCGAAAACCCTCTCCCCTAAGAAGCCCATAGATTTCGCTGCCTCAATAGCTTTCCTTAGAGTTTCAACAGCCAAAGGATATTCGCTCCGCACGTATATGTAGCCCTTGCTAGAGCCAACCGCGTAGGCAGCTATAGCCATGCCCTCTATTATCGCATGCGGATCGGCCTCAGCGAGGGTGCGGTTTGCAAAAACACCGGGATCACCCTCATCAAGGTTTGCAATCACATACTTCGGAGAACCCTGTGCCCTCGCAACATACCTCCATTTTAAGCCTGTTAAGAAGCCTGCACCCCCCCTCCCCTTTAACCCGCTTAAAGCAACTTCCTCTATCACCCCTTCAGGAGTCATCCTGGTTAAAGCCTTGAGAAGCGCGTAATAGCCTCCTACACCAATATAATCCTCTATTCTTAAAGGATCTATTTTACCAGCGTTCCTTAAGACGATCCTCAGCTGCTTCTTAAAGAAGGCTTCGTTACCGTAGAGCATGCTTTTAACAGGCCTGCCGCCGACAAGATGCTCCTTAACTATCTCCCTAGCCCTTTCAGGAGTGACGTTCTGATAAAGATAGTCACCCGGATCCACGAGGACCGCCGGCGCTAGGGAACATGTTCCAACGCAGCCCGTTCTCCCAACGTAACACTCCTCCTCAACCCCGAATTCCCTTACCGCATCCTTGAAGGCGCTTAGAACCTTTAAAGCGCCGAAAGGCATGCAGCCGCTTGAGCAGCAAACGTTTATCCTGTACCTGTATGATTTGCGGAGCTCCAGCTCCTTCTGGGCGAGACTACGAAGCTCATCTGGCTTCAACCATCTCAGCCTCCATAACAGCTTTCACCCTTTTCAACACATCCTCCGCCGTTGCTTTCCCGATTACTTCTCCGTCGACAATAGCGTTAGGAGCCATGGCGCATGCTCCGATGCACCTGGTTACGAAGAGCGAGAGCCTCCCGTCGCTAGTGGTCCCGCCACGCTTAAGGTTGAACTCTCTTTCAATGGTTGAAACAATATTCTCAACCCCCTTAACATAGCAGGCAGTCCCCATGCAGACGGTAACAATGTGCGTACCCGGCTTCCTAAGCTTGAAAAGATTGTAGAATGTTGCAACACCATAGACGTGGCTCGGAGGAAGGCGGAGCAGCTTTGAAATATGCAGTAGAAGGTCTTTATCCAGATACCCGTAGAGCTCCTGAGCGGTGTGAAGAATCTCTAGAAGAGCATCCTTACTATACTGATGCTGCTTCACAGCCGCCTCAAGCATCAGGAGCCGTCTATCGCTCTTCAAACCGGTTTTCT
Organism: Thermoproteota archaeon; assembly: GCA_038850115.1. GTDB lineage: Archaea > Thermoproteota > EX4484-205 > EX4484-205 > JAAOZP01 > JAAOZP01. The sequence goes on from JAWCMB010000001.1 coordinate 27,966, forward strand.
GAATCCCTGAATCGGGCATTACACAGCCGTCGAAGGGGCCAGCAGACTAATATTTAAGAATTTGCCTGATTAGATTAGCTTAACCGGAGCTGCCAGTAATCTTAGGATGTAATTGTTTCCTCAAATATGAATTAAAGATTTATAAAAAGCAGTGTAAGCAATACTTGATAGTGATAATGGAATGTCATTTATAATAAAGAGGGAAGACATTCCGCATTTCTCCAGACACGTAATCTCCAAGGGATACACTCTTTTCGCACCGGTTAAAGGGGAGTTTAGACACTTCTTTAAGAAGATTGATGAGGATCAGGTTGAAGACGTTTCGCTTGATTTTGTTAGAACAACGATGCCCCCTTTAAAGAGCCTGCTCATACCCCCTAGGGAAACTCTATTAAGGATTAAAGACGGGAAGATCGAGGAGACGCTTCCCGACGAAACCAGCAGGATTGTAATCCTAGGTGTTCACCCCTGCGACGTAAACGCGATGAACCTCCTGGAAAGAGTTTACATGGATCGTCCTAAAGACCCTTACTTCGAGGCAAAGAGAAGAAGCCTCCTCGTAATAGCTTTAAACTGTAAAAGCGCTGACGAGTACTGCTTCTGCACATCCTTCGGAACAGGACCCTCGCTCGAGGAAGGGTTTGACCTTCTCCTGACAGATCTTGGAGAAAGGTTCCTGCTGGAGACAGGTTCCAGGAGGGGCGCTGAACTGGCAAGCGACTTCTACATGCCTCGAGCTTCAAGCACGGATATTCTGGAGAAGGATGAGACAATAAGAAGGGTTAAGAGTATGATAAGGAGGCATGTCAACACTGCTGGTCTCCAGAGGATAATGACAGGAGCACTCTATAACCCTATTTGGAACGAGCTTGCGGGCAAGTGCACGGGCTGCGGCGCCTGCAACATGGTTTGCCCCACGTGCTTCTGCTTCAACATGATGGATGAGCCGGAGCTTGATTCTGGTAGTGTGACGAGAACCAGAACGTGGGACGGCTGCTTATTGTGGGAATACGCCGAAGTAGCGTTGGGTGGAAACTTCAGAAGAGACCTGACAGCAAGGATCAGACAGTTCGTAAACCATAAGATGAACTATTGGCTGAACCAGTATGGCTCGCTTGGGTGTGTTGGGTGCGGTAGATGCGTAGAGCAGTGTCCAGCAGGCATAGACATAACTGGGGTTGTAGCGAGGCTAAGGGGTGAGGCACCATGAGTAGTGAGTTTGAAAACCCCTACCTACCTGCTTTCGCGAAGGTTGTGGACGTCAGGGATGAGAACACTATTACAAAGACCTTTACAATGAGCGTGCTGAACGGGGAGGCCCTAAGGTTTAGGCCAGGCCAGTTCGACATCGTCTCCTACTTCGGGGTTGGAGAATCAGCCTTCTCCATCTGTTCGAATCCTGAGGAGAGAAACGTGTTTGAAAACACTGTTAGGAGAGTTGGCAGAGTCACCACGGCGCTTTTCAACGTTAAGCCTGGGGATGTGCTCGGGATCAGGGGGCCATATGGAAAACCATGGCCGCTTGAGAAGGCTGCTGGGAACGACCTTATACTAATAGCGGGGGGCATGGGCCTAGCACCGTTGAGACCGGTGATACATTACGTAGCTAGGCACAGAGACCTCTATGGCTCCGTGGACTTACTTTATGGGGCCAGAACCCCGGATGACATGATATACACCTACGAGTTTGACTCATGGAGAAACATTCCCAACATGCGTCTCTATCTTACTGTAGACTATGTTCCTCAAAACGTTAAATGGGAACACGACGTTGGAGTCGTCACTGAACTGTTAAGGTATGTGAAGCCTCGGATGCGCTACACAACTGTCTTCATATGTGGGCCAGAAGTGATGATGAAGTTCACTGCTCAGCTGCTGCTTAGAATGGGTTTTTACCCGTTTGAGGTCTATCTTTCGCTGGAGAGGAGGATGAAGTGCGGGGTGGGGAAGTGTGGGCACTGTCAGATTGGCTACAAGTATGTTTGCAAGGATGGGCCCGTGTTCAACCTGGAGGAGATTGGGCTTCTCCCGGATGTGATTGAGTGAGGTGTTGAGAATGACGGATAAGATTAAGGTTGGCGTCTTCAAGCTCACGTCCTGCTCAGGGTGCCAGATGGTTCTAGTCCATCTGGAGGAGAGCCTTCTGGAGGTTCTTAAGCATGTCGATCTCAAGTATTTCAGGATGGTGAGCGACGATGAGCTTCCAAGCGAGAATCTGGACGTTGCCATAGTTGAGGGAGCCGTTACAAACGATGATGAGGCTGCAATTTTGAAGAAGATCAGGAGGATGACTAAGTTCCTGGTTGCGGCAGGGGCCTGCGCAACCACCGGGGGTGTGAATGCTATAAAAAACATCACTCCCGAAGGAGATGTTGAACAAATAGTCTACCCCTCGCCTGAACACGTGAAATCCGGTAAAGCATTCGGGTTGAACGAGTATGTCACAGTGGATTCATACCTATACGGGTGTCCGGTAGACAGGAACGAGCTGGTCAACGCGCTGATGTCGCTAGTGCTACGCGTCCCGCCGTATATACCTGGTTTAACAGTCTGCATGGAGTGCAAGATGAAGGGTAACGAGTGCGTTTTCCTTACGAGAAAAGAACCGTGTCTGGGACCTGTAACTGCAGGAGGCTGCGGCGCCCTATGCCCGTCGAACAACGTGGCATGCGAGGGCTGCCGGAGTGTTTTGAAGGGGACTAACGTGAACGGCTTAGTGTCAGCCTGGGAGAAAGCAGGAGTAAGCCCTGAGCTCATCCGGGTTAAGCTCAGGAAATATACCGTTTATCCGGTTCAGGGAAGGTGATGCAGCATGACGGACAGAACCATAGTCTACGAGTATATTAGCAGGGTTGAGGGGCAGGGTTCCCTCGAGGTCACAGTCTCAGGCAACGAGGTTATAGACGCTAAGCTGAAAATATTTGAGGCACCAAGGTTCTTCGAAGCATTCCTTAGGGGCAGGAAGGCTATCGAGCTTCCTGAATTAACCTCCAGAATATGCGGGATATGCCCAATAGCCCATGTCATAACCGCGGCTGAGGCTGTTGAGAACGCTCTAGAAGTCTCTTTAGACGAGAAGACTACGGCGTTAAGGAAGGCACTAGCACTCTCTGGAATAATGCAGAGCCACGCGCTCCACGTGTACTTCCTCGCAGCCCCCGACTTCCTCGGCTACCCGAGCGCGATAGCAGCCTCCAAGGATCTTGCAGACATTGTGTGCAGAGGCTTTAGGCTGAAAAGAGTTGCGAACATGGTCTCCGAATACATAGGTGGGAGGGCTGTGCACCCCGTAACTCTTACTGTGGGAGGCTTCACCAAGCCTCCTCCCGCCGAGGGGCTTGAGAAGGTTGTCAAGGCTCTTGACGACTCCCTTGAAGACGCTTTGGAAACCGTTAAGCTGGTTTCAGGCTTTAAATACCCAGAGTTTGAGCCCAGCCATGTTAACGTTGCGCTCTCAGAGGGGAACGGCTACGCTATAACAGAGGGAGCTGCGAAAGCCAGCTCCGGAGAATACTTCGACGGCAGGCAGTACAGGAGGTACGTTTCTGAAGAGCAGGTTCCGCATTCAAACACTAAAAGGTCTATTCTTAAGAATAACGGGTCCTTCGAGGTTGGGCCTGTTTCAAGGTTCAACCTCAACTATGACAAGCTGGCTGACAAGGCGAAGGAGGCTGCTGAAAAAGCTGGCCTCAAGCCGCCCGTGAAGAACCCGTTTAAGTCGACGATCGTCAGGGCTGTGGAGATAGTGCATGCGATAGAGGAGATGAGAAGCATACTGAGGGAAGGCGTAGACATCCCGCCTGCACGGAAGCCTAGGTTCCGCCAGAGCACTGGAGCAGCGTTAACGGAAGCACCCAGGGGACTATTGTACCATTCTTATTCTCTCGACAGGGACGGAATTGTTTTGAATGCGGACATAGTTACTCCAACCGCTCAAAACTCATGGAGAATAGAGAGAGATGTTTTCGAACTACTGCCGTCGGTAGCTCACCTAGACGATGAAGCGTTGAAAAGCCTTCTAGGCATGCTTGTAAGAGCATACGATCCCTGCATATCATGCTCGGTCCATGCCTTCACCATCAGGCTCACCAGGAAGTAGCCTAATAAAACGAGTTGACCATGTCAGCACTATCTCAGAAGCCCGAAGCCGGCTGCAGCTTCAATTATGCACTCAGCTACTCTACATGCAGCTTCAAGGCATTTCGTAGAAATAAACGAGCCCAGCTTAAAGTCCTCCCCTCCTATTCCAAGCACTCTTATGCTTGTATTAACCGGCTTTCCGGAAGCCTCGATGAGTAGTGGAAGCGGTATTGCGTGAGTAGAAATCGGCGTGTGCGATTCCAGATCAGCAGGGTCTAGAAGCACAGGCTTCAGCCCTCCCGCATAAGCATCCACAATAAGCAGGTGGGAGGGTTTTCCCTCAAAAGCGTAATCAATACACTCTTCTATCGAAACCCCGCATTCAACTGCCTCAAACCTCTCGCCGTTGAAACGCTTCAGGGCCCTGGCTACAAGCAGCCCGGCAGCATCATCACCCCTAAGCTCGTTCCCAACCCCGAGAACAACGAGCTTCTCGGCTCCGGCCAGCCATTCCCTTAGGGCACGTTTAACAAGCTCGTGCTGTAAGCCCATGTCCTCCATGAACAGGGTTTGAAAGCCGTTGGAGGCTTATTAGTGTTCCGCGTAAAAGCTATATATTTTAGAAGTGTTTTTAAAACGGGTTGAGCGAGGAGAAGGTTTACGTGGGGAACGTGAGGCACTTCTTCCCAAGGATCAGCGTGGCCATAGTTGACCTCGTTGGGGAGCTTAAGACCGGTGACGAGATAATTATCCAGGGTAGGATAACTAACCTTAGGCAGAGGGTTGAATCAATGGAGATAGAGCATAAGAGGGTTGAGGTTGCTCCAGCAGGCAGTTCAATAGGCTTGAAGACCGTTGAAAGGGTTAGAGAGGGGGACAGCGTATACGTGATTAAGACTTCAGTCCAAGCTCCCTAAGCCTTGCCTCAATACTCAGCTTAACAGCCTCCCTGCTTGTGTGCCTCGGCCTCCAGCCGGTTGCTTTAATCCTACTTATATCTAGGTTCATGAGCTTAACATCCCCAATCCAGCCCCTGCCGTTATCAACGCCTCCGGTGAAAACCTTCTCAACGCTACTGAGTCCCATCGACTCCACAACCATGTCAGCAATCTCAGAGACAGTCACCCAGTCCTCAGAACCAATGTTGTAAACCTCGTAGCCAGAGGCTTCGACACGCTTTGAAACGTGGAGAACAGCTTCAACACAGTCGCCAACCCAGATGTACGACTTCCTCTGCGAACCGTCTCCAAGGATTTCAAGCCTCCTAGGGTTCTGCAGAAGCTTATTGATGAAGTCGTGTATCACCCCGTGCGTAAGCCTTGGGCCAACAACGTTCGCAAGCCTTAGGGAAAAACCTGCCATTCCAAACGTGTAACAGTAGGATGAAACAAGTCCCTCGGCTGCGAGCTTAGCAGCCCCGTATAGGGAGATGGGTTTCAGTGGACCGTAGTCCTCTGGCGTAGGGATCCTGGAAGCATCCCCGTAGACTGTGGAGGAGGATGCGAATACAAACATTCTCACGCCCATCTTCCTAGCGTATTCAAGCATGTTGAAAGTCGCTACAATGTTCTCCTGGAAATGGATGGAGGGGGATGTTTCCCTGACATCCGGGTTCGCGGCGAAGTGGAAAACATACTCTACACTGTTCTCCTCACTGGCGAGGTCAATAGTCTTAGCATCCCCCATTATGATTCTTAACTTGCCTGTTTTAAAGGACCGCTCAATATTCTCAAACCCGCCTGTTGAAAAATTGTCTAGAACAGTAACGCTCCAGCCCTCCTCAACAAGCCTGTCAACAAGGTGGCTGCCGATGAAGCCCGCGCCACCAGTCACCAGGGCGGAAGGCATGTTGACATTCACCCCAGAAAAACCGCTGAAACCCCTGGGCCCACGCCCGTTGTGAAAACGCTCTGTGCACCGGCTCTCCGGAAAGCCTCCTCAACCCGGGGAGCATCATCCATATTCCTCACGAGAGCCAGCAGCGAGCCCCCCATGCCTGCGCCAGATATTTTAACCCCGAGAGCCCCCGCCTCTAGAGCAGAATCCCGCATTGCTTCAAGCTTCTCATGGCTAACCTCGTATAGATCCCTTAGCAGGGTGTGCTGCAGGTTCACTACCCCTCCAAGAGCGTAAAGCCAGTTTTCAACGGGTTTCAAACCCAGCTTCTCCAAATCGTGCCTACTAACCTTCCTGTACTTAAGGATTTGAAGTGCAACCTCTGTTGAGGCCTGCATCCTTAGAGTGAATAAGACTCTTGAGGCGAGCCTCGGCGGGATTACGCTCAGCAAGTCTTTTAAACGCTCCTCCTTAATCATTCTCCACTGGACACTGGCAAAATCTCCCTCAAGCATTTTCGACAACGAGCCTCGTGAAGCCTCCCTGAGCATTTTTATTGCATTGTTAAGCTCCGACTGCCTGACTGGGTGTATCTCAGCCGTGCTATGCCTGACACCCGAGTCAGCCACCGTGAAGAAGATTTCTTCACCGCTAAACTCCTCCACGCTTATGCTCGGCTTAAAATCAAGTTTTATTATGCCCCCAAACGAGGCAGCATACTGGTCTAGCCTCCCGCACGGTATCTCCATGACATTGTGCTCAGCCTCGTAGGCAAGCTCAGCCAGCATCATCCTGTTTAAGTCTAGGCCCAGGATCTCCGAGTACATGGCTGCCAAGGAAACATGGAGCGCCGCGCTACTCGCCAAGCCTGAAGCAACAGGCACTTCACTGTCAACATAGATCGCTATACCATCCTCAACCATGCCGTACTTCTCTGAAACAAGCCTGTGGATTGAGCGGAAATAGTTTCCAAACCATCTCCCCTTTAAAAGCTCAGCCTTATCCGACTGGAAAAAATCCTTGTCCTCCACACCCTCTCTCTCAAGGGTCAACGATTTAACACTGACGACCCCCGGCTTGTTCAGTCTAGAGCAAGCTATGAAGGTTCTTTTCTCAATCGCTACTGGAACAACCGGAAGCATCTTATAGTCTTGATGCGTGTTAAGGAAGTCCGCCCGGCCAGGGGCTGAAGAGAAACATATTATATTCCCGTTCTCAGCCTTGGCCCGCTCGTAAACCCGTGTGCCCACCTGCCCGAGTTGCATTAAGTTCGTTCCTGAAAAACCGCCTTAAAGCTTTATTTCCCCTGGGATGGATTTAGAACATGCTGTTTAAAGGCGTTCTTAATGGTTCTGCAGGTTACAATCCTTAAATCCGGAGGATTGTTTTAAAGCAGGAATGAAAAGGGTCTGCGTAATACACTACTCTGAGATAGGTTTGAAGGGCCGTAACAGGCCTTTCTTCGAGAAGATGCTTGTTGAAAACGTTAAGCGCCTACTGAAAGATGTGGCAGAAGTCAAGGTTAAGAGGATTCAGGGTAGGCTAGTGCTCCCGTTAAACGGGGCAGATTTGCAGAGGATTGAGGAAAGCCTCATGAAGGTATTCGGAATATCCTGGTTCACGTTCGCAACCGTGGCCGAGCCAAGCATCGACTCAATAGGAAGAGTCGTCATTGAGGAGGCTTCACGGGCTGTTAAGGCAGGTGAACCTGTTAAGGTTGAGGTTAAGAGGGCTGACAAGAAGTTTCCAGCAACCTCGCTTGAACTCAGCAGGACCCTGGGGAGAATGCTTATTGAGAAACTCGGGGTAAGCATTTCCCTCAAAAACCCTTCTAAGAAAATACATGTTGAGGTCTTAAGCAGGGAAGCCTATGTGTTCACGGAGAAAATAAGGGGGCCGGGGGGTCTTCCAGTGGGATCTTCAGGAAGGGTTCTCTCACTGCTTTCAGGAGGGATAGATTCTCCAATCGCCTCCTACCTGATGATGAAAAGGGGATGCGAAGTCAGCTATCTGCATTTCCACCCTTTCCATGATAATGCTGAGGCGGAGAACTCTAAGATAATGGAGATAGTTAGGAGACTACTGCCCTACTCCGGCGAAACTACAGTGACTTTCGTGCCCTCGTACGAGTTTCAAATAGCAACAGTGAACATCCCCGTCAAGTATGACCTCGTCCTCTTCAGAAGGTTCATGTTCAGGGTTGCGGAGAGGATTGCCGAGGCTGAGGGCGCCAGGGCCCTAGTGACTGGTGAAAGCCTCGCTCAAGTAGCGTCTCAAACTCTTGAAAACATAGTTGCGATAAGCAGCGGCCTCAGAATACCCGTTTTCAGACCCCTCATAGCTTTTGACAAGGAGGAGATTGTAAACATGGCTAAGAAGATAGGCACGTATGAGCTTTCAATAAAGCCTTACAAGGATTGCTGCAGCATAATTGCCAAGCATCCTGAGACAAAGGCTAAGCTGGAAGCCGTAGAAAAGCTTGAGAAGCAGATCGACATTGACTCGATAGTCGGCAGGAGCATAGAGCTGTCCCATAAAGCAACCGTGAAATAAACCGGGCAAGGAGACGCGTTAGAGCCAGAAACGCAAGCATGCCATCCTTGGAGGTCTCAGAAAAAGTTTCGACGCAAGCAATGCTCACTTAAAGAGAATCGGTAGTATTAATGCTCGTTTCCGTCTCAACCTGGATGGGGATGCCTGGTGAAAAATATTGGAAGCAGCGCCTAGCTGCCTAGGAGCTTCAGAACTATTCTCTCAGCCTCTTCAACAGCCCGAATGTAAGCTTCGCATGGGAATGAGCCTACCGCTATCTTCTCGTCCCCGCCACCCTTACCGTCGAAAACCTTGCAAACCGTCCTGACCAGTTCAGCCGCCTCAACCCTTTCATCACTGCTGCCGACCAAGATGTTGCATGTCCCAGACCATTCTATGCCAATGACATAGACGGAGCGGCTCCCACCTATAAGTTCGCCGACAGTCTTCATAACCGTCCTCACGTCAACGCCTTTCAACAGGCCCTTGTGAAACTCCACATTACCCAGAACAGTTTTCAACGGGGCGTTGCCAACCAGCTGCTCAGTTGCTGCTGAAAGCCTCCTCCTCATATCCTCATTCTCCATCCTCATGTTCAGAACCGTCTTCTCAAGGTTTCTGATAGGGGAGCCGAGTATCGAGGATATTGAGAGGCAGAGGGTGCTCAGCCTGACGGCAGTCTCCAGGGCTTTGTCTCCAACCTCGAAGTCAATCCGATACTCGCCGCCGCTTTTAGAAACATGCGTAACAAGGATCACTCCACATTCCCTAGTGTTCTCAACATGCTCCCCAGTGCACGCTGAATAGTCGAACCCGTCGATTTCAACGATTCTTACATGGCCCCGAATACGCTCCTCATGCGCCCTAAGGGTTGGGAAAGCCTTCCGAGCCTCTTCGAGAGAGTTGAAAAAATGCTCCCTAACCTTCCTCCCTTCTGAGACCACCCGGTTCGCCATTACCTGGGCTTCAGCAAGCTCGTTGAAGCTCAGCGAGTCAACCTCAACGATGACTGAGCCCGAGCCCTCTGAAAGCTCCACCTTCCTAACTTTCAAGCCACCTTTGATTCTTTGTAAACATCCCATTAACACGTGTTCAGCAGTATGCTCCCTACTCAACAGGTTCCTGGATTTCAAAAGGGTGTTATAAGCTTTAAGCTGGTTTAGGAGAACCCGTACTCTCCGAAAGCAGTTTAAGCATGATCTTCAGCCTATTCAACAAGCCTTTGGCTGAGCAGCCTGCTATAAGCTTTAAAAAGACTCTTCAAACAAGCTTACTGAGTGTTAAAAACCGTATGCTGGACCCCTACAGGATAAGGGAGGATTTTCCGAGTATTGCGGGAGAGTATATTTTTATGAATAATGCTGACTCGCCTGGAATACCGGTCCCAGTTCTGGAAAAAATACTGGTGTATTACAACGAGGTGAAGAGCAGACCGGGACTAGAAAACACTTCTTCCCACAGGGCTCTCGAACTCTATGAGGAGGCCCGTGAAACAGTTTTCAAACACTTCGGGGTTGGCGAGAGCAGCATGGTCTTAACGGCCAGTAATCTTCAGAGCCTCACTGCGGTTCTTCAAAGCATAGATTTCAGGAAGAACGATGTTTTTCTAGTCTTCTCCAATGTTCAGGGAAGGCTCATGAGCCTTCTGAAAGAGTACGTCGAAACGGTTAAGGGAAGAATGGAGGTTTTTGAGGCTGAGGAAGAGGAGGTTGAGGAGAGGCTTAAGGTGGCGGGCAACAAAAGTGTTAAAGCAGCCTTGATGAGCCATGTTTCAGGAGCCACTGGGGCGATGCTCCAGATTGAAAAAATTATTCCTGTTTTAAAGGAGAGAAACATATTGACGATTCTAGACGCATCTTACTCTGCTCAAAGAATTAGGCTTAACTTTCCGAGGCTTGGAGTAGACTATGCTTTTTTCAAGTCTGGAAACATGTTCAGCATAGAGGGGCTGAGCATGCTGTATGTTTCTGAGGAGAGGCTCAGCAGGGTTGAGAAGACCCCCAGCTACTTCATCGTGAAACAAGCTGAGAAGGAGAATTGCGTAAGCGTCGTAGCCCTGGCTGCCGCATTAGAGTATCTTAACAGGATAGGTTTCGAAGACGTTTTAAACCATGAGAAAAACCTTTCTGAGGAAATCGCGGGCATCGCGGCTGGGGAGGGAGTTACCATCCACCAGGCGACTTCAAGGGAGCTTAGGACTGGAATACTTGCACTAGTCCTCGACCAAGTTCCATCAAGTCTTCTTCAAACTATTCTAGAGGACCAGTTCCACATACTTGCCGAATCCGGAAGCTTCGACAGCCAGACGATCCTCCAGAAGACAGGTGGGAGAGAGATTCTAAGAGTATCCCCGACGATTTTCAACACTTTAGAGGAAGCTAGGATAGTCGGGGGAAAGATAGCTGAAATCAGGGAAACCTATGGGAAGACTACGGAGGAGAAACAGTCTGTTGAAGTAGGGGAGAAGCCCGGCGGCTAGAGGGAAAAGACTATTTAACCAGTGTCCGAGTATGATAAGCAATGGCCGCGTACGGTTTCGCAGAATTTAAGAGAGCAATGCCAGGCTACGACTGTGGGCTCTGCGGCAACGCCACGTGCGCAACGTTCGCGCGCAGGCTCCTACTCGGGGTCAACAGCTTCACAGACTGCCCGATACTCCAGCGTGAAGGGTACTCTGAAAACAAGGGCAGAATGGAAGAGATGCTTAAGAAGGGGGTAGTACACTCCTCACCCTCGATAATCACAGTGCCGGGTTTCAAGACGAGGTATGCTCACCCGAACTACTTCGAGGAGCGACTTGAAAAACTTCCTACACGGTTCCTAGACTACGATACTGCCCGATACCTCATCAGCCTGCTGTGGAAACCAGGAAAGATTAACGGGGACGGTGTTGAGGTTATCGACACCTTCTTCGGAAACATGAGGTTCCTGGTTACAACAGGCGGAAGAATAGCTGTTAACATAGGAGAGCATAGGACCGAGGACAGGGAGCTGGTATCCATACTCTACAAGGTTCTCTGGGGCTCAGTAGACTTGCTCCGCAAGGCTGATTATGCCCCAGGAACGGGTGTACTCTCCTGGAGTACGTGGGAGGATGCTGCCTAGACTACAGGCCTCCGGCGGGCCCATATCTAACTAAAGCGCCGATCCTGCAGAGAGGGCCTTCGAGAAAAGTGGATGATAAGCCAGACCTGATTCTACCTTCGCTCTCAAAGATCTTTGAAGAAACTTCAGGAGAAGGCTATGCAGATTACTTCAGGCAGATTAACGAAATACTTATGGGTATAGGGATGGTTAAAGATGGGCTTGGGAGCAGTCAGACGAGCAACATAGCTCTACTGGTCGCTAAGAATAATCAGCTCATGGGGGAGCTCGTCAAAAACATTGCTTCAGTAAGCGTTGAAGAAGCCTCTAGGCTGGTTGCACTTGCAGGAATGTGCCTAAACCTAAAGCGTGCCATTGAGGCCCTAGACGCTTTATCGTTCCTATTCGAAGGCAGGGAGGAGCCTATCGAATCCCAGAGGAAGAACGTGAACGAGGCTGTTGAAATACTTGTGAAAGCTTTCGGCTCCCTCAGCCCGAGGAGGGAGAAGGAGCTTGACGATGTGCTCTCAAGGTTCAGGTTTCTAAAAATAACCCTAGGCGGGGTTGAGAGAATAGGAAATAAGACTATCTCCATACTTGTCTACAAGGTGGCTTACAACGGCTACTGCGCAGCGAGGGTTGCAAGAGGCCTCGTATAGTCCTAAGAAAGCCTTATTCTTCGGAGAAAACTGAAAGAATCTTCAACTAAGCAGCTGAAACCATACACTTGAACTATCAGAATGTGTAGATTACTCTGAGAAAAAGCTTACTCGCAGCATTCCAACTCTAGATTAACGCGATTAATAAGTCTACAATACATCTGTCAATAGTCTTCGACCCTTCGCTCCCAGCGTTCTTTAGAGCTATCGGCGGGCTGATCTCGTAGTACCAGTTAACCAGCCTTCCACCTACGTTACGCAGCGTCAAATCATCCCTGAAATTTTTCAAAAGCTTTAAGCCGGCAGCAGAACTAGTACCTTATACTGCCGTGAAGATGAAGCATAGACCCGGTTTCTTCTATTTGGCTTCAACAGGCGTGTCTGGAGGCAAATCTCTCACCGTAGTTTCAACTAAGCTCTCACTATATCCATCCTTATTTGCTTTATACCTTATTGTTAACAGTTTTGGCGATCCCTTTCCGCAGAGGCATTTGAAAACTCCTACAACGTAGCGTGTATGTGGATTATAGAAGATGCCGCCATCGATTTTACATAGACATTTGTAAGAAGTATATTTACTTGGCAATAATGTGGTAGCCTGCTTGACTTCAACATATTGAATACGCTGTCCAGCCAAGTATTCCTCCAGACCCTTAATGCCACCAGCAGCTCCTACAGTAGTGTCAGCAAGGTCAGATAACCAGCCTGGAAAGATCACCCCAAAAAGCTCTGAGAGAAGCGCCTCAGGAACATACTCCCAGAGGTCTCCAACCTTCGCTAGACCGAGTAGATGTATTATCGCTTTCTTAGCCACGGTTCCCAGCGTCGTCGTGGGAGTTACCGCGACGGATATGGGAGTAATCATTACAGTGAAACCCAGTTCTCTCAAAATCGCTAACCATTCTTCTGCAAGAATATCTTGGAGAGCCTTCCAACAGGCATCAGGACAACCTGTGTAGCTTGGCTCCAATAAGCTTTCCCACGCTAGTTTCTTAGACTCATGCTCCATACCAAGCTTGAGCTGCCTACCGTTGAGGTACTGTGGCTTTGGATAGACTAGAGGCGGAATAGGTATCTGGGGCGGGGGAAGCTCAGGTGGAGGTGGTGCCTCTGGTAGTTTCTCCAGGGGCTTTGGCGGTGGAACCGACTGCTCCAGCTTTCTCGGGACTTCAGGCGGTGGAGATGGTGGAGGCGGAGGCTTCTTTCTACATCTCTCCAGCTTCCCCCTCAACCTCTGAGCCTTCTTCCCGGCCTCTTCAACCTCCCTTCCCAATTTTTCTAATTCCTTTTTAGCCCTATCCTCCTGCTGTTCAGCCTGCTTAAGCTCTTCCATCGCATTTCTTTCCTCTTCCCTCGCATCCTTCATGTTTTCCTCAGCCCGTTGAATCTCCTCCTCCCTCAGCCTCCTCTCGTGCTCCCTAAGCTTCTCCAAGGCATCTGGTTCTCCAAGCTTATCCCACTCCTTCACGCATTCCTCTGCAGTTATCTCGCCCTTTTTGTATCTCTCCCACGCCCTCTGAGCTTCATCGTTCTTAAGCCTGAGGTCGATGTCCGTGATTCTCCTCTTCTTCCCCTCCTCAATTGCCTCAATCCACGATTTTGGTTCCTCCTGTTTTCTCGCCTCCTCCAGCATCCTGCTAGCTTCCTTAAGCCTCTTGGAAGCATTCTCCAACCTTGATTTCGCCTCCTCCCTTCTACGCTTGGCTTCGGCGAGTCTTTTCTAGCCTCAGAAAGCTCCTTAGTCTTCTCCTCAGCCTCTTTCTCAGCTTTCTTCAAGCTAGCCCTTGTAATGAAGCACATCCAGTATAGTACCAAGTAGGTTAAGGCAGCTAAGGATAAAACAGCCGATACACCTACCAGAATGAAAGGAATTGGTATGGGAAAGGCTTCAGTGATGGGGATAGAAACCTCCTCGACGGTCCCAGCTGAGGCATCAACCAAAACCTCTACTTCCTGCCCCTGGTAGGAAAACTTGATTGCATGTTCCCCCTGGGGGAGCGATGGTATGATCAGGGTTCCATTGCTACTGGTTTCAGCAGCCATAGTCTGGGTTGTGCCGTCTGGAAATGTTATCTCCAAGTGCACCACAGCATTAGAGACAGGGTTACCCGCAGCATCCTTCAAAACAAGCTTGGCGTCATAAACCTCGGTTGTCACATCTATCTCCAATGGTTCAGAAACATCATAACTGGCACCGAGAATAGGATGCACGTCAACACCCTTATACCATACTTCCTCTATCCTCCACTCTCCCTCATCAACCCAAGCCTCGTAAGACGTCAGGTTGAGAACCCCGCTTGGCCCTGAGAGCCTAACCAAGCTGGGGGAAATACTTCTTCCAGCCTTGTCCCGGAAAGAGAGTGAGAAAATATGCTGGGGTCTCCAGGTGGCTACTAGAGAAACAGGCCAGTTTACCGTTAGGGAAACGGTGGGCTCGCTGGTTACCAAGTCGCCGACCCAGCCGTTGAAAACCACCCTAGAGCCTGTTGAGATGGTTACTATCGTTGGGGCAGAGATGGCGAAGACGCTTCCTTCTCTAAGCCAAGTTGACTGGGCAATTTCGCCGTAGTCTGAAGCCACATTAATCAAATATTCAGTATCAAACTCCATAGTTAAAGTAGTATCCCGGTCGATACTTATCACCCTGGGGTTAGAGCGGCTACCGTCTGACCAGCGGGAGAAGACTTTCCTAGTGTCATTGAGGATGCTGACTTGAGGCTCCACCTCAACACTAATGTCCCCAGCCTTCACATGTCTTCTAACCTCCCCCGCCGGATCAGCCGTATAATTGACTCCAGCAATCTTGACCCAGGTGCGGGGCAGAGCCTTCACCGTCAGCCTGCAAATTGAAACAGGAGTCACATATGTTTCCTCGTTTGGAGCCTTGTCGCCGACGGAATCCACCTCGGTGACGACTTTCCAACGCAAAGCTTGGCTTAAACCAAGCTCGGCCCTCGGAACCCAGAGAACCAAAGCATCCCTTTCCTCTGAGATCTGGAATCCAGCTATAGTATCAACTTCAGCCCAGAAACCCTTGTAACTCGACTTCTCAATCTTCCAAGATCCCCCTTCTAGGCTGTAAAGCACCGAATATATCGTGTCAACACCATCGAACGGCATATCAGGACAGTTATTCACCATATCCCCATCCTTGTCAACACCTATCGTGAAGCTTGTGAAAGATTCCGGCCTCTCAGGAACCTGGCCGACGAGTTTCAAGGTAAACTTAAACCATTGAGGATAAACCGATATAATAGTCCTAGCTATGTCAAAGTGAGGAATGTATGATTCTAGCGGAGCCGTTTGACCCGTATAGATTGATACGAGGTCATTTATAGCATCTTCCTGCCCCTCCTCTATTGTTGGCTTGAATTCCAGCACTATGGATTGTTGTCCACCTATGCTTGAAACATAGCGGATGCCATCCGCGTCAGTCTCCCAGATTTCACCGTATAGAAGAACGCAGCCCGGTATCGGGTATTCGCAACGCCGGGTAACAGAGGGGTGGGTGATAGCCTCCTCAGCAACTCTGATGGTGTATTCTATGTCTACTGAGCCGATTGAGCCTCCTTCCAAGCTGGTGAAATTCCATAGGACGAGCGTTACCGGCGGGTTATCGGGCGACCCTATCGGTGCAGCATAGAGGAGAGACGGTTCCGGATTGCTGCTTAGAAACGTGACCCCGCTTGGAAGACCCTCAAGCACTATTAAACTCGTAGTCCAGTTGCTTGAATAATGTATGCTGACTTCAAAACAGTCCGGTGGAGTCCATTCCCACGGGCGACCTGGTGGTAATTTCGGCCAAGGGGGAAGTTCTTCAATCCTCCTCTCTCTGACTGAGGGAAGAGGTTTGGCTGAGGGTTTACCAATCAGTTTGTTCCACTCTTCGCCACTTAATTCGTTCTTTAACTTCATTAAGAAATCATAAGTGTGTTTTCCTGCAGCAGATACCGCATCATTATATGCATTTCTACCGAGGGGACATTTTTGAGTATCTTTATTCTTTTCATCATGATGGTATTTCTCAGGATCGTCTCTTACCTTCATACCCCATCCGGTATTTTCAGTTTTTCGAGGGCTTTCGGATTGTAGGATGGATCATCCACTGCCTTCTTAATATCCATTTTCTCTTCATTGGTGAACACCCCTTTGTCGACAAAGTTTGAATGCGAGTAGAAATCTTGCAAGGCGTGTAAAGCCTGGCCGAGAGCAACCCGAGCCTTGCAGACATCGCATTTAGTCAAATTGCCTTTAATCCAGCTCCTAGTATTATTTATGAAGCTCCTTAACCGGTTAAAGGCTTGCAACGAAGTTTCTCCGGACAACCTGTCACCATGATATTCAGGGTGCGTATTCAAGAGTGCATCTAATATATTATCCTGAGCCAGATTTGCATCCACCACCTCTCCTATGGCGCTACTTGAAAAACCAAATTTTTTCAAAGCCGCATTGGTGATTGTTTCATGTGCTTCAAAACTTTCAGAACTGAAAGCCGAAGTTTTCGGAACTAGTATTGTTAGCAATAGAAGTAGCAAAACGATAAAAGCTGAAACAGGTCTAGGAATAGTTTTATTTTTAGCTAGTGCGTATTTATCTTTCCACATTTTTGAACATCCCAAGAACTTAATTGTAATAAACGAGAAAGAAAATGGCCCTTCAATACTTGATTTCGAATACTCTAGCTTAAAGTGGACTAGAGCCAAGTATTTTTTTAACTGCACATTAACTTTTAAATTTTTGTTCAATGCTTCCCGCTACATAACGCTTTTAGACTTAAAGCGTTAATTAATGCAACCAACAGGCCTATGATAAGGCCAATACCTCTAGACTTTTCTTCCAGGAACCTGTTTAGGCTATGTCAGTTGTTCCCCAATATCAGTGAACACCCCTAACGATGCTGCTCAGTATCGAATCATCACTGACTCCTTCAGAAACTAATTGGGTATAACTCGTATAACGCATCATGAATGAAGGCTCACGTAATGTGATTACTATGCTGAAACACGGGTTGTAAGCTTGAAATGCGAGCCGGCTTTAAATATTCACCCTCCTTTAGCATGCTTGGAGGTGAAGATAGAGATGGCTTGGAAGAAAAGGAATGGGGAGAAGAAGGTTGACTGGGAGGAGGTTGTGAAAGACCTTCGCGCAGACCTTCCTACCAGAGAGTACCGTCACGTGAGAGTTTGCTTCAAGTAGACGGTTTCCCCAACTTACTGTCTTTAATTCTGTTTCCGTTTTTCAAGCATTTTTCTAAACAGCCAATAGCGATTAACAGGCTATTGCTGAGTCTTTAGTGCTTCAACCCCTGGAAGCTTCTCCCCAGATAGGTAGCTTATTAAGGCTCCTCCAGCAGTGCTAACGAAACCAATCTTATCGTATACTCCGGCTTTTTCAAGCGCCGAGATGGAGTGGCCTCCGCCCACGACGCTGAAAGCCTTTGAAGAAGCCGCTGCCCTGTATAGCTCCAGGGTGCCCTTGGCGAAAGCATCTTCCTCAAAGACGCCGACGGGGCCGTTGAAGACGATCGTGCTGGCCTTCTGCAGCTCTCTCGAGAAAACCCGTATCGTTTCAGAACCTATGTCTTTCAACGGGTGTTCAACCGGCAACTGGGAAACCATGTATTCAACCCTCTCGCCATCCGCGTCAACAGCATAATCGTATGGAAGCATAATCTTTTGAGAATGCTTACCCAAGATTTTAGACGCTGCCTCCCGGAACTTACCTAAGCCCTTCTCCCCTATTAGCTTAGAGTTGATGATTCCAAGCCTGAAGCCGGCGGCCTCATGGAATACTTGTGCTATCATTCCTCCTATGAGAACCTTGTCAGCAATACCCTTGTCGAGAACATTCTCAATCACTTTAAAAGTCTCCTTCGCCTTGGCTCCCCCTAAAACATAGAGGCATGGTTTAGAAGGATTGTCAACAACCTTCTCGAGAGCCCCCAACTCCCTCTCCATAATCCTGCCGGCTGCCGAGGGCAGTACTGCTGTGAACCCTATTACTGAAGCATGAGCCCTATGCGATGCTGAGAAGGCATCGTTAACGAAAAAATCTGCAAACGGGGCTAGTGCCGAAACTAGCATTCCTCTAGCATGCTCCTCAGCAGTCTTCATCTCAGTCTCCTCGTCCAGCATCCTGACGTTTTCAAGCAGGAGCGCCTCACCTGGCTTCAGCCCCCTTATAGCGTTAATAGCGTTCAAACCTATAATATCGTTAACGTATTTGAGGTTTGGAACATATTTCAGCATGGCCCTGTAATGCCTTGTGAAATCCGTGAAATCAGGGTCGCCCTTCCTACCCTGGTGGCCGAGAATCACTACCTTCGCATTCCTCCTGAGGAGTTCCCTAATGGTTTCAGAATGCTCCCTTATCCTGGAGTCGTCTATTATATCCAGCGTTTGAGGATCCAGCGGAGAGTTTATGTCAACCCTCAGGATTACGGTTCTCCCATTGAAGTCGAAGTCGTCAAGTGTCCTAAACTTTAAAGTCATGTTCCACCTATAAGGCGTTAAAGGGTCTTTTTAAGCTCTTCTAAATCCGTTTGATTTAAACGCGATTGAAAAAGCCTCATGTGCTTCACCAAGCCAATCATGGTTTAGGCGACTTACGATTTTTAATTAGACAGGCCAAGTTTTACTTAAAACCTGGACCAGCTGTTTCATGAAGAGGAGGACCCGGCCTCGGTTTTAAAACTGATCCACGGTGGAACCAAGCTTTTTTTAAGGCGAAACCTTTAAAAGACATTTTTGTAAGCGCGTTTCGATGGAAAATGGGGCAAGAGGTAGGACTTTACAGAGAGTTCAAAGAGTACATTATACCTCCTTCATGGAAGGATAGGATTTGGGGTCCAGAGGACTTTAGGAGATTCCACTGGGAAACCGTTAAGGATAAGGAGGCCATTGAAAAATGGTGGATTAAATGGGCGGAGCAGCTTCCTTGGATAAGGAAATGGGAGAAGGTGCTTGACGACAGCAACCCGCCTTTCTACAGGTGGTTCGTCGGCGGGGAAACAAACCTGGCCTACTTGTGCACTGATTGGCAGATTGAAAAAGGTAGGAAGAATAAGCTCGCCTTAATATGGGAGGGTGAACCCGTTGACGAGACCACGGGAGCCCCCAGGGATACTAGGAAATTCACATACTACGATTTACATAAGATATCCAGCAAGATAGCTCTAGCTCTTAAGAAGAAGCTTAACGTTGAGAAGGGAGAAATCTTAACCTTCTATCTGCCGATGATCCCGGAACTCCCCCTCTATATGCTTGCCGTCCAGCGAATGGGAGCCAAGCACAGCATTGTTTACAGTGGTTTCAGCGCTGTAGCCGTGGCAGATAGGGCTGAGGCCGCTGGGTCAAGGATAATAGTGACGGCTGACGGCCTATACAGGAGGGGGAGGATAATAAAGCTTAAAGAAGTTGTGGACGAAGCCGTGAAAATACTTGAAAGCAGAGGCCACAGAATAGAGAGAGTGATCGTCGTTAGGAGAACAGATAGGACGGATGTTCCTTTTGACGAGAAGAGGGATGTTTGGCACCACGAGCTGGTGGCGGATATGCCTGAGAACGCTAAGGTCGATGTGGTTCCCTGCCCGTCAGACGACTTTTCCTACATACTCTACACGTCTGGGACGACGGGGGCCCCAAAGGGGTCTCAGATACCTGTTGGAGGCTACGCCGTCAGCTTATATGCTACGATGAAGATGATATTCGACATTAGAGATGACGATATTTACTGGTGTACTGCGGACATAGGATGGGTTACAGGACACTCCTACATAGTCTACGGGCCGCTTATGACGGGCGCTACATCCGTAATGTATGAGGGGGCCCCGGACTATCCGAGCCCAGACAGATGGTGGAGCATCATAGAGAGGTACGGAGTCACCGTGTTCTACACAACGCCTACAGCCATAAGAATGCTGATGAGGTTCCCCGAAGAGTATGTTAAAAAACACGATTTTTCAACTATCAGAATAGCGCACTCCGTGGGTGAACCAATAAACCCTGAGGCCTTCAGATGGCTCTATGCGAATGTTTGTAGGAACGATGCTGTCTCATCCTCGACATGGTGGATGACTGAGACCGGGCAGATGCTTACGGGACACTTCCCTGGACTGGGAAGAATCTTCCCACTTAAACCCGGGACTAACGGATACACTATTCCAGGAGTCAGTGCTGAAGTTGTGGATGAAGACGGTAAACCGTGCCCGCCCGGTGTGAGAGGCTACTTCGTCATAAAGACGCCTTGGCCGGGTATGTTCATGACGCTTTACAACGATCCGGAGAGATACGTTAACCTGTATTGGAAAAGATGGGAAGGATATTTCTGGACTGGCGACTATGCCGTTAAGGACCCCGACGGATACTTCTGGATCTTAGGCAGGGCAGACGATGTTCTTAAGGTTGCCGGCCATAGGATAGGTACAGCGGAAATCGAGTCCGCGATGATCCTGCATCCGGCGGTCGCAGAATCCGCTTGCGTAGGGAAGCCGGATGAGGTGAAGGGAGAGATTCCGATGATATTCACGGTTTTGAAGCAAGGGTATACTGGTACTTCTGAGCTTGAAAGCGAGTTGAAAATGCATTTAAGGAAGACGATCGGCCCCCTCGTTTCGTCGGACGCAACCATAGTATTCATCAACGCCGTTCCGAAGACTAGGAGCGGCAAGATCATGAGGAGGCTGCTGAGAGCAGTGGTTTCAAACAGGCCGCTTGGAGACGTAACAACCCTAGAGGATGAGACGGCTGTGAGAGAAGTTACCGAAGCATACCATACGATAAGGGAAGCCCTCGAAAGGAGAAAGTGAGTCGCCCCGACAGAAACAGCGGTAACGCATGAAAGGAGCATCTGCCTAGAAATGGGAAGATGGCTACTCGTTTTAACCGGCTTCCTGACTAACATATGTCTGGGCGCGATATATTCTTTCAGCGTCTTCAGAAAGCCGTTGGAAGAACTTTGGGGAATAAGCGCCGCCCAAAGCGGCTTGCCCTTCATGGTTTTTCTAGCGGTATTTGCGGTAATGATGGCGATTGCAGGAGGTTTGATCCGGAAATGGGGGCCGAGGAAGACAAGCTTGTTAGGAAGCATTTTAGTCGGCGTAGGATGGATAGGGGCTAGTTTTTCTCCAAACATAGAGACTCTAACGATCCTCTACGGGGTAATCGGTGGAGCTGGCGTCGGGATTGCTTACGGTTGCCCGATAGCAGTTACTGCAGCATGGTTTCCCAAGAGAAGCGGTTTCGCGATAGGTTTGACGGTCATGGGCTTCGGGCTTTCCGGCCTCTTAATGGCCCCAATTCTTACTGGGCTCATAAAAACAGTCGGGCCGCTTCAAGCATTCCTTTACTCGGGGGCCACGTTCCTATTGTTGCTTACGGTTCTCTCCATGCCTCTAAGATTCCCGTCGAAAGAGGGCTCTTCCCCAGCCACAGGTGCTACGCCGACCACCAGCAGGGAGAATGGTAGCGGCTTAAAGAGGAGTCAGATGGTTAAGACCACGAGCTTCTACACGTTATGGTTAGCATACATGGTTGGCTGCATGGCTGGCCTTATGGCCGTGGGAATCGCCTCGCCATTCGGAATAGAGGTTGCCAGGCTTGACGCCACGATGGCTGCGTTCTCAATTTCACTGTTCTCAGTCTTCAACGGTGTCGGCAGGCCATTGTTCGGAGTAATCACCGACAAGCTTGGCCCCAGGAAAAGCGCACTAGTGTCTTTTGGTCTAGTTTCTGCCTCCTCCCTTGTCCTATACTTTTTCGGAGAGGGAAACTCCTTCGTATACCTTGTTTTCTTCAGTATACTTTGGCTTAACCTAGGCGGATGGCTGGCGATGGCCCCAACTATAACGAAAATATTTTTCGGAGCCAAATACTACTCTGAGAACTATGGACTGGTGTTCACCGCCTATGGAGCCGGGGCCATCGTAGGCACCTCGATGTCGGGGATTCTCAGGGACATTACTGGGACATACTTGTCCGTTCTTCCGGTAGCTGCAGTGTTAACCCTCATCGGTTTCGCCGTTACGCTTGCCGGGTTAAAGCCTGTTGTGAAAAAAGATTAGGGTCAAGGGCCCATGGTATCACCGTTAAACATGCTCTGAAGCCTGGTTTAAAAGTTTCTCCTAATCCCACTCGTAAGCGGGCTCACTGTTGCTGAAAGTATAGTGAATGTTTCTAAACCTGCCAGCGAGCTCCTTAACCTCCTCTTTAACGATGCTTACTGAATCAGGAGATTTCACGACTCTAGCTATTAGGCTCCCTATGATAGCCATCTCGTCCCTACTCATTCCAAGCCTCGTCACCTCCTGCACTCCAAGCCGTATCCCGCTGGCCGTTGTTTCAGACTTGTCTGTCGGAAGAGGAGTCATGCTGGTTATTATGCTGGCCTTCTCAAGGTTTTTAGAAACCTCCAAAGCAGTGCCCTCCTTAACCCTGAATATCACTTGATGCGACCTGGTGAAGCCCTTGTCTGCACATATCACGTCAACCCCATTGTTATACAGCGACTCGGCGAGGGCCTGAGCATTGCTCACAACCATTCTAGAATACTCCTGCCCGAAAGCCAGGAACTCTGCAAGCGTGTACGCTAAGGCAGCAACCCTGTTTATGTGATGATTATTAATCATGCTCAGCGCAACCCTGTCTATGTCTTCACCATGCTGTCTTTTACAAAGGATTATACCCCCCTGTGGTCCAAAGAGGGTTTTATGAGTGCTGCCTGTCACGACTGCTGCACCCTCCCTCAACGGGTCTTGGAAACAGCCGCCTGCCACCAGGCCCAGGACATGGGCAGCATCGTAGACAACGGTCGCGCCGACGTTTGAAGCAGCCTCAGAAACCTCCTTAACAGGCTGGGGAAACAAGAGTTCAGAAGCTCCGAGCATCACCATCTTAGGCATAACCTTCGCAATCATCTTCCTAGACTGCTCGGCATCAATATTGTACTCCTCAGCGTTAAACGGGAGTGGAACCATGCTTACCCCGTGGTATCTGGAGACCTCTCTGAAACTGCTGTGGCCCCCGTCCATCACGCTCAACCCAATCATAGTGTCCCCGGGCCTCGTGAAAGCACCTATGGCGACGATGTTCGCAACCGTCCCTGAAACCGGCAGCGTATTGACATGCTCAACCCTGAAAAGTTTCCTAGCTAGGAAATGAGTAAGCTCTTCAAGCTTATCTATGTACTCGCAGCCCCTATACATTCTTTCATACAGGAACCCTACGGCGTACCTGTGCCCCATGTCGCAGGTTAAAAGTCTCCTAACCCCCTTGCTAGTAACGTTCTCGCTAGCAATAAGGTTTAAGGAGAAACTTCTGAAAAAATGATGCTCCCTAACTATTTCGAAAACCTCTTCCGCAAGACTTTTCTCTGACATTACTTGGGCTTGAGGCAAACGGTTCTTTAAAAAAGTTTCCTACAACCATTCCACGTTTAAACATAAATAATCATCCCAGCCGGTTTAAAACACTGGAAAGGTGGAAAGAATCATGAGGCAGAGAGTCAGCCTGAGGATTGGGAAAACCCTCCTGGTAGATGGGCCGGCCACAGTGCAGGTGGCCAGCGGCATGGTTAACGTGATGGGCGCCGTGTTCGCAGAGGGAAGCTGGGTGAAGGTTAGAGGCTTCAGACGGACGCCTTTCTACGCCGAGCAGTCTGAAGCAAGCCTTGTCGTTGAGGGCAACAACTACCGTGTGGTAGACGGCTCTACAATACCGGGAAACTGGCTTGAAGCCGCTGAGAAGACTGCTGCTGAGGAGAAGGGGGTTGTAGCAGTCGTCGGCGAGGCGGACTCAGGTAAGACGAGTCTGGCAACCTTCCTGGTTAACTACTATCTTAACTTCCACGGGGAGGTTGGAATCGTCGACT
Organism: Thermoproteota archaeon; assembly: GCA_038850115.1. Classification (GTDB taxonomy): domain Archaea; phylum Thermoproteota; class EX4484-205; order EX4484-205; family JAAOZP01; genus JAAOZP01. The sequence goes on from JAWCMB010000001.1 coordinate 52,022, forward strand.
CTGACCCAGGGCAGAACGATCTTGGAATACCCGGCACGGTTAGCGCGGGAGTGGTGAACAAGGGTTTAAGCGACCTGAGCCAGGTTAAGCCTGAAGTCATAGAGTTCGTAGGCTTCACAGCCCCGGAGTCGGGGGTTGAAGAGTTGAAGGAGGCTGTTGCCACAGCGCTCAGGAGACTTAGGGAAAGAGGGGTTGAGAAAATGGTTTTGAACACAGATGGCTGGGCTGACTCTAAAGGCCTGAGTTTTAAAGCCGAGCTTATCCGTGCTGTTAAGCCGAGCTTCGTGCTATCGCTGCTGGAGGGTGAGAAAGCCCTGCTTTTCACCAGGGCGGTTGACCCAGGTACTAGAATGATCCAAGTGGAGAAGTCTCGATACGTTAAAAGGAGGAGCAGGATGCACAGGAGGACACTGAGAATGCTGAATTACAGGAGGCATTTTGCAAGACCTAGGCTGGTTAAGAAGCCTTTGAGCGAAACCGTTTTCCTAAACCATCCTTTCTTGAAAGGCAAGCCTGCTCAAACACCCGGAGAACTCAGGGAGCTTGGCTTCGAAGCATTAGAAACCAAGCTGTACATGGGCACGCTCTACGTAAGGATAAGGGATGAGACTGAGGAGCCTGTTATGCTCAACGCCAGCGGGAAAAGGGTCATCATGCTGGGGGACGGGTGGGAGCGGGGACTCCTAGTTGGCTTGGGAAGGGAGAACAGGATTATTGGAGTCGGCATAATAGAGTCTTTAAGCGGGGGCGAGGTGACTGTGAAAACACCCTTGGCAACAGGCTTCGACACAGTTAGGCTTGGGGAAATAAAGCTTGACGCTTCCTTCAACGAGAGAAGCTTCCATTGGAAGTCTTTGAGACAACAAGATTAATCGGTAAAAATAGAAAGCCAAGGTCGCCAAAACAAAAACGGCTTAAAGGTGCAGAGGACTCAAATATTCTTAAGATGCTAGCGCATTCTTAAGCTCTATCAAAGACTTGTCTACGAGCTTCGTCTCAGCAACAGCCTCAGAAAGGTCGACGCTCACAATCTCCGTCCCCCTCAGCGCAACCATCTTTCCGAAAACACCCTTCCTGACAAGCTCGACAGCAGCGTGGCCGAGCCTAGTGGCCAGAACCCTGTCGAAAGCCGTCGGAGGCATACCCCTTATAATATGCGCAGGGACAACAGCCCTAGTCTCAAACCCTGTTGCCTTCTCAATCTCCTTAGCAAGGAACTCTCCTATCCCGCCCAGGTACACGTGCCCATACTGGTCCACCTTAACATCCTTCGTTATCGGACCCTTATAGTCCTCTATCAAAGCACCCTCTGCGACGACAATGGTTAAACCGCCTTTATCAGGCTTCCTCCTCTTAACAAACTCCACCACGTCGCTAATCTTGAAAGGCTCTTCGGGAATAAGAATCAAGTCGGCGCCAGCAGCAAGCCCAGAGTAGAGTGCTATCCAGCCTGCGTGCCTACCCATAATCTCGACAACCATAACCCTGTCGTGAGACCTCCCCGTGGTCTTCAAAGACTCGATAGTCTGCATAGCGGCGTTAACCGCGGTGTCGAAGCCAAATGTGTAGTCCGTACCCTTAAGATCGTTGTCAATAGTCTTGGGAACCCCGATCACCTTCAAGCCTGCCTCGTGAAGCCTCCTCGCAGCAGTAAGAGTATCGTCGCCACCGATAGCAATAAGCGCGTCAAGGCCAAGCTTCCTAAAATTCTCAACGCATTTATTCATCGTCGCCTCATCCTTCGTAGGATTCGTCCTCGAGGTTTTAATCACTGTCCCCGCCTCACCAACCTTATCCTCAACATCACTGTACTTCAACGGCACAGTATCCATGTTCAATAATCCAGCCCAACCATACCTAACACCAACAACCTCAAAACCATACTGTTCAGCACGCTTCAAAACAGCACGAATTACGGCATTTAGTCCAGGTGCGTCTCCTCCGCCTGTTAGTACTCCTATTTTCATTCCTTGCTCACCTTTTCATGAATGCTGTTGGAAAGGGGTTTTAACTTTTTCTGAGGGTTTTAATGATGCTTTATCTCCTTAATGAGCACGCGACGATGAAAAGCGTCTCAACCCTATCCGCGTGAAGCTGTAGACTAGGATCGTTATTATTCTCATCTTAGGCGGGAGTATGAACAGCAACCCCATTAGGATAGTAATTGCTCTTGAAGCATCCTGCTCCACTGCCGTAAGTTCAGCCGTGCTACGAGCATATTGACTAGGCGATTGGTTAAAAATAGAAAAAGGATTAGCCAAACACTCTTGCTAAGAGCGTTTTGTCGTTACGACTACCGCTTGCTTCACGCTAACGCTTCAGTTCAATCCTTCAGAACCTCTTTCTTAACGATTTCTCCCACCGGGGCTGGCTTTACGGTCCCGTAGGCCTCCACCCCGAGTTCAGAAATCTTGACCAGGCAACAGGTCATAGAGGGCTTCGCAAGAGCCTTCTCCAGTATTATTGCCTTAACATTCTCACCCAGACTTGTGGAAACCATTCTGAGAATAACCTTGCTCATGTAAACAAGGTGCTGGCCTCCGACTACGTCGAACTCCCTTGAGGCGAAGCCGGCCTCCGGGTCGGTCAGGAGACCGCTCCCGCTGACGCTTTCAGCAACCTCCTTCCTCAGCTTCTCCTGGAAACTTCTCCCAGCGCTGCTTCGACGCCAGCTCGTTATGACGAGCAGCGACTCGTAGCCCGTCGCCATCCTGACCAGCGTGTTAACCTCCAGCGAAAGCTTGCCCTGAAGCTCCCTCGCCGTCGAGGCCAAGTGTTGGAGAGGAGTGTTCAGGAGTTGAGCATGGTAATGTGGCACTAGTGAGTCCAATATTATCAGCGTCGGCACCCAGTCGTTCTTATCAACCTCCTTTGGTATTGCTTCGATTATCGCCTTATGCTGCTCAAAGAGGCTGCTGGCAGGGTATGTCTTCACCCTTGATAAAGCATCATCCCTAACTCCTTTCTTCAAACATATGGTTCTTAAACGGTCGACATCCCAGCTCTCAGTTAAAACCGCTATGACAACATCCTTGTCCCTACAGTTCTTCAGCGCCTCGGCTATGAGCGTCATCGACAGGCTGGTCTTTCCTGTAGCCGGGCTCCCGTAAACCAGGTTTGAAACACCCGTGGGCAGGCCGCCCGTAAGCTCGTCCAGAGGCTTTATACCCGTGTTGATCTTCCTCATTCAAACCAGTCCTCCTTTGAAACCAAGTATTGCTCACCAGCCTCCTGAACCTGCTTCAAGTAGCCTTGCCTCAGTAGCGCTGCGAGGGCTCTAAGCCCATTCGCCCCCAGGATGGACCTCACTTCCTCAACAATCCTGTTTAAGCTTGCTTTCCCGCCGAGCCCCCTAACCCTTTCCATCACCTTGACTCCTGCCTCATAGTATTCCCCAAGATCATCCCTCAGTCGGTCCTCGCCGCTGAAGCTTTTCAAAGCCGGTTTACGATCCTCACGCTCCTTTTCATCAAGCGGCTTCATAAACATGTTTACGGGAGCCTTTACAAGCCCCGAGTCCCCGCTTCTAGTCAGCACTAGCATAGAATAGCTTGAAACACTCCTGTCGGGCATGGGGCTTGCTCCCCATGGGTTGAACACTTCCGCAGGAGGCGAGAAAACTATTGAGTCAAGGCTCCGCAAGACTTTTTCAGAGACTTCTGAAAGAGTTTTCTCAGCAATTATTATCGAGTAGCCCTTTCTCTCCAACTCTTCAAGCAGAACCCCCTCGACGAACAGTTGGGCATTGTCGCGCCTCCGGTTCCTCGGCCATACCATGCTCGGATCGTTTACGACTACGATTGTCTGATGCACAGGCTCGAGCTGGGCAAGCTTCTCCAACACTAGAAGAGTTGCGAAAACCTTGTGCGAGGCGGCTGCAAGCCCGAAGAAGTCGAAGACTACTCCCGATTCCAGAACATCGTTGAACTCAAAACTCTCCCTCCTGCCAAAGGCCTGTTTAAGGGTTCCGAAGGTAAACGGTTCGAAGGGCGTGTAAATGGATAATCCGCCCTCCGGGGTTTCGAAGTCGAGCTTCGAGGCTATCTCCGGTATCGTGGCCTCCGTGGATTTTGAAACATTGTCCAGAAGCGCCTTCGTCAGAATGCTCTTCACGTTGAATGCTCCAAAGCAGTAGTCAAGTATCTCCACGAGCGACTCGATGTACCGCTCAACCCTTTCTGGGCATGGTGGCTTAACGGGATTGACGCTGTGCTTAACGATGTTGCAATACCTTGTCGTCCTGATTCTTGAGACGCAACTGAACTCGTCGTTCAAATCAAACAGTATTATTCTAGTGTCCTTGAAAACCTCTGAAAGCAAGTATACAAGGATGCTTCTGAAGTTCCCGCCAGCCACACCTATTCTTCCAGCCGTCTCAAGCAGTCCTAAACTGGGTTCAAGCATGCTTTTCATCCCAGTATCCTCACCCCTTTCCGGGAGACGAGTGCTGTCTTCCCCTTGATCGCAAACCCATATCTGAAAGGCAGGAAGGATTCGGCAAGACTTCTCTCGCATTCTACTAGAATCATGCCGCCGGCTTCGAAATCTAAGTATGCGTTAGGCTCTCCCAAAGTCAATACTTCAACAGGAGCATTAATCATTAAACACTGGTTGCTGTTCCTAAGCCATGCGGCAACAACGGGTTTAGAGGACGTTTTCTTTAGAAGAGCCTTGCTCGAAGCGTTTCCCGCGAAAACTACTTCAACCCCGTCGCGGCCCCTATACGTTTTAACAGGCTTCTCGCTGAGCCTGAAGCCTTTCTCCGCCAGCATTTTATCAACCCCGTCTCCTAAGCCATCCCCAGCCTTACCCTCGCCACCCGTCACAAGTACCACCGTATTCCTTCTTAACTGTGTCAAGCATATTTCGAGCGCCAGCTTCTCAGCCCTCTCTGAATCGCCGACTATCAACAGTCTTCCCGTCAACAGGTCTGTGTCAAAGCTGTAGCCCAAGACTTCGGAAACCGGCTTCACGCAAGGCTTTAAAGAACACCACTTCTCCAGAGCATGCTCCACGCTCCCCACCGGTTCCGGGCTAAGCCTGCTAAGCTTCTCCGAGAGGCGTTTCAAACTCTGGGGGCTGTCGGAGGCGATTTCAACCCTTATTTTGAACGAATTCCCGCTGGGCTTCGCTTCGCATAGTATTGCCGCCCCATCTGGAAGGATTTCCCCAGCTTTTTCCGCTAGGGATGAAAGGCTTCCCCTTAGCTCAAGCGTCTGACGGTGCTTGAACGATTCCATGAAAACATCCTCGGGAAGTCTAAGCCGGGCTCTCGCCTCGCCCTTGAAAACCCGCATAGCCCCTCTTACGCTGAACCCATCGAGGAAAACAGCCTTGGGAACAGGTGCAACAGATAGGAGGAGCGTGTAGCCCTCCAGTTTAACAGGCTGCTTCTCGCACAGTATTCTCAGCCGGATTCCCCCGAGTCTCGTGAATGTTCTCAGCCTGAGGAAAACATATGTTAATGCCAGTATTAACCCTATTTGGATGTAGCTTGAGATATGGAGGATGGCTGCTGAAAAGGCTGCTGCCACCCATATTGAAAGGAATATTATCAGGCCCTTAAAGAGCCCTCTAACCCTGTTTTTGAAAGAACCCTTTAAAGGTATTAGGAGCGTTGCCGAAAACCCTATTATGACTATGGTGATCAGGCTCGACAATCCTTTCGGATCCAGGCCTAAGGAACGCCAGGCTGAGTCGATAAGGCTCTTAACAAGTGCTCCTGCAACCAGTATTGTCATGAGCACCAGGATTTTTCTGATGAGTCCCCTCAGCATCCCTTATCACGCTCAGAAGCGTCGGGAGAACGTATTTATGGCGTGTGCAAGCGAAAATTTGCGCTTGCAGTCAGCGGTAATTTCCGACAGGAAGCCTTATATAGAGGACCCTGAAAACGGCGTTAAAAACGTTTAATAATCTTCTTATACGATGGTTTAGGACTAAAGCAGTGTCGGAAGATGGATGTGAAAGTATCAGTAATAATCCCATCGTTCAAAGGCTCCCTACGGCTGGTTGAGCTTGTCAACAGGCTTGTCGAAGATAATTATCGTAATAAGGAGGTACTGGTTGTTGTCGACGCCCCCTCCACCGATGTTGCTGAGAGGCTCAAGCAACAGCCTGTAAAAACCATCCTCCGGCAAAGTAGAGAGGGCAGGGTGAGCGCCCTTATTGAGGCTTTTAAACAGTCCTCTGGAGACCTTCTAATCTTCCTGGATGACGACGTTTGTATAACGGGCGAAGGCTTCCTGTCTAGAGCCGTGGAGTCGATGAAAGGGTTTGAAATAGGCGAGTTCATGAAAACCGTTGAGGGAGAAGGGTTGCTCGCTCAGACGGTGAACTACGAGTTCATGTCTTTCAACTATGGAAGCATGGTTTTTGCGAATAAAACTGGGAAATGCCTAGGGTTGAACGGTGCAGCCTTCGCGATATGGAGGCAGGCTTACGAGAAGATAGGGGGCTTCAGGCGTAAGATACCGGATGACTTCGACCTCGGCATTAGAAGCTACGTCGCCGGGCTGCGCTTCGGCTTCGTGAAGAACCCCAGCGTGGTGAACTATGCTCCATCAAGCTGGAGGGACTGGTTTAGGCAGCGTGTAAGATGGGGTATCGGTGCCGCCGTCTGGGTTAGAGAGAACTGGCGCACACTTTTGAAAATAATTAGGGAGGAGCCGTCTCTAATACTGCTCCTGCTCTTCCTAATACTTCCGTCACTAGCCTCCTTCACCATAACCTTCTTCCTAAACACTCTTCTGGAGGACAGGCTTATATGGGTGGGGCTTCTCACGCTCTCATCACTATACTCTGGTCTACTGCCGTTTGCAACACTATTCTCCTACGGGCTGTTCGTCAAGATACTGCTTCTCTTCACCAAGACGCTCATAGCGCTCATAGCTGCATTCGCGTTTTTCTCATTATTCTACTACAGGGTTGCCAAGGATATGCGGTTCAGGTTCAACCTGGCTAAATTCGCCTTCCTGTACTTCGTGTACTCGCCGCTCTGGTTTACAATACTTTTATCCGGCTTTATAAGGGTCTTCGTCTTCAACAAGAATACTCTGAAGGATAGGCCCTGATGACGCCCATAATCCTTTTAAAATTCCTTTGAAAAAGAATACTGATGGAACTGTCTCTAGAGGACGGTAGGCTGCTCGTCAGGATTGCGAGGAAATCCGTGGAGAAGTATCTCAGGGATGAAGCACTATTAAGCCCTCCGGCTGACCTGAAAAATGTTTTCTACGAGCCCTGCGGAGTCTTCGTCACCCTTAACAGGCTTACCGGTCCAGTAGGATCGGAACATAAAGAGCTCAGGGGCTGTATAGGCTTCCCGGAGCCTGTTAAGCCTCTGGTGGAAGCGGTGATAGAGGCAGCTGTGGCTGCGGCAGTTGAGGATCCGCGTTTCCCCCCGGTGGCTCTTGAAGAAATGAGCAGGATTGTGATAGATGTGAGCGTTTTGACTCCTCCTAGGCTTTTAGAAGTGAGGGATAGGAGGATGCTTCCGAAAGAGGTTAGTATAGGTAGGGACGGGCTTATTGTTGAACGCGGCTTCAACAGGGGCCTCCTGCTCCCCCAGGTTGCTGTGGAGGAGAACTGGGACCCTGAAACCTTTCTCTCATACACCTGTATTAAAGCAGGCCTGCCTGTAGGCTGCTGGCTGGATGAAAAAACTAGAGTTTACAGTTTTCAAGCGATCGTCTTCGAAGAAACCTCTCCAAACGGTGAAGTCAAGAAGGCTGAATTAGGCTATCCTTAATACCTCCTCCTCGGACCACGGTTAAACCTTCTGCCGCCGTAGCCTCCCTCAACCTCTTTCTCAGACATGTTGAGAGAAGTGTCGACGCTCCCTATCTGGGCGTCGCTCTTCTCAATGGAACCGTATTTCCCTACGTTGAGTCTAAGAGTTCTCTGATAAACAGTCACATAACCGTTTTTAATCACTATAACGTCGTCCGGCTTAACTAGGTCAATGTTCTCGTTCCATAAAGTCAGCAGTATTGTTCCTGTTTCGTCACCGATCTTGGCTTCTGCAACCCTGTTCGTAGACCCTCCGTACCTTGATGTCACCTCTCTTGCTTCAGAGAGGGAGAGCACCTTGGCGAGAAGGTTCACGTGTTTGGAGTCGGTGTTAAGGTCTTTAACCTTAACGAACTGCTCCGCCACTTCTTCTCATCTCCGCGAAACCATTCTCAAGGCTGTATTTAACCTTTCCCCAAGGGAAAAACTTATCTTAGGTAGCGCACCATCTGAATAAGGTTATGGAGGCGATAATATTCGTAAGGGTTTCAAGCGGTTTCCAAGGCAACGTTGAAAAAGTTCTTCAAATAAGAGGAGTGGAAAAGGTTTACGAGTTGACTGGAGACATAGACCTCCTCGTTGAAGTCGAAGTCCCATCTGAAACAGACCTCAGGAGGATAGTTGACGAGATTCTTAACGTTAAAGGTGTAGAATCAACGGACACCCGTATAGTATTATCTCACATAATGAAGTAGACGAAAAAAATATATGCGGCTGCACCCCTAACATATTAAGTTGCAGGCTTTCGTGCTCGCCAAGATAGGGAAGGGTTTCGACAGGGAGGAGGTTATGGAGGAGCTTCTCAGCATTGAGGAGGTTAGGGAGGTCATGGAGCTGACTGGAGACATAGACCTCCTAGTAAGGGTAGACGTTCTCGACGTTGAAAGGCTTATGAGGATCGTTTTAAAAATAAGAGGCGTCGAATCCATCGTTACGACGGATACTCGGGTAGTGCTCTCAGTTGGAAACGCTAAAACCTGAGTAGCAGGTTCATGTCGAATAACTTCCCCTTTCACAGAATACATATTGCTCCCTATTCTCCATGGCGTGCTAGCCATCTCTAATTTTGTCTTCGGCGAGCCCTCCCCTTCTACGGTCCGCTTTCGTCAGGAGGATTAGTAGCCCGCTGCTCCTTCTCAGCCATCCTGAAAAACGTCCATGAAATGGAGTTAGCTAATTCTTTCAACCTTATCTTATCCCGGAAGTTCCTCAGAATAACTGCCTTCAACAAACCGTTTTCTTCCAAAATATCGTATGAGAACATTTGGTCTGGCCTAAGCTCGTTTTTAGCAGCCCGCTCCACATCCCTCTCCCTCATCGGCTCCAGTATTTTCCTTACTAGGAAGGCTTCAAAAGGAGAGACCGCTGTACTCAGCTTAAGCTCCGGGAGCGGTGTGACCCTGGCATATGTTTGATAGACTTCCATCTCCCCCACTTTAGTGTTCTTGTAGGTGAGCTCAAGCTTTTGAACCACCGCCTCAGCCTCAGCCTTCCTCATGACCTCGCCCCCGGTTTTAAAGCTCCTTGATGCCAGAAGATCGTCTACAACCTGCATAAGGCTGTCAAGCTTCTCAAGCTCTTCCTCAAGCCCAGCCTTTTTCTCAGTCAAGTATTTCTTAAGATCCGCGAGCCTCTGGGTCTCCTCGTCTCTACTCTCCGACAAGCCTAACTCCCTGTTTAACTCTACGTGTGGCTATAGATATGTTTTTACACGTGGCGAAGGGTCAGTGTTTTAAGCCGACCCCGGCTAAAAAGTTAAAACCCCCTGTAACTGTTTAAAAACGTTGAAAGGGTCTGGAACGGGGTGGTGGAGGAGTGTCTGAAAGAAAGCTCCCAATGGGTGAAAGCCTTGTTTTCGAGGGGCCTGCGAGGTTCATCGGAGGATCAACGTTCCTAGAGGCACCGTTGAAAGGCACGCTCGTTCTGACGACGCATAGAATACTCTTTGAAGAGTACGTGGGCAGGAGGAACAGGAGGACCGTCATCAGGCTTGAAGTACCCCTTAACGTCCTAGAGCAGGTTAAGCTGAGCGGCGGCGGCGTTCTGAGAAAACCAGTCGTCACGTTAATATACCATTCAGACAAAAACCTGCTTGAACAGCCCAGCTTCAGCGTGAAGGAAGCTAATTCCTGGCGGGCCTCGTTCTCACGGGTAAACATCGGGGGCTTCAGAATAGTTTAGACGCAGAGCAGCGTCATTGTTCGTAAAACACCCTTGATACGCCTTATCTCTGAAACGACTCCGTCAAGCTGCTTAATATCATTAACCTCTGTTTTCACTATAAGGTCGTACTCGCCGTAGACGACATCGACATCCGTCACGTTGTCAACCCTTCTTATGGCTTCCTCGATATCCCTCTCCAAACCCACTTCGCACACTATCAGTAGATACGCCTTAAGCATATGCTTCCTATTGAAGAAATTGTTTTTAAAGTTTAAGGCTTGTGAAACATAAAACATATATAACTGTGCTTAGTGCGGAAACCGGAGTAATGATTAGGGCTCAACTAGACATGTCAATGTTCTTCCTCTTCTACATGATTGCAATCTTCCTAAGCTTCCTAGCCTTCTTAATAAGCGCCCTCTTGAAGCATAGGAGGGAAACACGTAGACTCAGAGAGAAGTTTAGGAGGCTTAGGGAACATCCCGAGCAGCCTTGGTTCACTGAGAAGGATTAAAACTGCTTAGATCCATAGGGACAAGTATGAGGTTTAGTTCAACAGGTTTTTCACTCAGCCTCAACCCAATTATCTTCAGGCTCCTCCCGTCCCAGCTTAACCTGAAGCTTTCGATCCTCTCCGGAAGCACCCTGGTGATGCTTAGGACCCCGGGTCCCGTGTTCTCTATGATAAGTGTTTTAATTTTTGCCACGCCCCTAGGCGTCGACAAGAGGAGTTTGAACCCGTCCCGGGTCTTCCTCAGTGTTGCTTTCAAAGTTTTCCCGGGAATCCTTATTTCTGTTTCACCCGGCTCAAGGTTTCTCAAGATAAGCGTATCCTCCTTCTTCAAATAAACGTAGCAAAGCCCACCCATGCCTCATCAAAAACACTGTGGGCTTAAGATAAGCGTTTCCTACATCCCTACGGTATAGCTCGTGCTCATGATCTGCTTCACCATGCTCATCTCACATCGTTATCCGCGTTCAAGGAGTGGCTGCAGCTTAGGCGTTTTGAAGAACCTTCCAGCCCTATTCCACTCAAAGGCCTCCCTTTCCCCTCTATCCCTCAGTGAATAAGTGTTTATATGGGGATGTCTTATCCTTCACATGCTAACCGTCTGGGAGAACGCGGTTGAGGAGCTTCGGCTAAGGAGAATAGATGAGGGTCTTTTCATTCCTAGGTACGACTGCTTCTCACTCCCGAATCTTTCGAATAGTCTTATGAGGCTCATGGGTGTTAAGCCTGCGGGAAAAGAGCTGAGGGACAGTATTCTTCCAGACTTGAAAAATCTGAACAAGGTTGTGCTTGTGATCATGGACGCTATGGGGCTGAATGTTTTCGAGAAGACTTCCCCGGAGCTTAAACGCTTCTTAAACAGTTTTCTCGCGAAGCGGGGTATCTCTGTCAAGGCCTTAACATCCGTTTTCCCATCCACAACCTCGGCTGCACTGACAAGTCTCAACACGGGTCTGACTCCTCAGGAGCACGGCATAGTGGCTTACACGCTTTTCATGAAGGAACTCGGCTCAATGGTTAACATGATTTCCCTAAGCCCTGTTAACGACGAGAGGAGAAACAGGGTTTTCGAGCTCGGCATGGATGCTAGCAGGATTCTGGGAGTGAAGGTTCTCACGGAGAGACTTGAAGAATTAGGGGTTGATTCAAAAACCATAATCAGGTACGGAATCAGGAACAGCGGCCTGTCAACACTACTCTACAAGGGTTCCAAGATAGTCCCCGCATTAACTAGCGTGGATTTCGCTACTAATCTCGCAAGACTCGTAAACGATAGGACTACAGAGTTCATAATTGCCTACTGGGATAGTTTCGACAGTCAGTCGCACTATTACGGGCCCTTCAGCACGGAGGCTGAGCTTGAGCTTCTAAATACTCTCTCTCTTCTAAGGGAAGTCACTGGCAGAGTTAAGCCCGATATTGCTAGAAAGACGCTCTTCGTAATGATTTCCGACCATGGCCAGTCAAGGGTTAGAGACGAAGAGTCTATCAGGCTTAACGACTTAAGCTGGCTCAAGGATTCTCTCGTGATACCTCCTGCTGGGGAGTCTAGGGCAGCCTACCTGTATCTTAAAGATGGTGTTAAGGGGTTTGAGAAGAATTTCCGCAGTAGGATCGGCCGGGGTATCTCGCTGTTTAAATCCCGGATGCTTCTGGATAAGGGTGTTTTCGGGCGGGGTGAAGTCAAGCCCTGTGTCGCAGACCGGATCGGAGACTATGTAGCCTTATCTAAGGGCGAGGGCAGACTCGTGTTCCATTATGATTTGAAGGAAAGAGTGGAACCGGAGTTTGTCAAGGCTGGTGCGCACGGCTCTCTGACGATGGATGAGCTCCTAGTCCCCCTCATCGCGTGTAGGCTTTCAGACTTCTCTGGGTAAAAGCTAAAACCACTGAGCGCTAGGGACTCATAGTTTAACTTCTTTTAATGCAGCAAAAAATTCCTTTTAAAGGTTTTTCAAAAGACATGGAGCACATAGCGAGCCCATGATATTTAGTAAGTCAAAACGCTCTTTAGTGCTTTCATAAAACATGTTAAGATTTAAAACTGGTTTTGATGCTGCCTGTAATGTTCAGATGATGGAAGCAGTGCTGTTCGACCTCGACGGGACCCTGATAGAGTTCAACTATAACTATGTTTCAGCTAGAAGACTAGTAATAGCTAGGATGATTGAGATGGGTGTTGACGGTAATGTTCTTTCAGAGTCGAAGCCTGTTTCCATAAACGTAGAGGACGCTATCATGTTCATGCGGAAAAAAGGACTCAACGAGGAGGAGTTAAGAGGTTTCAGAAGAAAGGTGTATGAAGCTGTGGAGCCCCTGGAGCTTGAAGCCGCTGTGAACCCTGTATTAAGGGAAGGAGCTTACAATCTTCTCTCATGGCTTGAAAAAAAGGGTGTGAAGATGGCTGTCTGCACGAACAACTGCAGCATGGCCTCCGAAATTATTCTCCGGAAAACATGTCTTAAAAAATTCTTCGTGCATGTCTTAACCCGGAACGATGCTGAAAGGCTTAAGCCTTTCCCTGACATTATTCTCAAGGCTTGTGAAAAGCTGGAAGTCCCTCCTTGGAAAACGGTTTACATCGGCGACTCTCCGATAGACGTGGCTGCAGCTAAGAACGCTGGGGTTAAGCCCATAGGAATAGCTTCCAGCCTCTGGAGTGCCGAAAAGCTTAGGGATGCTGGCGCGGAGCTTGTGGCTTTGAACCTGGATGAGCTTAAAGAATGTCTTTCCGGGTGGTTTAACTCATCGCGCGTGTTGATTAAGCCCTAGCTTCCGAGGCGAAGTAAATATTATATAGCAGTAAAACATGCTTTACTTATGTCTGGTAGGCGAATAAGAGTCGCGTTCATAGGAGTAGGAAACAGTGCCTCAGCAACCATACAAGGCTTATTCTATTATTCTTCTAACCCTGGGAAAGAAGGACTGTGGCACCATACTGTAGGAGGGTACAGTGTTAGCGAAATCGAGGTTGCAGCAGCCCTAGACATAGATCAGAGAAAAGTGGGGAAAGACGTTTCCGAGGCGATTTTCTCAGAGCCTAACGTCGTTCCGAAACACTTCACCATACCTAAGACAGGGGTCACGGTGGAGAAGGGGCTGCTGGAGGACGAGCTGAACCCCTACCTCACCTCCACGCTTAAACCCGTGAAACAGGATAGGGGCAGCATCATCGAATACTTGAAGAAAAACCGTGTGGACATCGCTGTCAACACGATTTCCAGTGGGCTCGACAAGTCTTCCGCAGCGTACGCTGAAGCAGCATGTGAGGCTGGAGTAAGCTTCGTAAACACCACTCCGACTAGCGTTGCAACAAACCCTGTTCTTGTTGAAAAATTTTCTAGAAGAAGGCTTATCCTGGTTGGAGACGATCTTATGAGCCAGCTTGGCGGGACAGCGCTTCACAGGGGGCTAGTAGCACTCCTTAAGTCAAGGGGGGTTAAGCCGGTTAAAAGCTATCAGCTTGACGTGGGCGGTGGACTGGAGACCTTAAACACAATGTACGAGGACCTTAGAGATTTCAAGAAACAGGTTAAAACATCCTCGATAGTTGAGGAGATTGAAGAGGGTTGGGAGGTCGTGTCTGGAACAACGGACTATGTGGACTTCCTCGGAAACAACAGGGTTACTTACCTCCAGTTCAATGCGACCGGTTTCATGGGCAGCGGCTTCACCATAAACGTTAACCTGAGGTCTAATGACGGGGGTAACGCTGGAAACATAATACTGGATGTTGTGAGGGCTATGGCCAAGGCTAGGGAGGATGGGCTCAGCGGTAACGTGGGCGAGATCTCCAACTACGGTTTTAAGAAGACGCTTGAGAAGAAACGCATAGCAGAGGCCACGATAGTCTTCGAATCTAAATACTGTCGTTGAGTCAAAGGTTTAGGCAACATCACGACGTTTAATTATTACTTCTCCTAAGCATTTAAGTGCCTCAATCAACGCCTCCTAGCAGCCATGAGTATTTTGTTTCAAAGGTCTGCTTTAACAATTCTTCTGGCCTAGTTATAGCCTTGAAGCGGCACCTACCCCCTTCTCCGTGATAACCCTCAGATCTATAGATTTCTCCCCAAGCCTAAGAACCTCTATCCCAACTATTTTCAGGTTCATTTTGAGACCCTTGGAATAAATCATCATCCTCTTGGGGTTTGAGGGCGAAACCTCCTTAGCCTCCCTGAGGAAAACGTTCAAAGGGATAAGCTCATCCCCCCATTCGACGGCTTTAGCTGGGGAACGGTCGCCGACCTCGTGAAGCCTAAGGGTCAGCTCAACCTCATACTCCCCGCCAGCCCATCTTTTAAACATGTGTTTAACACTCTGACGAGCTTATTAAATCCTCTCGGCTGAAAAGCCTAAACCGCAGGCCGCTTCTCCTCATCCCATACGTTATTCTTTCAACCGTCTTCCTTGAGCCCTCCCTGGAAAACAGGAGATGGGAGAAATCACCTGGGGAGTCTGTTGCTCCAAACCCTTTAACCACCTTAACGAAACCTAGGGAGGAAAGGATGCGCGTAAGCCTAGACTCCCCGTGTGGGAGGGGAGTGTAGATAACGCTTTCAACCCTAACACTCCTGAGCCTCGTCAAATGGTCTATGTGCCACCTAGCCCTCTTATTCCTCCTCAAGTGTCTCAAAACCCTTTTCTCAAAGCCACCCGGCCCCATGGCGGAGCCCACGTAAACATAGCAGCCTTGGGGAAGCCTGACCCTTGGGAGAGAACCCGGTTTAAACCAGATGCTTCTCCCGACTGAAACAACGAGAATATAGGATCCTTTCAAAAACACCCACCTGAATCAGAATGCTTAAGAAACTCCGGGCTGCTGAGAAAAGTGTTGTTGGACGAGAAGAACGGGGAGCCACAGCTAGACTCCGAGAGGCTCAGGATGATCGAGGTTGCTGCAAACCCGCATAGGATTAGGATAATGATGGAGCTGCTTAACAGGGAGGGCACGGTGGCATCGCTCTCTAAAGCCCTAGGGTATTCTAGGCAGCTCGTGGACCACCATCTGGAGACATTGGAGAGGAGCGGGCTAGTGCTGAGAAGGAAGATTGGAAACGTCGAGATGTATATTGCTACGGAGGCCGCGAAGACAATAGTTGCGGAAATACTGAAGATACACTCTGAAATAGGAAAGGCTGAGAAAGGCGGGACAATACTAGTGACGCATCCTAGAACAGGAAAAACTGAGGAAGGCGAGACGGCTGCAAAGGTTGAGAAGCATGCAGCTACCGCTTTAAGCCCTAGGAGGCTCATACCCCTAATCATAGGAGTGTCCACAGTACTCGTAGCGTCCGCTGAAGCGATCCGTGCCGGAGTGTACACCTATATTCTCGGAGGAATACTGTTGGGAACTCTTCTCTATGCGGTGGCTTCAAGGCTCATCCGGCTTCTAGAATAGTACACTTAACACTGGCCTCATCCCTGATCATGAGGCTTAAAGCATCCGGCCCGGTCAGGTTCCCTATCATCACTCTGACACCCTTTTCAGCAGCATGCAAACCTTCCTCAATCTTCCTGTAGATCCCCCCGGTAACGTCGCCCGGCCTAAGCGAGGCTGTGAGACCCGGCATCATGCTCCTCCTCAAACGCGGAATCAGGCTTGCACTAGGGTCAAGCCTAGGGTCGCCCGTGAAGACACCGTCAACATCAGTCCCGTAAACAAGCTTAAAGGCGCCGAGTTTAACAGCGAGAAACGAGGCCAACTGGTCCCCGGAAACTATTGTGAACCTTTTCCCAGAGTAATCCATAGCAATGTCCCCGGGGATCAATGGCACGAGGCCTAGGCTGAGCATCATCCTCAGCGGCTCAGTGAAAAAGCTTTCTATCCTGCCTGCTGAGCAGGTCAAGCAGCTGACAGGCGTCACCGGTACTGCTGGAACACCCTGCGAAGCGAGGCTCGCAAGTATGAGCTGGGTCAGCTCGTTCATCCTTAGCTTAACCCTCGACAACCCTATGAGCTGGCCTGGTTGAAGATAACCCTCGGCAACACGATACTCTGAAGCAACCACATGCCCGTACGAGCCTCCGCCGTGGACCAGAATAAGACTGTAATCACGGAGGAGCTCTGAAACCTGTTTTGAAACCTGCTCTATCACAGGAATGTTAGGCGTGAAGGGCTCGTCCTTCCTAGTCACCACGCTTCCCCCTAGCTTAACAATCACCAGAGGCTTCATTTTCACCTGTTCCTGTAAACCACGTAGTCGGCAAGCTCGAACAAGAGCCTCTTAGCCTTAGAATCCGGGAGAACGCTGAGCATCGACTTAGCCCTCTCTGAGAAAAGCCAGGCTTCCCTCACGGCATTCTCCCTAACACCGGTCCTAGCCAGGATGCTTAAAGCCTCGTCCAGATCCTCCTGGGAAACCTGTTTACTCCTTAAAATACTGAGGAAAAACCTTTTGCTCTCGCCATCCATTCTCTCAAGTCCCCGGAGTATCAGCATGTTCCCAAGCTTATGCTCCAAAACGTCTTTCCCAACCTGCTTACCCGTTTCAGAGGTTGAGCCGAACAAGTCTAGAAGATCGTCTACAATCTGGAAGGAGATGCCTAGGTTTAAGCCGAACCCTCTGAATGCTTCAACAACCGTGTCGCCAGCACCGGCTTCCACAGCACCCATCATCGCACTCGCCTCGTAGAGGGAAGAGGTTTTGCGAACAACCATGTCCACATAGTCGTCGAAACTCACGTTCAGCCTCCTGTGCTCAACAACATACGGGTCGTCCTCCCTCCCAACCTGTTCGAAGAGAACATCCAGACGTTCACCCTCAACAAGCCTCATAACGTAATGGTCAACGATGGAGAGGAGCCTGCTGCCATTCTTAGACTTCAGCAAGAGTTCTGAAACAACCTCCCTGTACTGGACAGCAGCGAGAAGAGCCATTGTTAAACCATACTTCTTCCAAAGGGTAGGCATACCCCTTCTAACCTCACCGTGATCTATGATATCGTCTATTATCAGAGTATAGTTGTGGATGAGCTCTATGGCTGCTGCAGAGTTCAAAGCATCTTCAGGATCCCCCCCAGCGGCTTCACATGAGAGCATTAATACTGCTGGTCTAATCCTTTTGCCACCCGCTTTAACAGGGTAAAGCAATACTTCTTGAAACTCGGGCGAAGCGTTATCTGAGAGCGCATCGTAAATCACAGGTTCAACGCTCCTAGCGATTTCATCAAGCACTTCCGTGAGACCCTGATCCTTTCTCAATATGGAGACATACCCCCGGCGCTATTTAAAAACTCTTAATCATACAGCTAAGCTTTTTATCCAAGCCGGAGTCAGGGTTAGTCAATGAATATTGCAGTAGTTACTCCAGGGGGAGACGCGCCCGGCGTAAACTCTGCGATCAGGGCTGTGGTCAGGTCTGCTGCTTCACAAGGCTTCAAAACGCTTGGTGTTGAAAGGGGATACATGGGTCTAATAGAGAATGCTTTCAGACAGTTGACTCCGAGGGATGTGAGTGGGATAATAAACACTGGCGGGAGCATTCTGAAGTCCAGCAGGTGTGAGTTTTTCAAGACGCCCGAGGGGTTGGAGAAGGCTTTCGAGAACCTTAAGTCTAGAAATGTTGACTGGCTGGTTGCAATAGGCGGAGACGGTTCTCTGAAGGGTGCTAAAGAAGTCAGCGAGGTTAGCGGTATACCCGTCGTTGTTGTGGCCGCGTCGATCGACAACGATATAGCTGGCGTTGACGAGACCATAGGCTTCGACACTGCTGTCAACACTGCCGTGGAGGCTGTGGACAAGATAAGGGACACGGCGGTAACGTTCGAGAGGGTTTTCATCGTCGAGGTCATGGGGAGGCAGCGCGGCTTCCTTGCCGTCGACGTAGCCCTGGCTTCAGGCGCTGAGATTGCCCTCATACCGGAGCACCCGGTGACCCAAGAGGATGTTGCTCAAAGACTCGTGAAAATGGGTTCCCTCGGTAAGAAGTCTAGCATAATAGTTAAGGCTGAGGGGGCCATGGGAGACCCGTTTGAAACAGCTTCAAGGCTTAGCAGGCTAACTGGCTACGATTTCAGGGTTACTGTGCTAGGCCATATTCAAAGGGGTGGAGTCCCATCGGCAAGGTCGAGAACCCTAGCCTGCCTCTTCGGGAATCATGCTGTCAGACTGGTTTCAGAGGGTAAGAGGAACAGGGTTGTAGGCCTGAAGGATAACAGGGTTGTCGACATCAGCATAATGGACTCGTATAGCAGTATTAAAAAGATGGATGAGGATAAGTATAGGCTGGTCAGCCTGCTTGCAATCTAAGCATTAATGCTGTAACACGTCCCTGTCGAATACAACCCGCATCACGCGGGTGGTTTACAGCTTAGAGGTGACGGAGAAACAAGTGTTTAAAAGCGCGATTCCCATTCCTAAGCATTTTTAAAGCATTTAGACAAATGATGATTCGGAAAACGTATTTATACCCTGTCAAGGAATGCTTCGGAAAACATTAGATGCCTGGCCAGAAGTCGGAGGAACTAGTCGCATACCGGATTAACGTAAACGGCATTGTGCAGGGAGTTGGATACAGACCCTTCGTCTACCGTATCGCTAGCAGCCTCGGCCTTAAGGGCTTCGTCCTTAACTCTGGAAACGGGGTTCTAATAGAGGTTGAAGGAAGGCCTGAGGACTGCTTAAGATTCACAGAGAGGCTTAAGACGGAGAAGCCCCCCAGAGCGGTTGTTAAAACATTCTCCTGCATGCAGATACCCCTGAGAGGGTACAAAGGGTTCAGAGTTGAGCAGACCCTCAGTGAGGAGGTTGAAACCCTTTGCCCGCCTGATGTTGCCGTCTGCAAAGATTGTTTAGACGAGTTGTTCAACCCTAAGGACAGGAGGCACCTCTACCCCTTCATAAACTGCATAAACTGCGGACCACGGTTTACGATACTTGAGAAACTGCCTTACGACAGGGTTAACACAAGCATGAAAACCTTCAAGATGTGCGGTGACTGCGAGAAGGAGTATTCTGATCCTTCCGACAGGAGGTTTAAGGCTGAGCCAAACGCGTGCAGCAGGTGTGGGCCAAGGGTTAGGCTCTACCATGAGGGTAGGCTGATGAGGGTTGAAGACCCTGTTTCAGAGGCAGCCAGGCTGATAAACAGGGGATTCATAGTCGCAGTTAAAGGGTATGGAGGGTTTCACCTTGCTTGCGACGCAACCAGCAGGAGCAGCGTCACGGAGCTTAGGAGAAGGAAGAGAAGAGGCAACAAGCCTTTCGCAATAATGGTTAAGAGCATCGGGGAGGCGGAGAGGATTGTTGAGCTTAACGATTCTGAGGAAAAATGGCTCACCCATTATTCCGCTCCGATAATACTCGCGAGAAAGAGGGAGCCGAACCCTGTTGTTGATGAGGTTGCCCCTGGCATGAAGTACCTCGGGGTCTTACTACCATATACTCCGATACACCATGTTCTCATGAGGAGGGTTGAGCCTCCGGCGATAGTTTTGACGAGCGGAAACGTTTCCGAGGAGCCGATAGTTTTCAGGGATGAGGAGGCTTTTGAAAAGTTTAAGGATATGGTTGACTATATTCTCACCTACAACCGTCGGATAGTTAACTTCGCCGACGACTCCGTGGGCTTCGTTCAAGAAGGCAAGCTTAGACTCGTCAGGAGGAGCAGGGGCTTCGTCCCTGAGCCTGTTGAGGTTGAGCCTAAAGTCGATGGCGTGCTCGCGATGGGAGCTGACCTGAACAACACTTTCGCTCTAGCGAAAAAGGGCAGGGTTTTCATGAGCCAGTATATGGGTGACTTGGAGAACATGCTCATCAGGAAAAGATATCTAGAGGCTATTAGAAGCATGCGGCGGCTTTTAAACCTGGAGTACAGCAGGATTGCCCACGACCTTCACCCGGCTTACTATTCAACCCAGATAGGGATTTCGCTGTACGGGGAGAAAACCGCTGTTCAGCACCATTACGCCCATGTTCTTTCAGCAATGGCTGAAAACAGTATTCTGGGTTCAGAGGTTTTGGGAATAGCTTTCGACGGAACTGGCTACGGCGAGGACGGGAGCCTCTGGGGATCGGAGTTCCTCGTCGTCAGGAAGGAGGAATACGTTAGGAGGGGCCACTTCAAATATGTACCGATGCCCGGCGGGGAGAAGGCCGTCCTAGAACCAGCAAGGATGGCTTTCAGCTACCTTTATGATGCGATGGGCGACGATGCTTTAAAGATAAACATGGGGTTGAGCGACAGCGTTAAAACGGCCTTGAGGAAGATGGTGGACAGGAGGATCAACACCCCTATGACATGCGGCCTCGGAAGAATGTTTGACGCTGTCTCAGCCCTCCTAGGGATATGTTTAACAAGAACCTTCGAGGGGGAGCCAGCTGTAATGCTTGAAATGACTGCTGGAGAGATCAACGGGGAAAGCTACCCCTTTAAAATCACGGGTGTGGAAGAGTATGTTGTGGACACTGCTCCCATTATACGCGCGATAGTTGAAGACCTTGAAAGAAAAACGCCGGTTAAAACTGTCAGCCGAAGGTTCCATGAAACCGTCGCTAAGATAACTGTTGAGCTGGCGGACACCATAAGGCTTGAGGAGGATGTTGACACTATTGTTTTAACTGGAGGAGTTTTCCAGAACAGGATACTTTCTTCAAGAGTTAAGCGTTTAGCTGAGGAGCACGGTTTGAAAACCTTCTTCAACAACATTGTTCCGACTAACGACGGCGGGATATCCCTTGGGCAGGCTGTGGCGAGCAGCCTGATGGAGGAGAAGTGAATTGTGCTTGGGCATACCTGGAAGGGTTGAGGAGGTTAAGGGGGAGGAAGCTGTTGTCTCATTCGGAGGCACGCGTAGAAGCGTGAGGCTGGACCTTGTCGACAATGTTTCCGTCGGAGACTACGTTATAGTTCACGCCGGCTTCGCCATACAGGTTCTCGACCAAGAGGCAGCCCTAGAGATGCTGGAGGCGCTCAGGGAGGTGTTTAAAGAGTGAGGTTCATCCAGGAGTATAGGGACGGGGAGATCGTCAGGAGGATAGCCGGCAGGTCTAACGAGCTTCTCGAGAGACTTGGGAGGATGGTCAAGATAATGGAGGTCTGCGGGACACATACGATGGCTGTAGCGAGACACGGTTTGAAGAACCTTTTCAAGGAGAACCTTGACCTCATCTCTGGCCCAGGCTGCCCCGTGTGCGTCACGCCAGACGCGGGTTTCTCAATGGTTTTCCAAGCGGCTGAAGCAGGTAAGACTGTAGCTGTTTTCGGAGACATGATGAGGGTTCCCTTGAACGGCAGGAGCCTGTCAACCATGAGGGGCGAGGGCCTAGACGTTAGAGTCGTCTACTCCCCCTTTGACGCTCTGAAAATGGCTGAACAGGAGCCCGAGAGGGAGTTCGTCGCCGCGGGGATAGGTTTCGAAACCACTTCCCCACTCTTCGCCTCAACCATACTCGAATGTAGAAGCAGGGGGATCAGGAACCTTAGGCTGATAAGCCTTTTCAAGCTCATGCCGCCAGCTTTAAAAACGATTCTCGAGGCGGAGGATCTTGAGATAGACGGGTTAATACTTCCTGGGCACGTGAGCACTATAATAGGCGTCAAACCCTACGTTGAGCTTGTTGAGAAACACCATGTCCCTGCGGTGGTAAGCGGTTTCGAGCCTGTCGACGTAGTTGAAGCAGTCCGCATGATCCTGCAGCAGCTTGTTGAAAACAGGAGGGAGGTTGAGAACGAGTATAAGAGGACGGTTAGGCACGAGGGGAACGTTAAGGCAGTTAGGATCATGCAGGAGGTTTTCAAACCGGTTGACTCCGAGTGGCGTGGCCTCGGAGTGATACGTGGAAGCGGCTTGGCTTTAAGGGAAGAGTTCAAGTTTTTCGACGCTGTTGAAGAGTATGGTTTGAAGCCTGTTGAAACAGTTAAGCCCAGGGGATGTTTATGCGGGGAGGTCGTGAGGGGAAGCAGGAAGCCCTTTGAATGCAGGCTGTACAGAAATATTTGCAGGCCGGATAACCCGGTTGGGCCGTGCATGGTCTCCTCGGAAGGAACCTGCGCAGCCTACTATTACGCGGGGCTGTAAGCGATGGGTGGAAGAATAATCCTGGAGCACGGCGCCGGTGGAAGGCTGATGCATGAGCTTATTAAGGCAATATCCAGCAGGCTTAATACTCCTAGCAGGGGTGTTGACAAGGCTGTGTTCAAGACTCCTAGAGGCAGGATTGCTTTCACAGCCGACTCCTTTGTAATGAAGCCTCCCGTCATCAAGGGGTGCGACATAGGAATGCTGGCGGTCAACGGTACTGTGAATGATCTTATCACGATGGGCGCCAAGCCTGAATGCCTGAGCCTGTCGCTGATAATAGAGGAGGGGCTTGAAGAGGATTTTCTCATGAGGATTATTGGAAGCGTTGGCGACGCTGCTGGAAAAGCAGGAGTCAAGATAGCGACTGGAGACGTGAAGGTTGTTGAGAAAGGAAGCTGCGACAGGATTTTCATAAACACTTCAGGCGTAGGAAGAGTATATCCAAATATCAGGGTTTCAACATTGAACGCGAAACCGGGGGACGCCGTGATAGTTACGGGGAGCGTCGGAGACCATGGGGCTGCTGTACTCGCTGCAAGGGGGGAATTCCAGTTGGAGACGGATGTTTCAAGTGACTGCGCCCCCTTGACAAGCATTCTGGAGGCGCTCGTCAGGAGGAGAATAATTCTCCACACGCTCATAGATCCCACTAGAGGGGGCTTGGCAACATCGCTAAACGAGGTCGCAGAATCCTCTCGGGTCGAGATAGAAGTCGAGGAGGAGAAGATACCACTCAAGGATGGGGTTTCAAGCCTCTGCGAGGTCCTCGGCATAGACCCGCTCTACCTTGGGTGCGAAGGCAGGCTCATCATATTCACGCCACTACGCGACGCTGAGGAAACAGTTAAGGCTTTGAGGAGGCTCGAGGTCGGCAGAGACACCCGCGTGATAGGCAGAGTCTCTGGAAGATCTAAGACCGGCGGGGTCAGGCTTTTAACGAGGGCTGGAGGAGTTAGAAGCCTACCCATGCTTCATGGGATACCATTGCCAAGAATTTGTTGACCAAGATTCTAAGCGTAAGGGTAATTGTAATATGAGTATGGAGCAGCTGGACGTTTACGTTCCCCTCTGAAGAAAAGTAGTGCAACAATCATTCCCGCTAAGAAGCCTCCGATGTGAGCCCAGTATGCAATTCCAACGTATTCCGGAAGCATGCTTTCGAAAAGCTGCATTAGGAACCAGAACCCCAGGTAGACAACGGCGGGAAGCCTCACCATGAAGAAACGGTAGAAAACCCTCACCTTGGCGAAGGGGAACATAACCATGTAGGCACCCATAACCCCGGAGATGGCGCCTGAGGCCCCTATGGCGGGAACTATTGAAATGGGGTCGATCATAAAGTGAGCCAGGCCTGCGGCAACCCCGAAGAAAAGGTAGAAAAACAGGAACTTAACGTGCCCCATCCTGTCCTCCACATTGTCTCCGAAGACGTAGAGGAAAAGCATGTTGCCGAAAATATGCAGAATATCCGCGTGAAGGAACATGGATGTAAACATTCTTAACATCCCCTCAAAAGGGTCGAGCGTCAGAAGCCTAGGTATAAAGCCGTATTGCAATATCATTTGCTCGTAGGTCAACGGATCTGAAAACTCCAAGATGAAGACACCAGTGTTAATACCTATCAGCATGTATATTATGATTGGATAGGTGTAACGCTTAGTCTCGTCTCCTGTTGGAAACATGGCTGAGAGTAGCCTGATAAGGATTTTAAGTTTTAAAACCTATTAAGCCAGCTTCCTGTTGAACAGCATAAGCTTAAAAGCAACTTTTTTGAAACCTGCCTCAACAAGAAGTCTTGAGTAAAACTGAGGAAGAGAGAATTCTGAGGACGCATTTAGCATCTTTATTTTTAATAGGCTCAGTGATGCTGCTTGAGGTTACCGCGGGAATCCTCACTAACAGTCTAGCGGTCCTCGGAGACGGAGTTCACGCAGCGTATGATTTCCTCATCACCGGAATGCTTTTCATAACTTACAGGATTAGCCTTAAGCCTGCGGATGAAAGCCACACGTATGGGCACAGCCGGATAAAAACCCTCGGATCATTCGCGAGCGGCATAGTGCTTCTTTACCTTGTCGCCCAGCTTCTCCTGAGAAGCTTAGAAAGGCTTACCAACCCGTCTCCAGTCTACCCTGGTCTAGTAGGATTCCTGGCACTGGCCTACACGCTGGCCGTGGATTTCACGAGGATCACGCTGCTTTCAAAGGCTCCCGGCGGCGAGCCCAGCTTGAAAGCCGGCATGTTCCACTCTCTTGCCGACTTCTCCGACACCATCATAGCCCTCCTGGGTTTTACTCTAGCAGGATATTTCAACGTGGCCTACGCTGATGCCGTCGCAGGCCTTTTGCTCTCAGCCATGATGTTCTATCTTAGTGCTAGGCTGCTTTACGAGACCGGTTTGGAGCTGACCGATACTGTTCCACCAGGCATTGTTAGAAGGATAAGGAGGGTTGTGGAGGAGGAGTACGGCTTAGATGGAGTCTCATATTTGAACGTGAGGAGGCTTGACAAGAAGACGTATGTCGACATTGGCGCGATCGTCCCCATGGAGAGCAGTGTTTCAAGCATTCAGAAGAACGTTAAGAATGTTGAGGAGAAAATCTCCGGGATTGTTGGGGGAGAGGTGGTTGTGAGGACCCATACTTTTCCAAAGGGTTCTGAAAGCCTCCGCGGAATCGTGAAGGACTCCGCCATGAAAGCCAAGGGTGTT
>JAWCMB010000001.1:77230-80114 GCA_038850115.1 Thermoproteota archaeon
ATATTCTTGTTTCACGGACGGATGGCAAACTGCTCGTGTCCCTGCACATAGAGGTCTCGGGGGAAATGAGTCTTTCAGAAGCCCACGGGATTGCTGATGAGGTTGAGGAGAACGTTTTGAAAAACGTTGAGAACGTTGGAAGCGTCATGGTTCACGTGGAGACAGCCGGCTCAGCCGTCACACCCATTAGAACAGTCGGCTCAAACTCCTCACTATACCTTAAGGTTAAGCAGGCTGTCGAGGAAGAGGTCAGGCAGTTCCACAGCGTTAAGGGGCTTAGGAGGATGAGGGTTTTCAGAGAAGCCTCAGGCTTGAACAGGATTGAGCTCACCGTCAGCATGGAGGGAGGCAGGAGCATGGCTGAGGCCCATGAGGCCGCTTCCAGGCTTGAACACCGTGTTGAGCATAGTCTTGAGGGAAAAGTTGAAGTGGTTGTTCACGTGGAGCCTGAGGAAGACACGGGTTAAAGCTTTTATCTTTGCGGTGAGATACATCCTCAACTGAAATGGCTGGAAGAAGCATGATTATAGAGGAGGTTAAAACGGTTTCCGAGAGACCGTTGATACTTGAAGGCCTCCCGGACACTGGGCTCGTCGGAACAATATCACTTAGCCACTATCTTACGAAACTGGGCTTTGAGAAAACAGGGTATCTTGAAACGGAAGAATTCCCACCGATGCTGATCGTGAGAAACGGGAAGATCGGGGATGTGCTCGAAATATACTATAAGGATAATGTTTACATTTTAAGGTCTGAACTCCCCATACCCCAGGAAGGGGTACGTGACATAGTTGGGGAGATAGTGGACTGGGTTAGGAGCAAGAACCCGAGGCTCTTCCTAAGCCTCGGCGGAATACCGCACCCCTACAGGATAGACATAACTGACCCGAAGGTTTATGCTGTGCCAACCAGCGAGGAAGCTTTAACGATTATTTCAAGGATGACGAATGTGGAGGTCTTGAAAGACGGACTGCTTTTCGGGCCGAAAGCACTCATCCTTAGGAGGCTTGAAAGGCTTAAAGTAAATGGATTAGGTCTTTTCGTCCAGTCGTATTTGAACTATCCTGACCCGGGTTCTGCAGCAAAGGTTTTAACACTGCTACCGCAGATAGGCTTGGAGAAGGTGGAAGTGGAATCACTAATAGCTTCCGCGGAGGAGGTTAGGATGCAGTACAGAGAGCTCATGAGAAGGACCGACGATGAGATAAGGAGGATGAGAAGCGTTCCATCGATAGCCGAGCAGAGTCTCATATAGGAGGCGAGGCGGATGGAGGATTTTGAAAGGATTTTCGAAGAGATGAGGGGGATGTTCGAGGAGGACTCTAGTAGGCGGAGGGCCAGGCGCGCGGGATGCGTGGAACCGTTGTACAACATCGTTGAAAGCGAGAACGAGATAAGGATTAGCGTAGACCTGCCTGGAGTTGAGAAGGAAGATATTAAGCTGACGCTCTACGAGGACTCTATTGTCGTCGAAGGGTTATGCAAGAAGGAGACTCCCTCGGCGAGAAGACTGTTCAAGGAAACCCCCCTGTATTACAGCGTGAGAATACCTCTCCCAACTAAGGTTGAGGAGGAGCCTGCTAAGGCAAGATACTACAACGGCATTCTTGAAGTAATCCTGACGAAGAGGAAGCGCGGGCGAAGAATACCGGTTGAGTAGTATGCAACCCTCTTCCCCATGGGATCCTGCTGGCGGGGTAGAGGCCCACGCGCCGAGCGGAAGCCAGTGCATATACTGCCTAGGCTCGAGAGCCCTATGTGGAAGAAAACAGTGCCCCATACTGCTACGGTACAGTAAGCTTCAACCCGTGGTTAGGCTGAGGCTTGAAGACAGGACGGCGATGAACGGGGCTTCTCCGCCGGGTGTATTCGTGGGGAGAATAGGCTATCCGAAGGTTGGCGTAGGCCCTCTGGTTCCACCTTTCTTCGGGGACACGAGTATTCTCGACCAGCCTGAGTCCTGGTGGAGCATAGACTTGGATAAGCTTGTAGAGTATAGGTCGAGCCTAGTTAGGGGAATATTCAGGGTTAATGTTCACAACCCGTGGGAGGCGGGGAGGCTTTTCGAACTCACGCAGGAGATGGCGATGGCGAGTCAGCCGGCTGACGCATCATTAGAGTTCTCTAAGCCGGTCAAGGCGAGAATAATTCTTGACGAGGATGCGCAGCCCTTCGGCCCATATGGGCTTGTTGAGAGGCTTGAGGCGAGCAGCATTAAGGTTAACCGCATGATCGAAAAGACCTATTATGACGAGGACATGAAGGCTTCTGAAGCGGTCTACTACACATACTCCGCAGGTGTCCCGGTTTCGTCCATCCAGAAGGCTTTGAGCGCAGCCGTCTTCGGAGTTGGCAAGCGCAGACGGCTTGTGCCCACAAGGTGGAGCATAACGGCTGTGGACAGTATTCTAGCGGAGAAGATGATGGAGAAGATTAGAGAGTACCCTGAGGCTGGGGAACACATGGTTTACGAGTCTCAGCATATCGACAACAAGTTTATAGTGATCATAATCCCGGGAAAATGGTCTTACGAGTTCATAGAGATGTTTCACCCCGGCTCAGTCTGGAACATAGGTGGTGGAGAGGGTGTTGCAGTAGGCTCAGACTACGAGGATACTGATGGAAGAACAACCTACGCGCGGATAGGCGGCTGCTACTATGCTGCCAGGCTTGCGGTCGTCGAGCATCTTAACAGGATTAGGAGGCAAGCTGCCGTGTTAGTACTTAGAGAGGCCGGCCCAGGGTACCTGCTACCAGCAGGAGTCTGGCTTGTAAGGGAGAATGTGAGGAAAGCCCTGGCAAGTAAGCCGGTGTGCTTTGCAACCCTTGAGGCAGCTCTGACATATGCTGCTAAAAGGCTGAGAACTCCTTGGAGAATGGTTTT
>JAWCMB010000001.1:80124-85858 GCA_038850115.1 Thermoproteota archaeon
GGCTTCTGAGGAACATTAGGGAAAGGAGGAGAATCACGGAATACTTAAAAGAATAATGGTGGCTGAAGAGTAATGAGCGTGAACATGTCTAGGAAAAACATCAGGGACGTCTTCATCTACAACACTCTGACAAAGAAGATTGAGAAACTAGTTCCGACGCATCCCGAGGAGATCAAAATGTACGTGTGCGGACCCACTGTTTACGATGTAGCTCATCTGGGCCACGCCCGGTCGGAAATAATCTACGACACCTTCAGAAGGTTCTTGGAATACTTGGGCTACAGAGTTATCTTCGTCAGGAACATCACTGACGTTGACGACAAGATAATAAACAGGGCCATTGAGGAGGGCAGGCCTGCGAGCGAAGTTGCACTCCAATACACGATTGAGTATTTCATTGATACTCTGAGGCTTGGGATAAGGCCTCCCACTTTCAACCCTAGAGTGACCGATCATATCCCCGACATAATAGCGTTCGTGAAAAAACTGGTTGAGAAAGGGTATGCTTACGAGTCTCCTGACGGCGTATATTTCTCCGTGAGAAAGTACCGGGGCTACGGGGAGCTTTCAAGCCAATCCTTAGACAAGATCCTTGCGGGCGCCAGGGTCGAGTTTGGGGAGAACAAGAGGGACCCGCTTGACTTCGCGCTTTGGAAGGCAGCCAAGCCAGGTGAGGCTTCTTGGGAGAGCCCCTGGGGGAATGGTAGGCCAGGCTGGCATATTGAGTGCAGCGTGATGGCGATGAAGTATTTGGGCGAGACTCTCGACATACACTCGGGCGGGACGGAGCTCGTCTTCCCCCATCACGAGAACGAGAGGGCGCAGTCCGAAGCGTTAACCGGAAAAAGGTTCGTGCAGATATGGATGCACCATGGGCTCCTAAACGTGAGAGGGGAGAAAATGTCTAAGAGCCTCAGGAACTATGTGACAGTCAGAGAGGTTTTAAGCAGGTTTGACGCAGACACCCTTAGGTTCTATATTCTTTCAACGCATTACCGGAGCCCGTTAGACTACAGTGAGCAGGCCCTAGAGGCTGCTAAGAAGGGGCTTGACAAGGTGAGGAAGATCCTGGTGAGGCTGGGCGAGTGGGAGGAGGAGAGCAGGGAGGCCGACGAGCTTGAGAACGAGGTTTTAAACCATTTATGCGAGGATTTCAACACGCCTCGGGCTATCGCAACGCTTATGGACGCTGCCAACAGGATTCTGGAGGATTTAAACAGGAACACGGTTTCGAAAAGCCTCCTGCACAGGTTTTCTAAGCTTTGGAGAATGCTCGGGTTCTTCCAAGAGGGTGTTGAAAGGGCCATGCAGAGGGAGAGGAGGCTCGTTGAAATACTGGTTAAGCTCAGGGAGGAGGCTAGGGCCTCTGGGGACTATAATCTTGCTGACAGAATCCGGGATGACCTCAGAAAGATTGGAATACTGATCGAAGACTCTAAGGAGGGTACGGTAACTTATATACTTTAGCGGCTTTACCCTATTTTGGAAACGTTCCTTAAGCCTTTCCCCGTTGGAGGAAAGCTTAAAATAAGAGTGGCAAGTAGGACACTCCGTCTCGGAAACATGGCAAGCGAAGCGTATTCGGATAATCTGCTTTCGAAGACGAGTAGAATGATGAGGCTGGTGGAGAAACGTTTCTCAGGAGCCAGCGAGATTCCTTCATACTCATGGGAAGAAGAATGTTAAGCCACTGTGTTGAGGCTTGTTAGGTGTGGGAAACCGGTTGAACATTTGTATTAATACATCGAGCATCAGCCAGCTGGCGTCTGGTGAAAAAATAGGCTTTGAACAGGCCTTAGTGAAATGCGTGGAGAAAGGCGTCAGAAACGTGGAGCTGGATGAACAGGATTCAAGCAGCAGGGAACAGGTTCTGCAGCTTTTTAACGATATAAGAAACAACGGGGGGAATGTTGCAGTCCTAAACCTTGGGCTCAACCTGCTTGGTGGAGACGTTAAAAGCAATGAGAAGTATTTGAACAACGTTAAAAGCTGGATCAAGTTCTGCAGCGAGAACGGTTGCAGAGTGTTGAGGCTTAAAGCCACGCCCGTCGGCAGAGAAACATATTCTGAAAACGATTTCAAGCTTCTTTATAGGAACCTTCTGAACATTCTTTCCTCGGCTGAGAAGAACAGTGTAGAGATCAGTGTGAGCACGGATAAGGCGGTTTACTCGAACATGGATAGGCTGGCAGCCATGATTGAAGACATTGGGTCGGAGACGATAGGGATAACACTAAACTCGGAGAGCCTGAGCAAGCTTGATGAGAAGATGCTTGAGAAACTGGTTCCACTGGTGAACCATGTGACGGTTAGCGAAACCTTTTTGAAAAGCGTTAAGAAAAGCGTTTTAGAGAAAGTCTTTAAAACCCTTAAGACAATAGCTTATGGAGGATATGTTTCACTCCAGCTTAATGAGGCCTGCAGCATGGAGGAGTTAAGCAACTACGTGGATACGATTAGGAGAATGGTAAACCCTTAGAGTTTTTCGAAGAAAACGCCGTCAACCTCCTCCGAGCCGTCTCTAGGAGGCGCGTGCGAAACCTTAACCCTATGCATCCTTGTTAAATCCGCCTCCAGGGGCTTGAGCTTCTCTGAGACGTAAACCCTGTAGCCGATTTCCTCGTTTAGAGAAACGCCGAGTTTCTTCTTAAACTTCCAAATTGCCGAGTTGACGCTCATGAAGAGCATTAAGACCTCGCCTTCAACAGGCTCCGCGTCCTCCAGGGTTGGGAAAGACTGGTACATGACGGACTCTCCATATATGTTTCTGAACAAGTAGTCAGTTATGAAGGGTATGATTGGTGATAGGCCTATTAGACAGGCTCTCAGAACCCTGTGGAGAGTATACCAGGCTGATTCAGCCTCCTCCCTGCTCCCCTGCAGGTAGGCTCTTGGCTTAACAGCCTCCAAGTAATGGTCTGCGAAAAAGCTCCAGACAAAGTTCCTCAAGAGGTTCGACGGGCCGTAGAAGTCTAGGGAATCATAGTCCCTCCCCGCCTCCTCCAGAACTCTTTTAAGCTCGCTTAACGCAAGCCGGTCCAGAAAACACAGTTCCCCCGGCTTCCTATCCAAGTATTCGAAGGAGGATATGAACCGTCCTATGTTCCACAGCTTGGTTAGGAAGAGCCTGGCACCTTTAATCCTTTCCTCCGAGAAACGGTAGTTCGAGCCGAGCTTAGCCTCTGACGCAGCCCAGAACCTGAAAGCGTCAGCCCCATACTTCTTAAGATACTCGTCGGGGAAAACCACATTCCCCCTAGACTTGTGCATCGCCTCACCCTTCTCATCCAGCCCTAGGCCGCTTATCCTAACCTCCTTGAACGGGGGTGTGCCCAGAAGCTGAACAGTTCTGAGGATAGAGTAGTAAAGCCATGTCCTTATTATCTCGTAGCCCTGCGGCCTGAGGGAACATATCCAGGATCTTTTGAAAAGATCCTCGTTCCTCCTGTAGCCTGTTACGAAGAGCTGTGAAATGCTTGAATCCATCCAAGTGTCTAGAACCCTGTCGTCCCCACGGAACTCGGTCCCGCCGCACTTACCGCATTTAGCATCCTCACCAGGAGAAGTCTTCCAAGGCCGGTAGTATTTTCCAGGCTTGGGAGCATACGGCTCGCCGCATTTCTCGCAATACCATAACGGGACTTCAGTAGCATAGTATCTCCTCCGGGAAATAGGCCAGTCCCCCCTTACGCTGTTTATCCAGTCTACGAGAATCTGCCTCATGGACTCAGGGTGGAAAACCATCATGCTGGAGGCCCCCCTAACCTTGTCAGTGAACTCCTCCTGCTTAAGATAGAGCTCACTCATCTCAACGAACTCTAAGCGTGTCCGACACCTCCAGCACACGGGCACTCTTTGTAAAATTTCCTCAGCCTTAACGAGCAGCCCTCTGCTGTAAAGCTCCTCCATGATCCTTCTTCTGGCCTCCTCAATACTCAACCCTTTCAGGAAGCCGGCTTCCTCCGTTAAAGTAGCATTCTCATCTACCACCCTAGTCGGCTTTAAGCCCAGCTCCCTGAACAGCCTTATGTCAGAAGTATCACCGTAGCTGCATATCATTACTAGCCCTGTGCCGAACTCCGGCTTAGCATAGCTGTCCGCAACAACCTTAACCTCCTTACCGTAGATCGGAACTGTCAGCGTCTTCCCCTCAAGCCCGACGTACCGCTCGTCCGCCGGGTTGAATATCACGGCGTCGCAGCCAGCTAGGAGCTCCGGCCTAGTCGTGGCTATCTGAACGTTTTCACCAGTCTCCTTAACCTTGAAAAGAATGTAGAATAGTTTAGACATGGTTTCAACATACTCCACTTCAGCGTCAGCTATAGCTGTGCCGCACCTCGGACACCAGTTGGTAGGCCTCCTTGCCTCATATATGAGTCCCCGTCTCCATAGTTCTATGAATGTCTCCTGCGTCAGGCTCCTATACTCCGGGGAATCAGTCCTATACATGTTTTCAAAGTCGCAGCTGAGCCCAAGCCTCCTAGCCTGATTGATAACCTCGGCCTCAACCCTGTCCAACGTCTGCCTGCAAAGGTTTATGAAATACTCCCTATCAACATCCTTCACCCTAATGTTGAACTGTCTCTCAACTATTACTTCCACGGGCAGGCCGTTCCTATCCCAGCCTATAGGGAAGTGCACATTGTAGCCCAGGAGCCGCTTATACCTTGCGACCATGTCTATGCCGGTGTAGTGAGCAGCACTGCCTACGTGCCACTTGGCGGAGATGTAGGGCGGGGGAGTGTCTATCGTGTATATCTCTCCGGGTTTATAGGGGTCGAATCTGTACAGGCCCTCCTTCTCCCAAAGCTTTACCAGCTCCTCCTCAAGCTCCGGGGACCATCTTTTCTCCCATATCTTAGGTTCCGTTTTTATGCCCATTTATCAGAGCGTAGGAATATTTTCAGCGTTTAAATGTTTTTATCCTGTAAGGCCGGCGCATTAGCATCAATTTTATACAAGCCGTTCAGTATACTATCCGGAGTTTTAGCAGGAACAGTGTAACTAATAGAATTCGACAGAAGGACCTGTTGACACGTTAAAGACTAGCAAAACAACAGTTTAAAACGAGCTTATAGCCTTAATTATGTTGTCACTGCAAGCTGATGCTCAAGCAGGTGTGAACGATGGTCTGTCGCCTATTTGGAGGACTAGTATCCAACTAGTGCACACTATGATATCTTTAATCTACAACCATTTTTGTTGTTTTCCATGTGAACCTCCGTTTTTCGGAAAATGCTTAAAAGTAGCAAGATTCAATGTTGACACATGTCAACCGAAACCCATGATCGAGAGGAGGCAACCAAATCAGTCAGGGAAATCCTGAAGGAGCTGCACCGCGGAGGAGATATTGAAGAGATTAGCAGAAGATTCGGAAACATTCTTTCACAGGTTTCTCCAACAGAAATACCGTTAATAGAACAACAGCTTGTCAAAGAAGGAGTACCTGTAGAAGAGATATTGAAACTATGCGATTTACACGTGGCTCTTTTCAGAAATTATCTTCAACCAAGGGAGCTTAAAGGAGTCCCTAAAGGCAATCCTTTAGATGCACTCATGAAGGAGAACGATTGGATACTTAAGCGGTCGGAAACAATCGGACTATATGCTTCAATCCTGCTTAAAGTTGAGGATGAAAAACAGTCTAAAGAAGTTTTCGCTAGGCTTAAGGCTGCAGTCTCCGAGCTGCTTAAAATCGGACTCCACTATCGGAAGATACAGATGCTCCTATTCC
>JAWCMB010000002.1:0-74770 GCA_038850115.1 Thermoproteota archaeon
AAGGTTTACAACCACAGCTGGAGCTGGGAAGAACCTGAACCCGGTGTAACCGGAAACTTCTCTCTTACTTTCTACCTCCGCAACGGGCAGGTCTTCAAGAGGCTCACCTACAACATATCTTTCTATTCCAGCGTAGAGCCCCTGGGAAATGTGCTTGGGGACGCGGTTCCATTCGTGAGGCTGGTCGACTGGACTGACGGCCTGGGGAGGATAGAGCTGACTGGCCCTGATGGAAAAGTCTGGTTCAGCAGGAGAGTTTCAGCCAACGCGCCTGTTCTCGAGATCGTTTACCCGCCTGAGGGTAAGAAGCTGGGTATCGGCCGCAACTACACCCTGGTCTGGAAGGGGACTGACGCTGATGGTGATCAGCTTTGGTACACTGTCCTGATAAGGAGGGAGGGGGAAAAGGTTTGGACATCGCTTGCAAGCAGAATAACTGAGGACAGAATATCCTTGGACAGTGACAGGATAAAGCTTGGGAGGAGCGATTATCCGGAGGGCGACTACGAGATACAGGTGAAGGCTACCGATGGCGTCAACACCGCTGTCAAGATTATACATGTGCAAATCATTAAACCAGAGCAGATTAGGACATACACTCTGACCGTGGGCTCCAACATAGGGTTGGAGATAGAGGGGTCAGGCACATATGAGGAGGGCGATATGGTGAAGGTGAAGGCTCCGAGGGAGGAGCCGATGAAAGGCTTCTTCGGGATGCTCGGGGGCAAGTACCAGTTTAACCGTTGGATGGGAGCAGTTGAATCAAAAGATAGTGAGGTCGTTGTCCAGATGGCGGGCGAGCAAACGAGCTTAACGCTTACAGCACTCTACGATGAGAATTACACCCAAGTGTTCCTAATTTTGGGCGTGATAGTGATAGTGGTTTTGATCATAGTGATTCTCGTTGCTCTGAAGCTTAGAAAGCCTAAGCCTGCTCCTCCGTCTCCTCCACCACCTCCCCCTTCATAAGGGGGACTTTCGCGGCACACAAGTACATGACGTGTGCTGAGGCCAGTCTGATTTATACTAGATCATCATATGGATGCGAACCTGGTTTCTACTCTAATTCCTCCGTGAAAACTCCTTTTTCAACCGTTCTAAGGATCATCGTAGGAGCGTTTAGACTGTGCAGCGCTTCCTCAACAGTGTTCAACGAGCCCTCATCAACCAGTGTAAGGACGCAGCCTCCACCGCCTCCGCCAGTAAGCTTAGCACCGTATGCACCGGCCGATATGCCTGCCCACACCAAAGAGTCTAGCCTACTGTTTGAAACCCCCATGAGCGAGAGGAGAAGATGGTTCAGCGTCATTAGCCTGCCTGCTTCAGCAATATCGGTTTGCAGTAGCCTGCTAATCCTAGTTGTGATGCTGCTTACTGATGTCATTATTATGTTGAAGAGATCCGGCTCCCTCTCTTTTAGGGAAGCCACCTTGGAAATCATGTCTTTCGTACTCCGCTCCAAGCCTGAGTCCGCCAGCAGGAACACGCCTTGGCCTGCTTTAAGCCTCTCAACCCCCTTGTCTTTAACGAAAAGGATTAAGCCGCCCCAGAGCGCCGCAGCCACATCCACACCGCTCGGATTAACGTGGGCAACCCTCTCCCCTTCCATCGCAAGGCTGAAAACCTTCTCCTCAGGCGGCCTATCGTAGACCAGCTTGAGAAGAGCGTTCGCCAGTGCAACGGATAATGATGCCGATGAGCCCATTCCTGAAGCAGGAGGGATTTCTGAGCTTACGCGAACCTTAAGCCTACCGGTGAACCCTTCCGAATCCCTGAACACGGCTATTATTTTTGCGAAAGGCTTCAGCTGACTCGGGCCTGAGAAGGCCCCTCCGATCATCTTTGCAACCCCATATTTTTCAGAGTATATTTCGTGCGTACCTATTTCATTGACCGCTTCAACAGAAACCTTAGAGTAAAGGTTCACCGCGGCAACAAGAGCCGGATAACCGTATACGACTGAGTGTTCTCCGGAAATGATTACTTTCGCCGGAGCCTTGCAGACTACTTTCAAACCTTGTTCACTTGTAGAAAGCCATCGAAGCGTATCCCACTACGCCACTATAGTCTCCTGAAACCTCACCGCTATGGTAATACTTCAACAGGACGGCTTTTGAGCACCCCGTCTCCTTCACGCATGAGGCGAGCACTATGACGGGGCCCAGGCCGCAGAGCGACTCATAGTTTACAGCAACGGAGTTAATCAGCTTCTCGTCAAGGGACTCTATTGCCCTAATCGTCTTCATATCGTTCTCCTCAGCCTCCCTGGCTGGCACGTAGTGGCTCATGTCGGAGCTCGCTATTACGATAGCCCTTTTTCCTTCCAGAGCCTTGGCTAGAGCCCTCCCGAGACTAATATTCCTCTCAAGGTTGAAATCGTGAACTATAATCGGGACAAGCTTGAACGTGCTGCCGTAGACAAGCTGGAGGAACGGGAGCTGTATTTCAACAGAATGCTCGAAAGCATGCGCGTGAAAATTGTCCTCGACAAAAGGCGTGAAGCTGAGCAGCAGGCTGACGGTCTGCCTGTCAACCTCAACGTCTCCCAGAGGAGTCCGCCACACGCCTTCGCTTACAGTAGCGAACCCTGTGGAAGCCATATGGTGGTCAGGCCCAATCACAACCACTGTTTCCCTAGGACCATGCTTAGCAGCCTCCCCGTAGGCCCATGTGGCAGCCATGCCCGAGTAGACGTAGCCGGCGTGTGGAACCATTAGTCCGAGCAGCCTAGGGTTGTACTCCCCGAGAACCGGTAGATCCCCGTAGCCCAGCCTCCCCTTGAAAAGAGCCTGCAGTTGCCTAATAAGGTCTTCTTTAGCACCCTCATACCAGCTTCCCGCGTACGCGGGTCTTCTGACCCTGGCCATTCTAAACTGTCTCCGCAGCCTCTTCGATATGGCTTTCGAAAGAGTGGTAGTTCTCGCTAAGGCTTTCAGCCGGAGAGAGCACGCCCCTGTTCCTAAGAACCTCCCTAGTCAAGAGCCAGAACACTAGGGCTAGTGAACTTCGCCCCTTGTTGTTAGCAGGTATTATGAGGTCTATGTAGGAACACGAATCGTCGGTGTCGCATATGCCTATCACAGGTATTCCGATGAGCGTTGCTTCGCGAATAGCCTTCTCGTCAACCTTAGGGTCTGAAACCATTATTATCTTTGGAGAAATATAGCCTTCATACTTCGGGTTTGAAAAGATTCCTGGCGGAAACCTTTCCACAATAGGCTTGAAACCAGTGTACTCGCACATTTTGAGAACAGGCGTCCTCCCGTATTCTTTCCCTGATACCACTATCACGTCACCCGGCTCATACCTGGAAAGACCCTTGGCAGCAACCCTAATCTTCTCATCGGTCTGAGTAATCTCGATCAGGTTCAGGCCATCCGGCCTAGTGAACCTTACGAAACGCCTCATGCAGACTGTGGAAATCTTGGTCCCTATGTGGCAACCTGCAGCAATGTATTCCGTCCTGAGGATCAGCAGGCCTTCTCCACTCTTCTCAGCAGTGCTCATTGCTGGTAACCCTCCTCCAGAGAAGGAAACCCTCCTGAGAAAAGAATAAGCTCATCCATATAGTCCACGTTGGAGACGAACATTCTTCTGCAGCATATTCTCGTGACGTTGAGAGAGTCAAGAATCCTCTTAGGATCCTCCCCGGATGCAACCCTTCTTACATACTCCTCCCACAGGTGGCCTATCACCTTGCCGCACGTGAAGCATCTAACTGGAAACATCAAATCACCATCACCCTACCTGTAAGACTTCTGAAACCTCCGCCTTGCACCAGTGCCCCCGAATTTCTTAGGTTCCTTCCTACGAGGATCCCCTGAGAGAAGATGCCTGTCAAACCCTCTGAAAAGGTTTCTGACGCTTGCGCTCCTAGACCACTGTGTAATCCCCCTCGCCAACGCCTGCATAACCGCCCTAGCCTGTGAAGCATGGCCTCCGCCCTCAACCTTAACCTCCACATCAACATCCTTAAACTGCTCCGGGAGAAGCTTTAAAGGCGTTAAGGCAAGCATCCTGTAAGGATCGTAAAGCCAGTTTTCAGCAGGGTAACCGTTTATCGTAACCCTCCCGGAACCCTGTTTAACAATAGCCCTGGCGACCGAGTTTTTAACCGAGCCCGTTACGGTTAAAGGCAGTTTCCTCGGAACCGGCAAACCTAGTCAGCCTCCGGAACCTTGAAAACCTCACCCAGGTCTGAAAGGGTGAAGGATCTTCTTCCAAGCCTAGAAGCGTCAGCATCCTTGAACCTCGCAGCTTCACCCTTGACGCTGCTGGGCCATCCGCAGTATACTCTGAGCCTTCTGAATGCTTCCACCCCTTTCGGCTTATTCATTGGAAGCATGCCCTTAACCACGCTCCTAACATAAGTCACAGGATTCCTCGGGTGCCTCGGAGTGTGCTTCGGACTCCTAACGCTCTTTATGTCCAGGAAACGAGCGTATTCTCTGGTAAAGCTCCCCTTTCTCCCGGAGACCCTTGTCTTCTCAGCGTTAACCACGTACACCCTGTATCCTTCAAGAAGCCTCTTAGCTACGATTGAACACATCCTGCCAAGAACCTGATCAGTAGCATCCACCACAAGAACCCTTTCAGACAATTATCTTCACCCTTGAACCCTTCTTCTCCAGCCTGGCGAACTCGTCGAGCCGCATAACCGTGCATCCAGCCGACCTAAGCTTAGCAAGCGCGGCTGAGGAGAATGAA
Source organism: Thermoproteota archaeon (assembly GCA_038850115.1). Lineage (GTDB taxonomy): Archaea > Thermoproteota > EX4484-205 > EX4484-205 > JAAOZP01 > JAAOZP01. The sequence continues at coordinate 4,708 of JAWCMB010000002.1, forward strand.
AGAGCCGCAACCGTGACACCGTGGCTTATCTCCCCCTTTCCGAGAACCTTTCCCGGGACCACCACGCGGTCCCCCTGCTCCGTTAAACGAGCTATCTTACCCACGTTAACCTCAGCCATCCTGCCCCGTGGCCTAGATAAAAGCCTCTCAACGCTCCTCCAGAACCTGGAGCTGCCTGCCTCCTCCCTAACGGACAGCGACACTCTCCTCGCCGCCATGCTTCTCTTCAACCTCAGGGAGCGTGACAGACTCCAGAAGCGTTTTAAACTTATCTCTCAGAATAGAGAGGGCCTGCCTGAAAACCTCTATTGCAGGCAGGGAACCGGTGGATTCAAGCCTGAAAACGAAGGTGCCCGGGGAATCTGTGAAGGCGTAGGTAGCCAAGGAGGCAGGTTGCCATTTAGCGTGCATCCTACCCCTGCCCAGCCTGGCTACTGCTTCAAGCCTAAGCTTCCCGCCGGCGGGAAGCCTAGTTATAGGAATGTTCCCGTAGACCGGGTAAACCTCCTCATCCCTGCAAACAAGGTCCTTAGAGTAGACTGTGATGGGAGAATCTCCCGCGGAAACATCTAGGCTGAGGGAAGTGAAGCATCTCTCGTTAGAACCCTCCAGACACTCCTGGGAATCCATCGGCAGGTATTTGCCAGCCGGGGTTCTCAGGGGTATTAGGCTAAGCCTGTTTGAAAGAGCCTCATCGAACATTGGGCTGGAATTCTCGAAGATGAAGACCTCGTGAATAGCTAGTGTCGGAACCTCTTCAAGAATGACTCTTCTTATGGCGTTTACAAGGGCCTCTGAGCAGCCCTCCAGCCTAGCCTCCAGATAGTCGTCGCTCAGCCTAAGTATCTTTATATCCAATATTAACGTGCTATTTCCCTGAGAAGGTATTTAAGGGTTAGTATCGTGGAATCAACAGGCCTTGCTTAACCCGGAGGCTAGGGAACGCTTATTAACCTCTTTAAACAGGAGGGCTGCGTGAGCAGCGAACCCGAGAAATACGCGGTTGTACGAATATACTCCTCCGGCAACAATACTATAGTGCACGCTACAGACCCGAGCGGCTCCTCAACCCTCGCAATATCCGCGGCAGGACAACATGTTAAGGCTGACAGGCTTGGTGGAAGCCCGTACGGTGCGATGGTGGCTGCGAACACTGTGGCGGGGGCCTTGAAGAAGCTTGGGATAACAAGCATAAAGGTGAAGGTGAGAGCACCCGGGGGAATAAAGTCTAGGACTCCTGGGCAGGGGGCGCAGGCAGCCATAAGAGCCTTGACTAGGGCTGGGCTGAGGATAATAGCTATCGAGGACATTACGCCGATTCCTACTGACGGAACTAGGAAGCCTGGTGGCAGAAGAGGAAGAAGATTCTAGCCTAGGCTGCCTTCGTCTCTCCGGCTGTTTTAACCCTTATGAGAGGCTCCTCGTCTTTCATAACGAAGTATCCTGGAGACCTTACAACCTGGTCCCCTATCATGATATTGCCGTGCACTATCGCCTGCCTAGCGCCATGCATGGTCTTTGCTAAACCCTTTCTGCAGACTATTGTCTGAAGCCTCCTTTCAAGAATGTTTGAAATAGTTAGTGAAAGAACATCGTCCAGCTTAGCATCCTCGCCGACGAGGCCCAGCCTTTGAAGCCTTGAAATCAGCTCAGACTCCCTCTTAACTCTCTCCTCACCCGTGAGGCTTAAGTAGGAGCGGGCTGAAGCCCTCACCCCCCTAAGGAAGGAGGCGGCTCTCCACAGCTCCCTCTTGTTTCTCAAACCGTATTCCCCGACCAGGACCAGTTCCTCCGCCAGTCGCTCCTTAACCCACGGATGCTTTGGATGCAGGATCTTGCTCCTAATCTTGCGCGGGTCACCCATATCTAATCACTATTTGCTGCTCTCAGCCTGCTTCGCCGCAGCCTTTGAAAAACCTACGGGGCCGCCTGTCCTTCCTGTTGTCCTAGTCCTCTGACCCCTAACCTTCAAGCCTAGCGAATGCCTAACGCCTTTCCAAGACTTGATCCTCATCATCCTCTCAACATCCATCTTCTGAGTCAGCTCCAGGTCAGACGTCAACAGATGCTTATCCTCACCCGTCAGAGGATCCCTTCTCCTGTTGAGCATCCAAACAGGCATGTCTAGAGACCCAGGATTGTTCAGCGCAGCCTCTATTCTCGCAACCTCCTCCTCAGACAAGTAGCCCAGCCTAGTGTCCATAGGTATGTTTAGAGCTATGCACAGCGCTCTGGCTGTAGACCACCCTATGCCTTTAACCAGCGATAGACCGTCCAATACTTTCCTCTTCCCGTCGCAATCCACGCCGGCGATCCTTACTATCTCCTTAAACTCCCTGTTGCTCATAAGCAGGCCTAACGGGGCTTTGGACAAGGCTGGTTATAAACATTATTTTTAAAAAAGCCGAGTAGAGGTGTTTAAAAACCGGCGGGACGACTGCCAGCGTATGGGAAACAGGGTTTAATCCTCCGGCTGTTGAAGCCTGTAGAACCTGCTCAACGATTCCAACGGGTTCCTGGCCTCTAAACGCACATTCGGCCGCGCGCATAAAAACCCTTCTTCCGGTGTACTTAATACCCTAGATTCGTCCTTCGCCTAACGCTGTCATCGTTGCAGCAATATCCTCTCAAAATGCCGTCGCAACCTGGTTAACAGAAGCAGTAATAAGGACAGACACTCCTCAACAATCCTCCTAAACATACGTTCAAGTGTTTTCCACACTTGTGTTAGGTGAGCCACGCCATTGCAGAGCATGTATCGATGCTTAGGCCTTGGCCCGTCATCTTGACAGAATCTTCTGCAAGCATCCTCCGAACCTCCGGAGGAGCATGCGCAATAGTTTAGCATCCAACCACAAGCCACTACAGCCAGCAGACCCTCCACACAGTAGTTTGTCAGACACAAATAAAAATATAAATAGTTACGCCGAGGAGGGGATTTGAACCCCTAAGACCCTGATGGGTCACAAGCTTTCTGAAGATTTTGTCTTCTCCAGGCTTGCCCCTTGGCCAGATTCGGGCACCTCGGCAATCAGAGAATGCTTGCAGAGGGATGTTTTTAAGTTTTAGGAAAAAGTTGTTCGCCAGAAACGCTGAACACTGGAATGGGGGACGAGCAGGTTTAGCAGTCTTCTTAGCCACCCCACATCTTCGGGTAGAGGCCCCTATCCATCACAACCCTTTCTACGGAAACCACTATCCCGCTCTTGGCTTGGAGAGCCTCGTCTGAACTCATGGTGAGGGTTCCGAAGCCTACGCATTCTCCCTTCAAGGTTTTTATGCATACTACGTCGCCCTTGGAAAGCGGGTGATCTATTTTCGAAACCCCTTTGGAGGCGAGTGGAGCGCCGTGGGCAACCGCCGCGACCGCGCTGTCCTTAATGTAGATTGAGGGGAAGCCTTTGAAAGCGTCTTCAACAGGCTTAACGAGCTTTCTGAGAAGAGTCTCATCGCTCTTCTCATAGAGCTGCCAGGCCGCGTAGAGTTCGAGGAGGGTTGTTGAAGAATCCTCGTTGAGAAAACCGTCCCTAACCCTTCTGAGCTCAACCATGTGCGCGCCAGTACCCAACAGGAGACCCAGGTCGTGGAGAAGCTTCCTAACATATGTGCCCGGCTCGGTGACAACTCTGAAAACAAACCTCCTGTCTGAAACATCTTCCACCGTAAACTTTAGAACAATCCTCCGCCGCAGCGATCTCTTAACAGACGATTTAACCGGGGGCCGCTGGTATATTGGGCCAGTCATTTTCTCAACCCATCTTCGCAAAGCCTTCTCGTCGAAACCCCCGTGGATCTCGCATACTCCGACATACTCTTTACTCATCATGTGAAGGTACTCTATTGTTTTAGTAGCGTCGTTAAGGCAAACGGGTAGAACACCGGAGACGCCGGGATCTCCCCATTGCTTCAAGGGTCCCGGCGTGTCCAGCCTTCCCAGCGTTGAGAATCCTCTTAACTGTTGAAGACACGTCGTGGCTCGAGGGCCCAGGCGGCTTATCCAGGTTCACAACCCCCAGCTGCAGAAGCCTCGAGATGCTCCTCTTATCCGGGTGCTCCCCGTACTTCTCGTCGGTTTCACACTCCTCCTTGACAAGCGTCCGGAACCTCACGAAGTCAACCAGCGTCCTCAACCCTCATTATCTCCCTCATGAATTCTTTCAAGCCGCTTTTCTCTATTGCCGCCATAACAGTCTCATCCTTAGAGTTAACCCTTATCCTAACGGTTTCAGCAAGAGGCGTGAGGTGGAGGATGTTCTTCCTACCCCTCTTAACTCCGTTCAACTCCTTCGGCCCTGTTACGAGAACACTCGTATCGTCAACGCTGCCAACCACCACGCATTTCTTCCCCCTGTCCCTGCCGCGGGTTACCACGCATATTCTTCCTGGGCGCAACACTTCCCTAGGCATTTCCCCTCACCATTTCTCCTTTAAGTAGGCTGAGACAGCCAACTTAAGTATTCTACTCAAAGATCCTCGGGATAGGCTTCCGGTGTCGAGAACCATATCATAGATGCTTAAATCATCTATGTTGAACCCATAGTATTCCATAAACCTTTTTCTTTCAGAATCCTCCCTCGTAGCCGTCTCCGAAACTATTTCTTCAATCGGCCTGTTCTCTCTCGCAGCAATCCTTCTGCACCTAACTTCGAAAGGTGCTTTCAAATATATTTTAAAGGATTCAACGTCTCTGGCGAACCATCCTGCGAGGAGGCTGTCTAAGACTACTCCGCCAGAGTCAAGCAGGGAAAGAGTTACGCTGTCTATCTCCCTGTCGAACTCGGATGATTCCTTGCAGATTTCCGAAAGCTGAGACAGCGTAAGCCCTTTTTTCTCAGCTATTGAACGGAATACGGAGCCTGTTGAAACATATTTGAGGTTAAACTCTCTTGCAAGCGGGACCGCGTACGTTGATTTCCCAACCCCATGCATGCCAGTTATTATTATTATTGGGTTCATTGGTCTTTTCAACTTGATCACCTCAGCTGCTTACCTCCAATGCTTTCCTGAAGACCTGCATGAAAAAGGAGAGGCATATGAAGTACCAGAAGCCATAATTCAACTGTATCTCCCCACCGCCACCGTAAAGCGATGCTGGAAAACAACCGGCAACATCTCCCATCGGTATAGTAAACCAGAGGAGGTAGAATGTTGAAAACATTACGCCCATGTTTATAAGCATTGTTTTAAGCTGGAACGAAGAAACCTCCTGTTCAACCTGAGACATGTAGACCTTCTGCTTATCAAGCTTCTTGAGAAGCTTCTGATCTTTAAGCCTGGTCGCGGCAGCACGCTCCATTCTGAAGGATTTCAGCATTTCAGTTTTCTCCCTAACCCGTTCAGGATGAAGAATAAGCCTCGTTATTAGGAGGCTGAGAAACGACGAGGCTGCTGAAACCAGCGCCACCATAATAACCCCGCTAGCGGCAGGCAATCCGACCAGCCTCCATGGCGAATAAGTGTTTCAAACCGTTTAGCGAGCACGGTTCAACCGTACGTGTCATGCTTAATCTCCAGGATTCTGCACATTAGATAAATTTTTCTGGCTACTTGCCCAGTATCCTCATCAAGCCTGGGTACGTTTCAACAGTCTCCTCCATAATCAACTGGTAATACTGCTGCACTATGTCCACAGCCAGCAGAACACCCATTCCCCCGCCTATGACGGCAAGCACGTCCCCCACGCCAGCGATAAGCCCGATTGCCATACCCCCCAGTAGTGCAACCGTTTTAATGTAGGGGGCTATCTTACTCTCTATTACTCCAGGGGTAGACCTGAAGCCTCTCAGAAAAACGTCTGAGTCGACAAGCTGAGTGGATACTGAACGAGCATCCATGCCTGAAACCGAAAGCCAAACCATCGATAGGCCGAGGCTGCACAGGGTAAGTATTAATATGTAGCCTATTGCGCGAAGGGGCTCGTTGACAGCCTGCACGACACCCCTGGGAGGAGTCACCAGCCAAGCTAATCCTGAGACAGGCACGTAGGAGCCGTTGACCACACTAACCCTCCCTATGAAATCCACTATAGGAGTGTTCGCCAGCGGGGTTCCGCTCAGAACATTAGCCATCATCATTATGTTTGTGAAGATGGCTGCAGTCAATATTACAGGAATATTTGAAACATACAGGAGTTTAATCGGGAACCCTCTTGAAAAGCCTCTGAAACGGCCGTGGGAGATGGGAACGTTAACCCTCACGTTCTCAAGGTAGATGATCATAAGTATGAACAGCACGGTTACGACGAGTTGGAAGAGCGTTGGAAGAGCTTGGCCACCCCTGTAGAAAAAGTCGACCAGAGGACTCTGAAGGGAGAAAGCCTTCTGGAAGAAGAAGAGTAGCACGCCCCACATGTAGCCGTCGGGCGCCGGCAGAGGGCTTAGGCAGGCCCACCATATTTCCTTAGCTACACCAGCCAGTATGAAAAGGCTTATCCCGCTTCCGAGGCCCCAGCCCTTTTGAAGCGTCTCATCCATGAAAAGCAGGAGGATGGAGGCTGCTGAAAGCTGTGCCACCGCTATTGTTTCAGCCTTTAAATCAAGCGACCCTAGGGAGCCGGAGAAAACGGTAGCCGCTGCTGAGAAAAGAATCAGCATTACTGTTGCGAGCTTCGTCGCAACCTGCATCATCCTCCTGTCGTATTCTGAGCCCGGGTCAAACCTGATTAAACCCGACCCTGCTAGAAGCTGAACAACTAGGCTGCCTGTTACAAGAGGGCCGATGCCAAGGTGGAGGAGGGAACCCTGCTGTCCGCCTATTATGATCCTCATCGTTGCCCACATGTCAGCCCCTCCGGCTGCAACCCCGTAGAGGGGAATATAGCCCATCACAAGGTAGACTGCGAGAATTAACCCTGTCCAAACCAGTCTGACTGTGAAGCTAACCTTCCTAGTCGGCGGCTCTACCTGGGGAATATACGGCTCAAGGCCCTCCATGGCTTCCAGAAAGCCCATCAGGGTTCACCCGGCTTAACTACCTTACCTCCCTTAGCCTCTATCTTAAACCTAGCCTTCTCGCTCCAACTAGCCACTTTAACAACGTAAGCTGTTGAAACATCTCCTGAGCCGAGAAGCTTACAGTAGCCTAGCGCAGAGAGATCCAGCGTTTTCCCGCCCTCCGCGGCTTGCACACCCGTCTTCCTGAAGAGCGCGTCAAGCTCCCCAACGTTTATCGTTTTTCCTTCAATCTTTGGAACCCTCCTTACGAAGCCTTTCTCCTTCTCCTCCCCGTAGAACGTTAGAAACTTGTGGCCCATGCTTCCAGCCCTACCAACCCCGCCTCTCCCCCCTGATTTACGGTGCTGGCCAACTTGGCCCCAGCCGTGGGTCCTGCTGCCCCGCATCTTTCTCACTTTTCTCAACCTGGTCGGCAATTTCTCGGCGAGATGAGCATCCTGGACTTTTTAACCCTTACCGTCAGGCTTAACGCAAGCCTAAACCGGTTTTCCAACCTCAGCCGGCAATCCTCCATTTTTTAGCGTGTGCGAGCCACCCTAGGCTGAATCCGTTTCAGCTAGACCATTCTCCGCAGAATCCAGCCCACCCTGTCACCCCAGTCCCCCAGCACCCCGCCCCTCTTAACAGGCTTCTTAACACTCCTCTTAAACCCGCCCTTGGGCGGGGTTAGTCTGAAAACAGGCTTAACCGGCTTAATAGCTTCAGCCGGGGTGCTGCTCAGCCAGACTGCTTCAACCAGCTCATCCAGCGACTTAAACCCGGTGTATTTCGAAAGATTCTCGTCGCTTAAACGCCTGTTGCCTGGCAGCCTGCCCCTTTTCAACAGGAGGAGGCGAAGCATACTCCTGTCAACCCTCCCCCAGAAAAGGCAGTCCTTAGCCTTTCTCAACATGCCTTCAGCCTGGGGAGTCAGACGGATGAGCGTTGAAGAGTAAACCCTGAGAAGCCTAAGCCTGCTCAGCGTTGCTGAAACATCCTTAGTAATGTTCACAGAGCCCCTTACCCTAACCACCACCGCGAGTGGAGGAAGATTCTCCTCAGCCTTCAACGCGAACAGCCTCCGACGCTAGAAAGCTGGTTGTGAAAAGCTTTTTGAGAGCAAGGTAGGCGGCTGTGACGAATGAGTGGCTCGTAGAGGTTGAGCCCTTAGTCTTAGACCAGACGTCCCTTATACCCGCCAGCCTGAAAAGAGGCTTCGCAGCATCTCCTACAACCAGCCCTAGACCCTTAGGCCCCGGGAAAAGCCCGACCGTGACGCTTCCAGTCTTTCCGAACGTCTTGGAAGGTATGGAGTGCGGCTCCCCGCATTTACACTCCCAGGAGCCGCATCCCCTGGGGACAGGTATTATGTTCAGCCTAGCCTTCCTCGCAGCCTTCTCAATCGCATCCCTAACCTGCTTAGCCTTGGCTGAGCCTATGCCGACGTGACCATCCTCGTCCCCGACAACAACCAGTGCTCTGAAACGAGTCTTCTCGCCAGCGTCGCTCTGCTTTTGAACAGGGCTCATCGATATGACTTCCTCCCTTATCTTGCGCAGCAACAGGTCCATCGCCTCAGGCTCCCTGATCTTCAGACCCATGTTGAAAATGTCTTCAACAGACGAAACCCTGCCCTCTTTAATCATCCTTATTAAAGGAGTTTCGACAGCAATTTCCCCGATAGCCTCCTCAGGCTCTCCCGTCTCCTCTTCAGCCATTTACCACAGCCTCCCTAATCCTGTTCTTAACCTCTTCGAAGACCCTCGGCATCTCATCCACCTTCAGGCCGGATTCAACATACCTTGAAAACCCTTCGCCTCCAGACGCTTTAAAAAAGCCGGCTATGTGCTCCCCTGAAACCCTGTTCTTAGCCGGAAGCATAGACTCGTCAACCCTCACCTTGAACCCTGCGTCTAGAAGCCCGCTGCAGGCTGCGAAAACCCTCCCCCCCTTAACCGGCTTATGAAGCCCCGCATCCAGAACACCTTCTGAAACATTGTTCTTCAAACACCTTAGGCCGGCTAGGTATGCCGTGAGGTAGGCTGCCGGAGTATTGTTGAAGCTGAAGGGCCAACCGAACCGCTTAAGCTCCTGCGAGAACGCTGACGCCACCACAATGTCCCCAGTAGGCCTGCTTGAAACCGTGGACACGCGAACATGCTTGTTTGAAACCCTTACTACAACCCTGGGCAAACCCGACCTGAGAAGCCTTGTTCTCAAATAGTAGTCTGTGAGGCCTTTCCTGCGCCGTTTAAACTTAACCCTGTAGGATGCGGACCTAGCCATTAAGCAGCCTCACCCCTCTCCTTCAAGGACGCAACATAGTTCATCAACACTCTTCTGCTTGGAAACGCTCCTCCCTTAACCATCAGGTAGAGCCTCCTGTAGAGCCTCCTTGAAATAATCTTCCTGTCACGAAGCTCCTTGAGAAGCCTTCTTTGAGCCCTGGCTTTCTCAACCCATGTCACAGTCACCCTGGCGCCTTTAGCACCTTTCCTGCTGCCCGGGCCGCTCCTGCCGCTTCTCACCCTGGTCCTGCCCCTGCTGGGCGTGGATGCAGGCCTCTCCCTTACCACGCCGCTTTTTATAAGCCTCCTGACGTCAGCCCTCGTCACAGCGTTCTCAACATCCTCAATCCTCTCTGGGTCTATCCATATTCTTGACACGCCAACTTTCAAAATATCCGCGGCAAGCCTCTTAACAGTCTTGACACTCAACCTTCATCAGCCTTCTCAACAATCTTTTTCTCATAGTTCGCTACGACGAACCCCTTGGAGGACGCTTCTTTCGCAATGGCCTCTCGAAGCCTTCTCCCAAGCTTTGAGGAGAAAACAAGTATCTTGCCCTCTGGGGAGCCGGCTTCCTCCAGATCCTTTTTCGACGAGACCAGAACAGGCTTTAAGCCTGAAGGATGAAGGCCCCTCGCCTCCCTTGGCGTACCGTATCCGATTCTAACGGTCCTAGGCCAGCCCTTAGCTCTGAGCCTCATCTTACTGTCTTTACCCCTTGGCTTACGCCAGCTTTCACTAAGCCTAGTGTACCTCCAGCTTTCCTGCCTGACGAAAACGGGCTTTGTTTCCCTGCGCCTCCTTCTCGAAGAAAGCATCCTCTTAGCTTCAGCGGTAGGCATCACTACTTCCTCCATAATCCTTTCTCAACAACGTATATGCCGTCTATGTAAATCCTCGGATCCTTACCCTTAATTCTGGTGGCTGATTCAAACATCGCCGCCACCTGAGTAACCTCGTTCTTGTCAAGCCCGGTGACGATTATATCTTGCCCAGAAACCTGAATGTCGACGCTTGGAAACGAGACTTTGAAGAGCCTCGGCGATTTTTCACCCATGAAGTTATGTATGGAAACAATCCTCGTGGATTTGTCGTACTTAACTGTAACTGGAAAGTGGGAGTAGACCACCTTCAGCTTAGCCGCATACCCGTGGAGAACGCCTTCAATCATGTTTCTGACGAGCTTGGCCACTGTCCCCACTCTAGCCCTAAACCTTCTGCCTTCATTGACGCTGAAAACCTTCAAAGCATTTCCTTCAAGAACCAGTTTTAAACCTGTGTGCGAGAAGTCCTTAGAAATCTTTCCAAGCGGACCCTCCACGGTCAGGGTTAAATACTGCAGGCTGATTTTCACATCAGCCGGTGCTTCAACAGTCTCAACGTATGCAGCCGACTCCAGAATGCTAGTAGACATATGCAATCAGCCTTCCTCCGATCTTCCTGCTCTTAGCCTCCGAATGCGTTATTAAACCGGATGGTGTTGAAACGATTAGAACCCCCACGCTGTAGGCAGGGAGAAACATTTTCTCAAGCTTCTCAATATCTCTGTGGGAAGCGGGAAGCCTCGGCTTAATCGCCCTACACTTGTTGATCCTCCCTATCAGCTGGACCCTGAAGAACCCCGCCTTACCGTCGTCGACGAACTCGAATTCCCCTATGTAGCCGGACTGCTGAAGTATCTTAAGCACATGGCCTATAAGGTTTGAGGCGGGAGAAATCACGCACTCCCTCTTCCTCCTAAGGTCAGCGTTTTGAAGAGCCGTCAACGCGTTCGCCAGAGGATCATTAAGAGTCATAGTCAACACCCTAATTATACTTCTTGAAGCCTAGCAGTGGAGCAACCTCCCTGAAGCAGTGCCTGCAATAGTTCAGGCCGTACTGCCTGATTATAGGCCCGTATGCGCCGCACCTGACACAGGGTCTAGAGCCCTTGCCGAAAGACCTCTTCCTAGGGTTTTGACGAGCCATGTTAAACAACCTCCAGGCTAAACCGCTCCCTCATAAAGTTAATCGCCTCCTCCCTGGTGACTCTTTGAGCCCTGCCTACGCTGCTCCTCCGGCGCCTCCTATACATCACGCGGAACCCTGGCCTGCAAAGCTTAACGCAAACATCCATGCCGAGCACACCGGTCTTAGGATCATACTTAACCCCTGGAAACTGAATATGCTCCTTGACGCCGAAGCTGAATACACCGTTCTGGAAGCTGGACGCCTCCACCTTCCCACCAACAGCGCTTAAAGCCCTCTTGAGAAAATCCTCAGCCTTACTGCCCCTAAGAGTCACTATTGCCGCAATAGCTTCACGCCTCCTCACGCCGAACTCCTTTATGGTTTTCCTGGCTCTTCTTTCAGCCGGCTTCGCCCCGGTTAGGAGGGCCAGAACATGCTTAGCCTTCTCCAGCGGCTCACCAGGCTTACCTGGACATATGTTGACAACAACCTTCTCAATCCTTATCCTTCTCATAGGATTCCCGGTCCTGCTTCTCTCCTCTAAAACAGTTTCAGCCAAGGCCTATCCCTCCCGACGATCATAACGTAGTCCCTTACCGTGTTAACCTCCCTCCCATCTCCGAGAGCCAGCGTAACCATGCTCTCCCTCAGCAGGCTAGACTCCGAGACTTTTTTAACGACACCAATAGTGCCCGCACGCTTACCCATGAAAACATACCCCGTGTTCCCCTCGGCAAGCGGAGCCTTGTCTACGACGACACCGTCTGGAATCTTCACGAGAAGCGAGCCGCCTATGTTTAAAGACTGCTCGTCTGTCTCAAAAGTCCTGCCATCTTCCGTTGAAAACCTAAGCCTGCCTCTGTAAAGATGCTTCCCGTTAACCCTGCATATCTTCAGAGAGGCCTCCTCCGGAGGAACCTCTATCGGCGTAAGCCTACCCTTCTCGTTAACGAGAACCCGGTAGTGTCTGCCAAGCTCCTTAACGCTTACAACATCCATAATGCCGACTGGAAACTTGTAGGAGGTTCTCGCAACCCCGTCTACGAGAATCATCGAGTGGCCTATCACGTACTTGGCCTCCCTACCTGTCTCAGCCATTTTCAAAACGTCTCTGACGACAACCTGCAGAGGAAGAGAGAGGGAAAGGCGATGCGGACCCGGCTTAGGCTTAGCGACAAACTTCTTCTCCTTAACGCTGGAAACCTGCATCACCGGCGGGGCAGCATATCTCTTCAGGCTCCTAGAGCCTCCTTTACGAGCCATCCTGTGAAACCTCCTCAGCAGGCTTAAGCTTCCTCTCTATCAAACGCTTCCTCCACTTATCCTTATCATCAACCTTCACAAGTATGACGGAGGCCACAGGTATGGGTATTAAGCGCTGCTCGCCGCGAGCATTCTCACGGTAGACTCCTGAAACATACACGCGGCCCCTAGCCCTGTCAACCCTGTTCACATCCCCCTCGACACCCTTGTAGTCCCCCCTGATTATCATAACCCTGTCCCCAGCCCTAACCGGCAGGCTTCTGAAACCATACTTACCTCTGAGCTCACGGCTCAGATGGACGGAGGAAGCCTTGTATGCTAAGTGTTTCTCGTTCATTCTCCCACCTACACCACCGACGAAGCCAGTGCTGAAAGCTTAGGCCACAGGTCTACAGCCTCCTTGGCAACCGGGCCCTTAACCTCAGTACCCTTCAAGTCCCCCTCCGGAGTCATTAACACGGCAGCATTATCCTCGAAAACAACTCTCAACCCGTCTCTCCTCCTCACGGGGAAACGCTGCCTAACTATTATCGCCTTCATAAGCTTATTCTTAAGATCTGGAGTACCCTTCTTAACTGAGACGGTCACCAAGTCGCCGACCTTGGCTGAGGGCACACGCCTAAGCCTGCCTCCTGACTTAGCAACCTGAACGATCCTGAGGAGCTTTGCACCAGAGTTGTCGGCGCAGAAAACGTTTGCGCCAACAGGCAGCCCCCTGGAGCCGCGTAGCCTATACTCTAGAATACCCTTAGCGGAAACCGCCCTGGATTTCTTCACAGCCATTCTAACCCACCTTCCCCAGCACTACAAAGTGCACCGTCTTGCTTAAAGGCCTGCTTTCACCTATTATAACTCTATCCCCCCTCCTGGCGGCGATGCAGGGAGGGTTATGGGAGGGGATCCTGCTCCTCTTCCTCATGTAGCGCTTGTACTTCGGAACATACTGCAGATGCTCCCTCATAACAACCACGGTGCTCCTCATCCTGTCTGAAACCACAACCCCTTCGAAGACGCTTCCCCTGACCCTGACGCTTCCGTGGAACGGACACTTCTTATCGCTACACCTATTCTCCGGAGGGGAAATGTTCAAATCCTTCAGGAAGCTCACGGGTCCACCCTCCTCGTCCTGTCCTCAGGCCTGTAGAGGATCAAGTTGCCTTCAACAGCAACATCTGAGACGCCGAGTTTGAAAACGAACTTCTTATTCTTCTTAGGTACTGTTAAACGTCTGCCTTTCTCGGAGACGATGGTGAAAGTGTTCCTCGTCTCCCAGACAACTCTGCCTGAGGCGACTGTGGAGCCCCTGCTCAAATCCACCACTCTAACAGGAAGCCCTATAAGCTCATGGTTCGCAAGGTTGCTAGGCGTCCTCATCTACCCTCCTCCTCTCTTTCAACCGTCAGTATCCTGGCTATAGCGCGCTTCAACTCTCTAACCGTCTTAGTGTTCTCCTCCAGACCTGAAGCAGTCCTCATCCTAGCAGTCATAAGCTCGCTCTTAAGCTCCTGGAGCCTTTTAAGCCTCTCCTTCTTAGACATGGATCTTATTTCACTCGCCTTTAGCCTCGCCAACCACACCAGCCTCCTGCAGAGCCTCCATTACCTGAACCTCATCCGGGAAGGATACTTTACGGAGAATCTTAACCTTGACTCCTATTAAGCCCTGGGGCAGCAGAATGCTCGCCCTCCCGATTTTAACATGCTTCGCAGCAGGGTCCCCAGCCGTAGGCATGTATCCGTACGTAAACTTTTCAAACCTACTTCTGTCAGTCGTCAGCTTGCCAGCCACCCTTATCTCACATCCAACGGCGCCGGCTGCAGCTATTCTTCTCAACGCTATCCTGGCCGCCCTACGGTATTTAACGCCACGCTCCAGAGCCCGGCATATCATTTGCGCAACCAGCTGAGGCTCCAGGTCAGGGTTCTCAACCTCAGTCACGTTAACCTGAGGATTATCGAGGCCGAACTTGGTTTGAAGAGCGTTTTGAAGCTCCCTTATGTTCCTCCCGTCTGGGCCTATAACGAGCCCCGGCTTACTCGTGTATATTGTGACGATCAGGCCCATCGGAACATTCAGAAGCCTCACGCCATTATACCCAGCCTCCTTCAAATAGTCTCTCAGGAAATCGTCAACCTTCTGGTGGAGCTTCCCAAACTCGAGGACCCTCCTGTAGAAAATCATCTTCTTTCTAGAAGACATTTCAACCAGCCTCCTCTACGGCGATAGCCTCGACGTGCGTCAGGGTTTCGAACCTGGGTGAAGCCCTTCCGAAAGCCCTAGGCGTGTACCTTTTCAGCTTCCTCCCGCGGTGGACCACCACTCCGGTTATCCTCATCTTCTCCGGGGAAAGACCCTTAAACTCGGCGTTAGCCTCAAGCTGAGACAGAAGCCTCAGGAAAAACCTGGCGGCCTTAACAGGGTACCTCCCAGAGCCGGTTTTAAAAACCCCGCGCCTATGCGGAACCTTCTTCCTATACCTTTTAAACGGCACCGGGAGCCTTTTACCAGCAACAGCCTCCAGCCTCTCCCTGGCCTCGGGAACCCTTAAACCGCCTATAAACCTGGCTAGTTCAACCGAGTGTTTAGGGGACACTCTAACCTCTCTAAGGCTGGCCTTAGCCGAACGGGCCTTATCCACCTCCACCAGACTGTATTTGAAGCTTGGCAAACTTAACACCCTTTAGCTTGCGGGAGCAGGACAGGAATATGTGCCAATTATTAAATATTTTGCCTGCTTATAGGCAAGGCTTAAATCCTAGGATAAAGTAGCTTTAGCGATAGAAAATGAGTAAGGAGGCTGAAGCTGAGCCAAGCATACGTAGAGCAGTAAACGTCGAGAAGCTCGAGAGGACTCCTGAAGGATACGTTGCACACGTTAAGTCGCTCGAAGGACTCAGGAAGATAGCTACAATACTGAAGAAACCCATGGTCTCCGTTAAGGACAGCGGCGAATACCTGGTTGTGGATGAAAGGGTAACCTACGTTTGGAAGGAGCAGCCTAAGAAGTAATAGGGCTGGACACTTACCCCAATTTCATTTTTTCTTCATTTCAACGGCACGTAAGTAGAAGCTTTGCTGGCTCCTACACCAGGCTTCCCATGCGTAACTCGCTTGTTGGTTATTGCAAACTCGCCAAGATAATGGCCAACCTTATCGAGAGTAATCTCGACAGGTATGAAATCCTTGCCGTTGTGAACCTCGATCGTCAATCCAACCATCTCTGGGAGAATAGGCATGTCTCTCCTGTGAGTCCTTATCCTCCTAGGCTGGACCCCGGTGGAAGCCATTTCAGCCTTAACCCTCCTAATATTCTCCAGCAGTTTCCTAGCCTCAGGGTGAAGCCCCCTTCTAAGGCTCCTCCTGACACGGGCTGGGAGAAGCCTCATCAACTCGTTCATCGAAATACTGTTCAGCTCCTCCAGAGTCCTACCCCTGTATGTTTGAACTGTAGACATCCCTAACCATTCGGCGAGCAAGGCTATATAACCCTTTTCCCCTATCCTAGTCTAAACAAATAGTGAAAGAGGCTTTGAAAGCCTTAAACAAGGTACATCAGCCTCAGCTTATTCGGAGCAGAATCTGATTACAGGTTAAGAGGCTTGGAAACCTAATCCAGACGCCCAAGCTCAGCGCAAAGATCCAGGTAGAGTTTCACAGCCTGCGGAGGAGTATTCCACGGAATATGATTCCCGATGCAGAAGGCGTAGCCCCCTGCTTTTTTAGCGGTCTCCACCATTCTCCGCACCATTTTTTCAATCTCAACCGGGTCGTTGCGCAAGAGTATGCGGCAGTCACCCTCGCCAGCCAGGAAAACATCCGGATGCTTATGCGCTATAGCCTGAATATTCGTGTAGGGCTCAGTGATTATTCCTTGGGCGCCGCAAGCGAAAACGTCTTCTGCAAAAACATCAACACACCCGTCTGACATGAAGATAACAGTCTTGCCAGCGTCCCTTAGGATCCTCCAGAACTCTCTGTAGCGTGGAAACACGTGTCTCCGCATCCAAGCCGGGGAGAGAATAGGCCCGCTGGAAGTAGCAATATCATCGTGGCAAACCACGAAGTTAACAGGCAGCCTTGCGAAAACCCTGAAGACACGCCTGCTGAGCTCGGCAAACTCATCCATTATTCTTTCGAAACGCTTATCCAAACAGGTTCTCAGAAACAGTCTCCACCCGAAGGTGAGAAGCGGCCACATGAACATTGTGTTGTAGAAAGAAACTGAGGCTGTTGAGCCCTGCGGAGCCTCATCCCCCCACTCAACAGGGTAGTGGGCGCGATACTCGCGGTAAAGCTTCTCCTCGTCACGGTAGTCACGAGACTCAACCACAGGAATATTAGTGAAGTCGCCCTGCTTCAGCGGGGAGAAGGCGAACACATCCTCCGGCGTCTTGAAAAGCTCCCCCCAGTTCCAATGGTTGCTGAGGGAATCACCCCATCGGACATGCCTACGACCATGCTCGTCAACATACGAGCTCCCACCGTTCATCAAGCTCTCTGGACGGGGAATAGGCTCGTCCCTCTCAGGAACCGGGAGCTCAAGCTGCGGGTAGAGCTCAGCCATCTTCAAACGGCAGAGACGAGGATGCTCATAGTAGTCTATGCCAGTAATGTATGTTTCAGCATCAGGACAGGACCAGTGTTCCAAGTGCGGGACACGCTTAGGCCTGCCGAAACGGCCTCCCGTGAGAGCCAGAAACCTATCGCTGTACGTGACCATTTTCAGAAAAAAGTTTCTAACAACGCTTTTAAACCCTGTTTTCAAGCCCTGGCTCAACATTAAGTCTTTGAACACGCTAAGTTTTAGGACTAGGCGGCTAGCCCATCTGCTTGCCAGAATGGAGAATGTAGCATGACGCATGGAAGGATCAGCGAGAACAAGGGGCTTTGAAAGCAAGCATTCCAGCCATTTAGGTTTAAATCCCCAGCTCTGTTTACACGTGGGAGAGAGAAATGAGGGGGAGATTCAATATTTACGAGCAGCCTGAGCTTAAAGAAACCCTGTTCATACTCGGGTTCAGAGGGTGGGCTGACGCTGGAAGAATATCAAGCGGATGCGTAGGCTACCTGATAAGGAAACTGGGAGCGAGAAGGTTTGGCGAAATGGTTCCAGACGATTTCTACATTCTTCAAAACTCTCGGCCATTAGGATGGATTGAGGAGGGCATTATAAGAAAAGTAGAGTGGCCGTGCGCTGAACTATTCTACTATAAGAATGCGGAGGGCAGCGATCTAATATTCCTGCTTGCCGATGAGCCTAATTTCAAGCCCAACGAGTACGCGGAGGCGATTATTGATTTAGCAAGCTTTTACAAGGTGAGAAGGATATACTTGATTGGCGGAGTGGTGACTCCAGAGTTTTCATCCATGGGAGAACAGACGGTGGAGGCGGTAGTCGGAGACCCAAGGCTGAAAAACGAGTTGAAGGAATATGGAGTAGGATGCGTAACATACGGGAGCAGCAGGCAGCCCGCACCAATAGGCATACACTCGCTTCTCGTGCTCGCCTGCCAGAAAAGAAGCGTTGAAATCATAAGCCTGTGGGGGCATGCTCCACCCTTTGCCAACATATATCCTAAAAGCATTCATGCAGTCCTTGAGAAACTGGTTAAAATGTTGAAGATAGATATTGACCTGGAGGATATTGAAAGGACGAGCAGAGACTTCGACAGGTTGATGGAGGAAGCAGCCAGACAGCGGGAATTAGCTGAGGGAGGGAAGCAGCCCGAGTATTTCTATTGAGACGTTGAATATTCAAGCTTAACCCAATTTTACACCGTCTTATTAAGGAAGACTTGTTCAGCAGCCTTCAACTGCTCCTTGAAAGACTTCCTGTTCAACTCCTTGAAAACATCCCTGCCCTCCTTTTTAACAATTAAATCGTAAGTCGCCTTCTCAACAGCAAGAATATCGCTGCCCGCTAGAATCCCTATGTCGGCGATAACGGGCTCCAACGGTTCATTATCGCAGTCGCAAAACCTCGTCATCCTCTGCAGAAAATTCACGAAATAAACCCTCCTGAATTTTGAAACAGCCGCCTTAGCAGCCTCCGCCAGCAGGAAGTCGAAGGTAGCTATTCTCGGCTTCAAGGCTTCCCGGGGGCAAACCAGCGTGCAGTTAGAACACCCCCAGCAGTCAGCCATAGAGGGCCTCGGCCTCTCCTCATCCTCGTCAAGCCTCATAGCGTTAAAAGGACAGTTCTCGACGCAAGCACCGCAAAGCTGGCAGCCCCCGACGTAAACAGGTTTCCCTCCCTCATGGATTTCCGACTTAGTTTTCTTAGTCATCGCCCCCATTCCCAGATTCTTTATAGCAGCACCTATGCTGGAGCAAGCATGACCCTTAACGTGAGTCAGGACCAGAACAGAAACGCCGCAAAGCTTCTTAGCAACCCGGTATTCAAGCCTGCCTTTCACAACCTCGTGGTCCTCGCCGCCGATCACTATTGGGCAGCCCATGAAAGCCTCTGTGAAACCGTTTAAAGCAGCCACTTCCAAATAGCCCTCCACGCTATTCCTCCTGCTGGGATAAGTAACAGTCGTGTCGAAAAGGAAGGGTTTGCAGCCTATTTCCTTCAACAGGCCGATAAACCTCTTCACCTCCTCAGCCTTCAAATGATTCTTATTCTTGGGCTCACCCATGTGAAGCTTTATCGCAACAACCTCGTTTTCAAAAGGCATATCATCCCTCAAATCCTCAAGGAAACTGTCGTTCAGGCTTTCGGAGAAAAGAACACGGGTTCGCATAGAGCCGCGAGATGATTCGCGGTTATTTAAACCTTATGGAATATGTATCAAGAAAATTAAGAATGAATGGGCGGGTGCAAGCCCGCGTAGAGACCCTATCCTGTTTGGGAAAGAGAGAGCATTAAAAGCCTCCTGGCCTCATTAAACTTGGAAACATCCTTCTCGTAGTCAGTTATAGTTCTGACAACATCGTTTGCCAGCTCCCTAGCTTCAATAGGATTCTGCTCCTCCAGCATTTTAAGAAGCTCGTAATCCTGGACACCCAGCCTTAGAACCTCAAACCTTATAGAGCTCAGTGGGCCTTCTTTTCCAGGGTATATTATGAAGGCGTCGCCAGGAGGCAGGTTGCTAGGTTCCACGTTTTTAAACGGGTCTTCAAACCAATAGTTTAACCCCCAGTGAAGATAGCCTGAAAGATTGTACTTGAAGTTTATCCAGTGCAGGATTCTGATTTTTATTGAATGGTAGTCAATAAACCTATTTGGATACTTCCCGGTTGGGGCGAGACAAGTGTAGAACCATACTTCTTCTCCGGCTGTTTTCCTCCGGTTGTAAAAGTCCTGATTCTCGTCAAACTGATTCAGCAGCGGAACCCAGATGTCTAAAGCTCCAACAAGCTCTTCAGTAGCCTGGTTTGCCTCAATAATCTTAATTTTCGGCGCCAGTTCTCTAACATAGCCGGCGAATAATCTATAGCTCTCCGAATTCACTGGAATCGGCTCATCAGCCAGGTGTTGCACGTAGATATTTAACCACCCTTTTTCTTCTAAGTGCGTCTGCAACTGGGGGAGAAATCTAGAGATAAACTGATAGTACTCTCCGGAAGCTACGCTCACAGAAGGCATCTTATAGGCTTCCTCCCCATTCTTTTTGTAGACAGTCATTTCGTAAGAGTAAAAATCGCTTGCTTCCCATTCCTCCCTATAAGCAAGGTGTCCTCCTTCAATCCTCCCAATTACACCTTCCTCAATGAAAAGCCTAACCCAGCGGTCGAAGTTTGAGAAATCGCATTCAAACGCTCCGGTTGGTGCTTCTATGAGCCTTATTAATTGGAGTAACGGAGTTATAATCACGTTTTGACGATACTTGGAAATAAACCTTGCATAACTTCTAATCAGCCCCCAGTGTTCTTCACTCCATGGCTCCACGCCATAATAGCTAGCTAGACCCTCTGCGTTAAACCAGTTTGTTAACCATAACACCCTTTTTGAAGCAAGCGTAACAGGGTGAACCTTTAAAGTAATTTGTATTGAAGCATTCTTCTTTTCTGAAAACGCATAAATTTTCCCAGTATAGTTTCCAGGAGGCGCTTCTGGCGGTACAAAAATCGTAGCCCAGACTGGTTGAGTTTCTCCAGCCTTTAAACAAACAGAGTCGACGCTTAACAGAGGATCTGGAAAATCGAATGGAGCCGGGTGAACCAGCTCTTCAGCAGGAGTATTCGGTGTGTTCCTAGAAACAGGAACATAGCCGACAAAATTAATAGAAAAGCTTATTTTAAAGCCATATGGGCCTTCAAGGGGTTCGGATTTAATACGAATTTCCGGATTCCCACTCTCTACGGTTATGGCGAATTGAGCTGCAGCATACTCGTTTCTAACTGCCTCAACATGCAGGGAAGAATTCCCGCTTGCAGCTGGCTTCGTATCCTTAAAGATCTTTACAAGCGGGTCTGAGGCCCAGACTAAAAATTTTTCTTCGAAACACATTTGGTTAACCCGCAGTAGAACTAAACATAAAAATATTGCTGAACCTGCGAGAGCAAGTACAACCTTCAGTTTCTCCATCTCTCTACAAACGCTTCTCGTTAAGACTTAAATTTTTTAGAATCCTTCTAAGCATGAAACTCGAGTTTAAGAAAAACCCAGAGAATCCTCTGCGCCGCCTCATACTCATGCTTCTTACGCCTTACCGCCTCGGATCAATAGTGAATATAGAAAAACTGTATTTTCAAATAGTTAAGGCGAGGGCGGAGGTCGGATAACGATCTATTCACACACTAATCCCGACCTCTTTATTTTGACATGTTTAAACTGTTGGAAGCAAGTAACAAGAAAAAATAACCGCGCGCTAAAACCGTCTTCTAGAAGACTCTACCAGCTTTCTCCAGGTTCTCCAAGCGCTGCCAGTTCCACTCCGCCCAATCCTTAAGACGTTGAAGAGTATCCGCGTTCTTAGGATCCAGAAGATGCCTCGTCCGCCTCTGAATCTTAAGATAATCCTCAACCGGCGTAGGCTTAGAGACCTTGTAGTTAATCTTGAGCTGACCATCCTCAATCTCGTAGATGGGAAACAGCCTTGTCTCAACAGCCATCCTTGAAACCTTAACCGTCAAATGAGGATCGTAACGCCAGCCGAACTGGCATGGAGCAAGAATATGTAGAAACGCGGGACCCTGCTCACTATAGTTAACAGCCTTCCTAATCTTGTTAACCATGTCACGCCAAAGCCAAATAGTTGCGGTAGCAGCGTACGGAACATGGTGGGAAGCAACAATCCCGACTAAATCCTTCTTGTTCTCCTGCTTACCAGGAATCACCCTGCCAGCTGGACTAGTCGTCGTCGCGCTACCCAGAATAGATGCTCCTGACCTCTGGATTCCGGTATTCATGTACGCCTCGTTATCATAACATATGTAGACAAACCTGTCTAGTCTTTCCAGTGCTCCTGAGATTGCTCCAAGCCCTATGTCGAATGTTGCACCGTCTCCTCCGAGTGCTATCACGGGGACTTTCCTCGCTCTTCCTTCCGCTGAGAGTTTTTCAAGCGCTGCAGCTATGCCTGAAGCTACAGGCGCGTTGTTCTGGAAGAGCACGTGGACCCATGGTGTTTTCCACGCTGAGTATGGGTAGATTGTTGTCCCTACTTCAACACAGCCTGTTGCGTTGACGATTATTGCCTCAGGTGCTGCAAGCGTTATGAGTTTCG
Organism: Thermoproteota archaeon; assembly: GCA_038850115.1. GTDB lineage: Archaea > Thermoproteota > EX4484-205 > EX4484-205 > JAAOZP01 > JAAOZP01. The sequence goes on from JAWCMB010000002.1 coordinate 26,815, forward strand.
CGGTTATCGCTGGCCCGCATCCTGCACACAGCCTGTGTCCCGGTCTGAATCTCGATTCTTCAGGAAGGTCGGATATTTTCGCTATTGGGTTCAGCTTGCTCATTCTCCCCTCACCCCGTGGAAGAAAACCCTGTCCATCCTACCCTTGTCTATGAGCCCCTTCCCCTTGTTATAGACCTCTATGATTCCCTGTGTTGAGATGTCTCTTCCTCCCAAGCCGTATGTGAAGCCCACCATTTTCACGTTATAGTTGGGGTATAGTGTTGCAGCAACATCCTCGTAGACTGGCCCTGCTCTCGCGCCTGGGCTCATAACCCTCTCCATGATTATCACTTTTTTGAATCTTGGAAAAAGTTGCTCGACCTCTTTACTCGGCCACGGCCTGTATTGTAGTATTCCTACAACGCCTACTTTCTCGCCTCCTTCCCTCAGCATCTTGGCTGCATGTCTTGCTGTCCCTACGGTGCTCCCCATTGCTACTATGCAAGTCTCAGCGTCCTCTGTCATGTATTCTTTCAATGGAGCGTATTTTCTTCCCGAAACTTCCTCGTATTTCTGGAAGACTTCTTTTATTACTTGCCTAGAGTTCTCCATCGCCTCGTACTGTTGCCTTTTGAACTCGTAATAGGAGTCTTGTAGGGCTAGGACGCCGAAGGTTCTCGGGTTGTCCAGGCTTATCTTTGGCCCCGTTGTTCTTACACCCAGGAATCCCCTGACAACATCGTCGTTTAAAGCGTAGAAGTTGGTTATCGCATGAGACACTATGAAGCCGTCGTACGAGACTACGACTGGCAGTAGTACTCTAGGGTCTTCAGCGATTTTGAAAGCCATGATCGTGAGATCGTAGGTTTCCTGCGCCTCCTCACCGTTGAACATTATCCAGCCTGCGTCCCTCATTCCGAAGAAGTCTGAGTGATCGTTGTGGATGTTTATCGGTGCTGAGAGTGCTCTCGCCGCTAGTGCCATGACTATTGGCAGCCTTAATCCTGAAGCTGCGTAGAGCGCCTCCCACATGTATGCGAGGCCCTGGCTTGCTGTCGCGGTGAATGCTCTCGCCCCGGCTAGCGAGGCCCCTATTACCGCGGAGAGAGCCGAGTGCTCAGACTCCACGTTTATATACTTGGCGTTCAGCTCCCCGTCGTTCACGTATCTTGAAAGCGTCTCGACGACGAAGGTTTGGGGGGTTATCGGGTAGGCGCTTATCACGTCGACGTTAGCCTGTTTAACCGCGTAAGCAACAGCGTCGTTCCCGGTTAGCGCTATCCTGTGCTGCCTTGCTAAAGCTTCAGTCATCATTCTATATCTCCTCCGGAACCATTGTTATCGCCTTCTTTGGACACTCCTCGGCGCATATGCCGCAGCCCTTGCAATAGTCGTAGTCTATCTTGACCTCGCTTCCGTTTCTAATTATCGCTGGCTCAGGACAGTAGAGCCAGCATATCAGGCATCTCACGCACTTCTCGTAGTCTATGATGGGTTTCTCAACCCTCCAGTTGCCGGTCTTGTATTTTTCGCTCGTTCCGCCGGCTACGCTTCCACCGAGGTCTATCTCCCTCCAGGTTACGGTTGTGCTCATTGGGTCGCCACCTCCTCGTATCCCCTCTTAAGCATTTTCACGTTAAGCTCCCCAACCCTGCCCGGAAACCTGCTTAAAAAAAGTTTTTCAAGCGTCTCAAGCCTGACTATGCTCGTCAGCCTCACGACACCCCCTATGACAGGCGTGTTGAAAACGTAGGTTCCGAAGACCTCCTTCGAGATCCTGGCGGCATCTACGACTCCCAGGGTCTTAACGTTTAAACCCAGCTTCCTCCTCAGGTCTCCCGGGTTTTTAGCGGAGTTGACTACTGCAACACCCTCAGGTTTAAGGCCTGTGTAGACGCTAGGGTCCTCAGCCAAGTAGGGGTCTATCACCGCCAATATGTCGGGCTCGTATACTGAGGAATGTATGTCTATGGGTTCCTCTGAGAAGCGCGTGTAACCCCTTACTGGGCCGCCTGTTCTCTCTGGGCCGAAGTCCGGGAAAGTCTGAATGTTTTTGCCTTCTTCGAAGAGAGCCATGCCTATGAGCTGGTTCGCAAGCACAACGCCTTGACCACCCCTGCCGTGCCACCTTATTTCAACGATCCTGCTAGTTTTCACCATTCTCATCAGCCTCGGGAAACGTGGAGAACACTGCCTTATACACTTTGCCCCAACCCTAGACCCTGGGGGTGGAAAATGTTTAACACAGGTTTCTGCCAAAAAGATTTTAAGTTTTCAGTAGGGCCCCCTAGTGCTGATAGTGGTTAAATAGGGGGGCTTAACCTGATTCTGCGTCTAAATGTCTAGGAGGCCTCTTAGAATAGGCGTGGTGGGCGCTTTAACGATAGACGTTAACAGGAGCAGGGGCGGATCCTACAGTTACATGGGCGGGGGAGGATTCTACTCTTCGCTCAGCCTCTCCAGAATAGGTGTTGAAACAGTTCTTTTCACAGCCTACGGGCCTGATATGAACCCGGAGTGGGTGGAGGGTCTTAAGCGGAAGGGTGTTGAGGTTTACGCTACGGAGCTTGATAGAAGCATACTGTTTGAAAACGTTTACCAGGATTCCAATAGGATTCAGAAGAGTTCTGGCGAGCCTTCCAGAAAGATTGTTGTCGACAGAAGCAGGCTTACGGGCTTTGACGCCGCCCATGTTACGCCTGTTCTAAACGAGGTTGACCAAAGGGTTTTCAAGGAGCTTGAGGAAGCAGGCTGCAGGGTTTCTATTGACGCGCAGGGGTTCATCAGGACTAGTGGTGACGACGGGAGTATTCACCATGTTAAGAGGATGCTCCCGGAGAATGTTCTCAGCAGGGTTAACTACATCCACATGAATGTTGACGAGCAGCTTTTCTTTCTGAACCGCGACGTTAAGGAGCTTTTCGAAACCAACCCGGGCATGATTGTTGAGCTGACTAACTCTGAACACGGCTCCATGATTGTTTATAAGCAGGGTTGCTTCTTCACGCCTATTGTTGAGGTGGAGACGCTTGACCCGACTGGGGCCGGGGACGTTTACGCGGCTGTTTTCCTGGCGAAGCATCTTGAAACAGGAAGCCTGTTAGAGTCGAGCCTGTACGCGTCAGCATGCGCAAGCATTAAGGCTGAGAAAACAGGGCCCTCCTTCGACTTCAGCATTGAAGAGGTTGAACGCAGGGTTGAAACGTTGAAGAGGCTTCTTGAAACTTTATATTAGTGTCCCTGAGCGTAAAGGCTGATGAGCATACTGGGGAAAAGCGAGCTGCTGAAGATGATTAGGAGACTACCAGTAATACACCCGTTTAAAGAGAAGTATATGGATGGAGACGGGTATGTTTTAACAGTGATGGAGGACGTTAAGCTCCAATACCTTGAGCATAAGAACGTGATTTCTAACGAGATTGTTTTCACGCCGCCAAACATTGTTGCACACCTCACTGCTAAAAGCCGTTACGGGAGAGCAGGCCTATCATTTTTAAACGCGGCTAAGGTTCACAGCGGCTTCGTCGGAAGGCTTGCGCTGGAGATTGTGAACCTGAACAACGAGAGGGAGCCTGTGGTTGTTAGAAAGGGAGAACCCTTCATGCACATAGAGTTCATAACCAGAGTTGGGGAACCTTCCCCATACGAGGGCGAGTACCAGTTTCAATACATGACTAGCGAGGAAATAAACTTCTACCTACCATACCTTAGAAAGGTTTTCAAAAAGGATTTTGAAACGCTAGCATCAAAGTGGAGGCTGAAGGAAAGGCTGAAAAGCCAGCAGCCGGTTCACCACCGTTAATCCTTATTAACCCTGTTCTGCTTCAAAACCGTCTGTAGAATGGGGTTTCTGGAGGAGGCTGAAAGAATAAGGTTTCACGTGGACCAGGCGCTGGAGAGACTCGGTTTTACTGTTAGGGCGAGGGTTGAGGAGCCGCCCATCCCTGAGCTCGGCGACCTTGCAACCCCCGTGGCCTTCGACTTGGCTAGGAAACACGGTTTAAACCCTGTGGAGGCAGCTGACAGGATTATAGCAGCCATAGACGCGAGCAAGATAGAGGTTTTGAAGCATGTTGAAAACGTGAACGGCTTCATCAACTTCCGCTTCGACCCAGTGAAATACTCCGTCAAAGTTTTGAACGAGGCTCTCTCTAAACGCGGTGATTACGGAAAGTTTCCCGTCGCCAGTAGGAAAACACTCATAGAGCATACTAATTCTAACCCGAATAAGGCTCTGCATGTTGGAACCCTTAGGAACGCTGTCATCGGAGACGTTTTGGCAAGGCTCCTAAGGTTCCTGGGCCACGAGGTAACCGTTGTAAACTATATTGACGACAGCGGCTCCCAGGTTGCAGATAATGTTCTTGCCCACTACTTTATGAAGACGCCTCTGGAGCCTCCGGAGGGCATAAGGTTCGACGAGTACAGTAGCAAGGTTTACGCCGAGTACAGTGAGAAGATTGAGAAGGATGAGGAGCTTAGGAGGCTGAGGAGCGAGATAATAAGAAGGATTGAGGAGGGTGGGAACGAGGTGGCTGATTTCGCCAGGTTTTTCTCGGAGAAGGTTGTAGAATGCCAGCTTGAAACAGCCTGGGGCTTCAGAATATTTTACGACTTGCTAAACTGGGAGACTGACGTGTTGAGGTCAGGGATATTCGAGTGGGCTGTGAACGAGTTGAGAAGCAGTGGCGAAGCCTACTTGGAGGAGGAGGGTGAAAACAAGGGGTGTCTAATGATCAGGCTTAGGGATGTTGAGGAGTTCAGCAGGCTTAAGGCGCCTGACGAGGTTCTAGTCAGGTCAGATGGCACAGCCACCTACGTTGGCAAGGATATTGCTTACGCAGCGTGGAAGCTTGGTTTAACGCCGAGAAGATTCAGAGTGAAGAAATGGGTTGACCAGCCGAACGGGAGGACTCTGTTAACGACGCACTGGGACGGGGAGGAATATGATTACCGCGGGGCAGACTTGGCAATAACGGTTGTTGACAAGAGGCAGGAGTACCCGCAGAAAGTTGTTGAGCATGCTCTGAGAAAGCTCGGAGCGCCGCCTGAGAAAAAGTACCTCCCGTATCTCTACGAGGTTGTCGCCCTCTCCGGTGAGACAGCCAGCGAGCTGACGGGGGTCAAGGAGCTGAGGGAAAGAAGGATGGTTCACATGTCCGGTAGGAAAGGAATAGTTTTCAACGCTAACGACCTTTTTAAGACAGTGTTTCAGAAGGTTTACGAGGAAACCCTGAGGAGAAACCCGTCTAAGGATGAGGAATGGGTTAGGAGTGTGAGCACGCATCTGAGCGTCGCATCCATAAGATACTCGCTCTTCAAGACTGATAAAAACAACATAATAGTTTTCGACGTTAAGGACGCCACGAGGCTGGAGGGCGACACCGCCCCGTATCTCCAATACACCTATGCCCGAGCATGCAGAATACTTGAGAAAGCAGGCGTCGACGTGAACAGCTTGACCGAAGCCTCCTTCAACACTCCTGAGGAACTGAGCTTGGTCAGGCAGATAGGCAAATTCTCATGGGTTTTAAACATGGCTAGTGAAACACTGGCGCTGAACATTATTGCAGTATACATGAGGCATCTTGCAGACATTTTCAACAGTTTCTACGAGAAGTGCCCCGTGATAACGGGGGAGGGCATTAGAATGGACAGGCTGGCGCTTGTCAAAGCCTTCGTGATAACCATGGGCAACGCTTTTGAAATAACGGGTATTGAGAGGCTGAATGAAGTTTAAATAAGCCCGGCGTCGAAACTTTAAAGGGCCCGTGGCCAAGCCAGGATAAAGGCGTCGAGAGGCTTACTCGCGCAGGCCTGCGGAGCCGGAGAACCTGGGTTCAAATCCCAGCGGGCCCGTTTTAACTCTGGCAGATAAAAATATGCAGCCGGCGGGAGCAGATGCTGATGGAACAGTAGTGTTAATGCTTATTGAAAAATTATTTTCTTCTCAGAAGAACCATGTTAATGTTGCTCGGTTTCTCAGCCTTCTCAAGAGGCCTGTCTAGGAACCATCTGCTTTCAGACCCCTCCCACCAGCCTAAGAACTCGAATTTCCCGTTCAGCCTTATAAGCATCTTGAATTCCTGTGGGAAAACGAACTTCAAATCCTCCTCATCCTCTAGCTTTAACATTCTTCCATGGTCATTAACTTCGAGAGTAATCTTTTCCGTATAAGTCTGGTTGAGCAGGTTTTTCCAACGAGTATTATAGGTTGTTTTAATGGTTATTCCATCTCTTTCCATCGTCCAGCTCTGCTCCGCGTTCTGCGTCCAGTCTACAGCCATATTCTGAATGAAATATAGACCGCCTTTTTTCAGCGAATACGCTACTGAATCTAAATGACTTAGAAGCTCGTCGTTCGAGCCAGCGTTGAATGAACCCATCATTATGAAGGCGAAATCCACTTTCCTCTTCAGCCTGAAACTATACATGTCTGCCCGCAATGTCTCTATTTTTAAACCCTCCTCCTCAGCCTTCCGCCGTAAATAGGCCAGCATCTCTGGGCTTGAATCCAGTCCAACAGCTTCATAGCCTCTTTTCACGATCTCGCGCAGCTGCAGGCTCGGTCCGCAAGCTATGTCTAGGAAACGTTCAACGTTGATTTTACTAAACTTGCGAATTATTTCCTCAAAGCAGTCAACCTGCTCCTTCACGTTGAAAAAGCTGAATGCAATCTCATAGTAGAGTGGATTTTTGTAAACATCCATGCCTCTAAGATTGCTTAATCTTCAAAATAAACTTAGCGTCTAACATTCGACGATGCTTATAGGCTGTAGATTAAGCACGCTATTCTTTGCAAGAACCATAGAACATGCAGGGAATACTGTTTGCTTGCCTCGGAAAACGAAAACTTTTATTACAGTCAAGGCTAACTGTCTCTAATGGATTTAAGTATTGTAGATGCAGACAAGAGTGATGCTGAAAAACTTATCCAAATCTACAGTTCGCCAGGCCTTTACCACACGATGCAAGAGGCATCTTGGTTCGTCAAGTGCTACTTTGATTATCATCATATTAAGGTGGCTAAACTGAAGGATGAAATTATTGCATGCTGTTCTGGAGGGTTAACGAGGAGAAGCACCATGGAATAGTTGTCATAGAGGACTTTTGGGTTGACGAAAAACACAGGAGAAAAGGGATTTGAGAGAAACTGTTAAGAACTGCTATAGAAGACGCTAAAAAGCTTTTTGAAAGCAGTGGTTATATTTTAAGGAAAGGTTTTGGAGCAGGCGGGTGTCACCAAGGTTGCTGAGGAGGCTGGAGCCGAGGTTAGAGTATTCGGAAAAGACGGCTGGCAAGCAGTGTTCGACCGCGATGGGTGGCGGCGTGTCGAAGTCAAGGGCGGGCGATACTTGCGAAAAGTCTCGCTAGCTAGGGAAGCACTGGAAATAGAGAAGATTGTTTACGCTCCGCTCATTAAAACTCATCACGCTGCAGACTTCACAGGATCCATTAAGCTCGCGATGGGGTTCGTCAAACCGTTTTTTGACCAGATAACGTTTCACATGAAGCACCTCCAAGAGAAGCTTGCGGAACTAAGCCTGGTAGTAAAACCCGATTTGATAATTATGGATGCGAGAAACGTCTTCATCACTGGGGGGCCGGCTAAAGGCACTTTACGTGAACCAAACCTTATTCTGGCTTCAGGTAATCAGGTGGCAATAGATGTGGAGGGTGTGAAGATATTGCAAAGCTACTCTAGCAACAGCTTGGAAGGTAGAAACGTTTGGAGCCTTAGGCAGATTAAACACTCCGTAGAGCTCGGGCTTGGACCATGCAACGATAATGAATATGAAGTAGTAACATCCTAACGCCTATGGCCGCCATACTAAAAATTCTGCAAGGGAGGAAGCCTTATATTTTCTCACTGGGTTTTTAAGCGTTAAGCGGTGTTGGTAAAGATCTACGAGTGTAAACCTGAGGATGTAGACGAACCGTTGAAGCAGTTATGGTTAAGTCTGGCTCGTGAAATGTTCGAGATTGAGCGTTTCATACTGCCTTCAGAGGAGAACGCTGATAAATGGATTAGTTTTACTCGCGATACCTTAGTAAGAGGGAAAGGCTTCCTTTTCGTGGCGAAGATCGACAATAAGCCTATAGGGTTTTGCACCAGCTCTATTTTCGAGATCCCCCTCGAAGTTTCAAAGCTCATGGGCAGTATAAATGATCTTTACGTTCTACCGGAGTTTCGTAGAAGAGGTGTTGGCAGGAAACTAATGGTTGAAAGCTTGAGGAAGTTGAAGGCTAAAGGTGTGGAAGCTGTTAGGCTAAGCGTGTTGAAAGAAAATAGGGTGGCAATTAGACTCTACGAGAAGCTCGGCTTCAAGATTTATCAATACGGGATGGAGAAGACTTTTAAAAAGCAGATTTAATTTTTGCGTCTATTTAAATTACTGGGAGACTTATTGTCCTTCCTGGAGTTTCAAGCATGCTTCAGCCATCTCCTGAATAACTTTCTTAGGGTCCTTCGCCTTAACCACGCCGCTCGCAAGGAGAACACCTACGGTTCCTAGTTTAAGTGCAGCGTAAACATCCTCGCCCGTCGTTATGCCTGCTCCACATATCACTTTAACCTGTGGGTTGACCTTGTTAACGATGTTTATCGAGTCGAGCACAACCTCGGGTTTTGCCTTAGACACTGGTATTCCAGTCCCTATAAGCTCAGGAGGCTCTATAGCCAAGAAGTCTGGGCTCAGGGCTGCTCCAGCACCTGTTACCGCAGGCGTGTTCGTGCAGAGCACGCTTACAAGATTGTTGCCCTTTGCTTTCTTAATAAGCGTCTCAATATCCGCCAGGATCAGCCTCTTCTCAGAATGGTTAATCAAAAGTCCTTCTGCACCAGCCTCCTTAACCATTTCGATAGTAATAGCACCGGTGTGTGCACCCGGCTCCACTGAGTCAGCATGCTGTGCGAACACAGGTATCTCTACTGAGGAGGAGACTTTGAAGATCTCCGTCGCCGGAGGGGCTACAACTATCTGCACGCCAGTATCCTTGTAAACAACCTCAGCAGCCTTAGCTATGTTCAGGCAGCTTACACCAATCGACTCCAAGTACGCTTTATAGTTTACTATTATCACCGGCGTCCGAATCATTTGAAGAATGGGTTGTCGTACCGTTTTAAAAATTTAACCCTTCTAATAATAGTACTTGCCCTGGGCCCTCTGCGTCCTGTCAGTCTTAGAATCCTTCTTGTTTATCCTTGGACGAAGGTTTTCAGGCTCCCTTCTAAGGGTTATGTCAAGATACTTCAGAAGACTGTTCATGCCTTCAGCAACGCTTAAGGGTTTTGAGGCGTGCCCCTGAACACCCGGCTCCCCGCCGATGAAGACAAGCCTATCCGACAGGAAGTCTAGGGCGGCAATGTCGTGTTCAACCACGAAGGCTGAAGCCTTTTTAGTCATGACGGTGTGGCGTACTGCGCGTAACACGACGAGCCTCTGCTCAACATCCAAGTACGCGCACGGCTCATCCAGAAAGTATATTGGAGAATCCTTCAAAAGAGCTATTGCTATCGCGAGCGCTTGAAGCTCCCCGCCGCTAAGGGTCTCCGCAAGCCTGTCTAAAAGCCTATCCAGCTTAAGGGGTTTTATCAGCTCGCTTTCAAAAACCTCAGGTATCTCGCCACCATAAGCCTCCTTCAAGAGATCGCCCACAGCCCCGTTAAACAGGCCGGAGACATACTGCGGCTTGTAGCCTATAATCCTAACCAGGGCCTCATCCGTTAAAGATTCTTCTCCAGAAAAGTATTTCAAAAGCTCTTTAAGCATCGTTGTCTTACCTATCCCATTTGGGCCGGCTATGCCTACGACCTCCCCGACGCCTATGAAGCCTTTTTCAGCCTGAAGCCGGAACCCTCCTAGAGAAACATCTATGGAGGGCCATTCGAACATTTTCACGACCGGAGACTCCTCCGCTGGGCTGTGAGGATGGAACCTTATCCTGTCTTTTCTGAAACGAATGTTCTCCTGCCTTATGTAGCCGTCCAAGTAAGAGTTTATCCCAACGCGTGCCGAAAGAACCTGTGAAACGATACCGTAAACCGTAGGCTTACCGTAGATTATGACCAGATAGTCTGCAAGATAGTCCAGCAGAGTAAGGTCGTGCTCGACGACCACAACTATCTTACCTTCCTCCTTCAGAGAAGTTATCAGCTCAGCCACTTTGAGACGCTGCTTCACATCCAGGAAGCTGGAGGGCTCGTCGAACAAGTATACGTCAGTCTTCCTCATGAAGGCTGCTGCAACAGCCAGCCTCTGCAGCTCCCCGCCGCTTAAAGTGCTCACCCTGTTCTCCAGAACACTGCCGAGGCTGAGCTTCTCCACAACCTCTTTCAAAACCCCCTTTTCATCTATTTTCTCAAGCGTTTCTCTAACGCTTTTATCGCCGATGAGCCTCGGAATATCGTCCAAGTATTGCGGCTTATAGATGCACCTCGCCTTACCCTTGAAAATCTCTTCAACAAGGTTGAAAGAAACGTTCCCCCTTAAGAAGGACAGGACTTCGTCGACACTCACATCATCCCCAACCCTGCCCAGATTAGGCTTAATAAGACCACCTATTATTTTAAGTATTGTCGACTTGCCTATTCCGTTTTCTCCAAGTATCCCTGTGACCGCGCCTCTTGAAAGCACCGGAAAGCCGTAGAGCTTGAAAGCGTTAACACCATACCTGTGGAAAACCTTCTTTTCAAGCTCGTCCGGAAGGTTCACAACGGATATAGCGTTGAAGGGACACTTCTTCACGCATATGCAGCAACCACTGCACAAGTATTCGTTGACCACCGGAGGATTCTCGCCGCCGACGAAATATATTGCCTCCTGGCCTATCCTAACTATGGGACAGTATTTCCTGCAGGGTTTTCCACACTTCGTGGGTTTGCAGGAGTCCCTGTCAACTACAGCTATTCTAACCAATTCATGCCAACCCGAAAAACCTTTTAAAAACTATCTGAGAAAAACTTTTCGCGTGTTTACCATTCTTCCTCTAGGTCTTCCTCTTCCCAGTCTTCCTCCCAGTCTTCTTCCTCTTCCTCCCACTCCTCTTCCTCTTCTTCCTCCTCTTCATCGTCAAAATCTTCACTCATCTTAGGTCGGATGGAACTTTGAAAAGCAGTATAAAAACATATCCCTGGTTAAAAACGTCTGGATACGCTTGCCAACTTATATTTCTCCAGCAGTCAGTGTGACTGTTGTCCTCTCCTCAATCCTCTCTATGACGCCGTCTCTAAGCCAAGCCAGCCTGTCAGAAACATCCACCATTTTAAGGTCGTGGGTGGCACATATTACTGTAGTATCTCTCTCCACTTTAAGCCTGTAGAGCAGCTGGACTATTGAAAGCCCTGTGGAGAGGTCGAGGTTACCCGTCGGCTCGTCCGCAAGTATTATAGAAGGGTTGTTCGCCAATGCTCTCGCTATCGCAACCCTCTGCTGCTGACCCCCGGAAAGCTCCTGCGGCCTATGCGTAAGCCTGTCCCCTAAGCCGACTGTGCTCAGCAGCTCCGCCGCTTTCCTGCGTCTTTCCTCTTTATTTATGCCCAGGAAAACCATTGGCAGGGCGACGTTATCCTGGGCGGAGAGCACGGGTATCAGGTTGAACGTTTGGAATATGTATCCTATTTTTCTGCTTCTAACCCATGCGAGCTGGCGGTCGCTCATCTGCGCCAAGTTTATCCTGTCTATGGAAACGCTTCCACTCGTAGGCTTGTCTAAGCCACCGATCATGTTGAACAGCGTCGTCTTCCCGCTTCCAGAGGGACCCATTACGACTACGTACTCCCCCCTCCTTACCTGCAGGTCAATACCTTTTAAAGCCTTCACAACCCCGCTCCTTAAAGCATAATCCTTAGTGACTCCTTTAACGTCTACTACTATTTCCGGTCCCTCCAATGTCGTTTATTTCGCGTATAAACTAGTATTTTAATCTTTGCGAGCCGCCGGAACGTGAATAAAGAGTTGCTTAAACGAGAAGGCTCGCTAAAAAGTTTTTTAGACTGTTTAAGCAGTTTCCAGAATCCCTACTCAGACTCGCGCCTCAGCCTGTTCCCATGCTGAAGCAAGCATGGTCTCCAGTAATGCTAAACATATGTCAGCGCTATCCTTTCTTTAACGAACTCGAACACGTCAGAATAGCTCAAAGCCCTGAAGCCAAAATCTTTGGAGAGCAGGCTGCTCCAGAAGGACGTGAACAATTGCCTATCTTCCTTAAAAGGTTTAACCACCAATCCTCTTTTTGAAAACTCTTCCTTCAAAGCGTTCACTGTCTCCTTCAACGTTAAAGCATCCCCTGAGATTATTAGTATGGCTGCTTGTCTCGAAACCGATGCCCCCACTGTCGACGATGCTTCCTGGAAGCTCCTCTTCCCGTAGAGCGCCACAAGAAGCTCCTGCTCGAAGCCTCTAAGCATATTGTAACCATGTTTAAAAGCTTGGTGAACGTTGTAGGCTAGGAAAGGTATTAATTCGCTCACCAAGCAGCTGGGGTTAAAAAACTGTATGAAAACAGTCCTATTCTTCTTAAACTCGGCCACTAGACTAACCCATTCCTCAGGCAGGCTATCGACCGATAGGAGCGTGAAGTACATGTCTAATGGATCTATCCTCCTGACAGGCTCCAACATGGCTGATTGGCCATGGACTCGATAAAAACATTTATTTTCAGCCTTAAAGCGTTGAAGGCCGGAATGGAGTTTGAAGTAATAAGCTGGGAGCATTTCTACCAGCTCACCCTAGAGCTTGTTGAGAAAGTTTTGAAGTCGGGATACGTGCCAGAGGCGATAATCGGGGTTTCTAGAGGAGGACTGGTCCCGCTCAGGATTTTCTCCGACGAGTTTGAAGAACCAGAAATAGGCATAATAAGAGTTGCTTTCTACGAGGATGTTAAGAAAACCGGAAGCGAGCCCAGGATAATACAGGATGTTAACGTTGATGTTTCTGGGAGGAGGGTTCTAGTGGTTGATGACGTCGCGGACACTGGGAGAAGCTTGGAGATGGTGCGCAGGCATCTTGAGAACAAGGGTGCTCGCGAGGTGAGGGTCGCAACCGTCTATTACAAGCCTTGGAGCACGCTGAAGCCCGATTACTACGTTAAGAAAACCGAGAAATGGATTATTTTCCCGCACGAGATCGGTGAAACCGTTAGAAGCCTAGCTAAAAAGAATCTTAAGGAAGGCGGTAAAACTCTCGATGAATTTAGGAACATGCTGATAGATATTGGGCTGCCGCCTATGATCGTCGACAGCTACTTGAAGAGGCTAGGCCATTTTGAACAAGGTTGAAAAATCAGAGAGGTGCATGATCTTCATAGAGGAATCTCTCAGAGCAGGTCAGTTCTCATCATTGGAAAACTAATGCTTCAAGAAGGTATTTAAACCTGAAAACCTGTCAGAATCAGATTGAGCTAGTTCTTGCTCAGGATCTGCTCAAAGATGGTTGACGAAAGAGTGTATAGGAAATCGCTGATCTCGACAGCCTCGTCTTCTGAAAGCTGTATCTTATCGACTTTCTCAAGAGCCTTATCGTATAGGTTTCTAAGCCTATACTCAATAGGGTTAGAAGCTTCTTCATTAACATTAATGTTCTCGTACCTGCTTATGGGCGGGAAAAGCATTGTAATCATCATCCTGCTTGAAAGAATGGACATCCTCGCATACACGAGTTTTAACGGGGAGGAGGCCTTCTTAGACTCCTTAAGATAGGCTTCGGCTTCCCTCAGCGCCCTCTTAAGCCAGCCGTAGTCGAAAACCGATAGGAATAGTGGAAAATCATTCTTCTCCAGCCTCAATCACCTCCTCCTTTAAATCTCTTCCAGCGGAGGATTTAACCGACGTAATATAACCGGCAACCCTGTTCAAAAGCTTCTTAGACCTGAAAACAGCAATCTTCTTTAAAACCTCCTTGTTCGCATAATAATCGTCGCTGAAACGATCACCGTATTTAAGCAGCAGCATCCTCGCAATCCCTTTAATCCTGCTGTCGTAGATCTTCCCCAAACTGAAGGCTGGGAAAGACCCTAGCCTAATAAATGTTGTCTCGGTGAGAAAAGCTTTTAAAAAGTGTTTTAAAATGAGTACCGAGGTGATGCGAAATGGCCTATGATCAGTCAAGACCAGCGATAGTGCTTAAAGAAACAACTATTAGGAGGAGCAAGGAGGAGGCTTATGAAAACAATATTGTCGCCTCGCTAATAATAGGCGAGGTTGTTAGAACCGCCTATGGTCCAAGAGGCTTAAACAAGCTTCTAGTGGGCTCGGTTGGAGATGTCACGGTGACCAAGACCGGCGTAACTATTCTAAGCGAGGCGAACATCGAGCATCCTGTTGGGAAGATAATTATAGACGCCGCCAAGGCTCTTGAGAAGGAGGTTGGAGACGGCACTACCTCGCTCATACTTTTAACTTGCGACTTGGTTAAAAACGCGTACAGCTTGTACAAGCAGGGCATAAGCCCGATTTCAATAGTCAAAGGATACAATAGTGCCCTCTCAGAGGCTCTTAGAAAACTTGAGGAAGACGCTAAGCCGATTGACCTCTCCAATAGGGAGAGGATGAGGAATATTGCTGAAACAGCAATCACGTTCTTCTCATCCCCCGATGAGAGGAAGCAGCTAACCGAAATCGTTCTGAACGCCGCTGAAAAGATCGTTGAGAAGAGGAACGGGGGGTACTACGCAGACATAGACTGGGTGAGCATAGTTAGGAAGCGTGGACACGAGGTTTTAGACTCAAGGCTTGTCAACGGTGTTATAGTTGACAAGGAGGTCGTTCATCCAAACATGAGTAAAACGGTTAAAGATGCTAAGATCGCGTTGATAGACTATGCTCTGGAGGTTAAGAAGACTGAAATATCGACTGAAATAGAGGTTAAGACGACTGAGGAGCTCCGAGGGTTTATGAGAGAAGAGGAGGAGATGATAAGGGAAAGAGTTGACAGGATAGTTAAGTCGGGAGCAAATGTGGTTTTCTGCCAGAAGGGCATAGACGAGCTTGCGCAGCAATACTTGTATAAGAATGGTATTACAGCAGTTAGAAGGGTTAAGAGATCCGACATGGAGAGGTTGGAGAGAGCAACATACGGGAAAATAGTTTCAGACCCGGAGGATATTTCTGAGGAAAAGCTTGGGCGAGCAGACATTGTTAAGGAGGAGGTTTTCGAAAACGAGAAAATAGTCTTCGTGGAAGGCTGCCGCGAGCCTAAGGCTGTCTCAGTACTGCTGAGAAGCGTGAACGATGATCTTTTGAAAGAGTATGAAAGAGAGTTTAAGCATGCTCTTTCAGCAGTCCTCAGTGTATATAGGGATCCGAGGTATGTAGTAGGTGGAGGGGCGGAGCTACTTGAAATAGGAAGAGTTTTAAGAAGAAGCGCGGAAAGCCAGAGGGAGGAGGATAGGCTGATTTACGAGGCTTTCGTGGATAGTGTGGAAACCCTTGTTAAAACCCTCGCAGCCAACGTGGGAATGAAGCCGCTGACAGCAATATCCCTGCTTAACAGTAAGCATGCGAAAGACGGTGCGGGATACGGTATAGACGGTGTTAGGAGGGAAGTGGCTGATTTAGACGGAAGAGTGATCGACCCGTATTTCGTCGTAAAAAGCTGGCTTGTTTCCGCCGTGGAACTGGCTACGACAATAATAGGTGTTGACGAAGTTATATTGACAACGAAGCCTAGGACGGAGGAGAAAAGCTAAGGCTTGTTAAACAGCCTTTCAAACATGCAGCCTTTTTAAAAATTTAACTAAGATTTGCTTCAAGGTGTACGCGCATTTTTCTTTTTAGGAAAAAAGTCATCCAAGGCGTGAGAAGTATTGCAGAGGCCCATGATAAAGCTGAAGACATGGCGAACATGGCCCACAACCCGCGGTAATCTGAGACCAAGCCCCCTAAATATGGGCCGGAGGCGAATCCAAGTTGAAGCGAGAGGTTGTAGAAACCTGCGTAAAGCCCCCTTCTCCTGCTTCCACCAAGGCTTGAACTAATCGACATCCCTGAGACCGTGTGTAAAGCGTAAAGAATCCCTCGAACACCCTGAATCAGCAGATAGCTGTAGAGATTCTTTACGGTTCCGTAGAGCCAGTAAACCATACCGAGACCTACTTCTCCGAAAACTAGGACGGGAAGACCCCCGATCCGGTCGGATAGCCAACCACCTAAATACATAGCGGGAACTTCGAGAAGAGCTCCTATCGCGACCACGAGACTCATGAAAAAAGGGTCGCCGCCCAGCTGCGACAACGAAATGGTAAGGAAGGAGGATGTTGCCCCCATGCCTACTCCAGAGATCAAGATGCTCGCCGTGAAGCAAGCGGCAAGCTTAACAGACGAGACTCCTCTGTGCTGAGTACTGCCGAGGCGGCTCCCGCCCGTGCCCTCAACACTTGGCAGAAACAAGCTTACCAGAAAAGAGATTGCGGAGAACGCTAGGGTCAGTGGAAAAATGTTCCACAGGCTTTCTCCAGCAAGCAAACCAGTAAGAATGCAAGCAGCTGCCCAACCTATGGATCCGAACAATCTGTATCTCCCCATGTAAACACCGAGCCTATTGTCTCCAGAGAAATCTGCAACCATGGATTGGGCAAGCGGCATGAATCCTGCTAGAAACAACCCGGCGGCAACATAACATATTGTCAGGCTCACAACATCTGTAGACAGCATCAGTAGCAGGTAGGCTAGACTTCTGAAGAGGAGAGACATTGAAACTATTGCTTTCCTGTTCCCATATTTATCGGCAATAGCGCCGAACAGAGGCTGGAGGAAGGGAGAGAGAAAGCTGGAGACAGTCATAAGCAGGCCGATAGAAGCATAGGATAGCCCTAGGGACCTTAAATAGACGCCAAAAAGGAGGGAAAGTGGTGCGAATGAGGCCCATACCAGCCCGCCGATTACGGAGATTGTTAACAACGCATGGCCCGATCCCTGTTTCAACTTTCCGCACCATTGTTTCCTAGCGTATTTGAATTTTACTAATCTAGCTTGCAAAATGCTTGAAGCAGAGGCTTAAAAAGAGGGATGGGTGCTGGAAAAAGGCGAGAGTTAAAAACTTCCTAATGTTTTCTACATTGGACTTGGAAAAGGACTTTTTTTACTGATCCTTTGATTCTCCAATGGCCAATAGCATTCTTTACAAACATCAAACCCGCACCAACACATTCTAATAGCGAGACCAATATTCTAAACTGCCTCGTCTTATTCAGCTTTAAAGGTTTCAGTGAAAACACGTCTCTTAAGCCTGTTTGGCGAGCTTACAACGAGTGGGTGAATGATGCTAGTCTACAGGTTGAAAAATAAAAAGCAGAAATATTTAAATGCTCCGACCGGGATTTGAACCCGGGCCCCGAGCTCGAGAGGCTCGTATGCTTGACCGGGCTACACCATCGGAGCTGGGGAAACATGCTTCAGAGGAGGAAATAAATCTTTTGTCACCGCCCCCATATTTTTCACGCAGCTATGGATTTTTATATACCCGTCTAAGCGCATCTAGCGATGAACGGGAAGGTCATAGTGGTAACCGGTACGCCCGGCACTGGAAAGACATCCCTATGTAAATACATTATTAGGAGAAGCGCCGGCTGGGTTCACCTGGACCTAGGCAGGTTTGCAGTCGAATCGAATGCTATTGTCGAGTACGACCGTTCTCTGAAAACCAGTATCGTAGACACGGGTGTTTTGAAGAAGGCCTTACGCGCACACGTTCTGAGAAACGTTGAGAAAGACGTTAGGCTTCTGATAGATGGTCACTACGCTGCCGAGGTGGCTCCGTCGAAGCATGTTGACTACTGTGTTGTCTTAAGATGCAGGCCAGATGTTCTCTGGAGGAGGCTTAGAAGTATAAGGGGATACGTGGAGGAGAAGGCGAGGAGGAATGTTGAATCCGAGCTTACGGATTACTGCTACCTCGCGGCGAAGCTTCACCTAAAGAACAGCAGGATCGTACAGCTGGATACCACTAGGACGAGTACCGGAAGGCTTTACACCCGGTTTATGGGGTTCTATAAAGACGGTTTTAAGCGTGAGGGAGATAGGGTGGACTGGACTGAGTTCCTCCTGAAGCATCCTGGGAAAATGAGTTTTCTTTTCCGTGAAGATCTGTCGCGAAAAGTATTGGTTTAGAAAAACCCTCCAACATTAGAAACCCATACCCTGGCGTCAGCTTCCTGAGAAGCTCGTAGTCTCTTTGTGACAGCCCCATTACGTCTGTCAGAACCCTTGACTCCTCCCCCTCGCATATCCTGTGAGATATTTTCAGGCTTGTGGACTTCACTATCTCGGGGGAGATTTGCGACGGGAACTGTGACACCAGTATCAGGCTCTCGTTGAACTTTCTCATCTCCAGAAAAAGTTTTTCAGCAATTCCGGGTGGGGAGTCGCGCCTCCTGTACGGAAGGATGTTGTGCGCCTCCTCTATCACCGTGAAGTGGCATTTAGCACTCTTGTTTTTCAGCCTAAACTCGTAGAGCAGCGCGAGAATAAACAGTGACGCTAGTTTCCGCACGTCCACCTCAACTATATCACCCAACTCGAAAACCACGTTTCCATCTATTATGTCCCCGATCCTCACAAGCCTATCCGTGTTACAGAATATTTCCCTGCTCTGCCCAGTCACCAGGGGCCTCAGCCGCCTTAACAATGCAAACTTCGTCTCGTTCTCGTAGAACGATTTAATGCTCCATCTTTCCAAAGTGTCTACGAAGCCTTTGAGAAGGCCCGGAGCATTAACCAAAAGCCCCTTCTCCATCAAGGTTTGCAGAAGCACCTCTCTAAACATGTATGACTGGGATGGGGTGAAACTATATATCTGGTCAAAAATATCAGTGACTATAGCGATGTGCTCAGATAAGCTGTTGGCCTCGATGGGGTTAAGTATGTCAAGGGAAAAGGTTCCCAGTGGGAAAACACGGCCGTTAAGCTCCTCAGCTAAACGCCCATACTCATTATGCCAGTCTAGAACCATGAACGGGTACCCGAGCCCCGCGAGCCCTCTTAAAACATGTTTCACGGTGGTCGTCTTACCAGACCCTGTTGATCCGTAGGCAGCCACATGCTTCTTAAACTTGTCCGCTTCAAGCTGCAGCGGGACTATTTTCGAACCGTTGAAAACAATCGACCCGAGGCTCAAAGTTTCCCGGCTTTCAGAGGAGCCGACAGGAGGCTGGTAGGAGGATGAGAAGAGGCAAAGATCATCGTTAGGCATGTGGGGAGTAAGCAGTTTGACTGAGTCGTCTGCTTTCAGTTTCCGCGGAAAAGAATTGTCCACCAGAATCCTCCTTAAGCATTTAAGCAGGTCTCTTTCCTTCAGCCTGACCAGCTTCAACTCTGGGAAAACAGTGTTGTAGACCGATCTTATTTTTTCAAAATCGGTTTCAAGCATCTTCGCAGCCTCATCGATCCCTCCGCGGCCCACTTCCCTGCTGATAAGGAGAACCTGCGCGAGAAGAATATCCTTATCAGGATCCCCGGATGGGAGAATATGCGTTATGAAGCTCAGTGGAACCCCTGCTTTCAAGAGGCCGCTAACAAGGCCTCTAGTCCTATGATAGAAATCCTGCCTAGCATCAACGCTCTCCGAACTCTCCTCAAGAAGTATTGAAGCGGCTCCAACAACCATTTCTGAAGAACCTGTTTTCGCGACGAAATATTCTCCGTCTCCACCGAACAGTAAACGCTCGATAAAGCGTGGACGCTTGTAGAATAGAAAAAACAGCAGGGTAAGCAGGAGGATCGTCAGGGAGACTGCTTGAAGAATCAGCGGCTGGGGAATGTTGAGGGGAAACAGAGTAGGACTAATAGTGTTTTTAAGTATGCTTATCAGCAGTACGATGGCGACAATTACGTATACCGGATCCCACTTTCTTTCCTTGCTGCTAAGCATTATTTAGGAGGAATAAGCCAACCGAATAGGCTGGAGCCGAGGTTACCCACTTCCTTTAACAGAGTGTCGAAGAAGCCGGAAATGTTGTCCACGATCTGCTTTGAAACCCCGAAAACAGCCCCCAGCATCACTAGAGCTAAGACTATCAGCAGCCCCTCCTCTATAAGTTGCGAAGCCTTCAACCTTGTCTTCAAGTTTTTCACCAACCCGGTAATACACTGCTCTGAAACAGATTTAAGCGCCAATGGCTTCACTTGGAGACCTGCGCCGCGAAGCCGCTGATCACGCTGTTGAACAGTAGGAAGGAAACTATGAAGCTTGATGCAGAATAAAACAGTGTTTTTGAGAGCGTTCTACACGCTAGGGAATGGTGAACAAGCAGAGAGACGCTTAACACGTATAAGAACAGGGAGAAAGGCTGTGAAAGATCCTGCTGTAAAACAGGGTTCAGGGAGAAGGTGGAAAAAGTGTTGAGAACGGGAGCCGCGGCTGAGAGGAAACCCATTAGGGAGGCGCTTACGCTCAGCATTATCCTCGCTCTGAACCGGGCTTCGGAGAACAGGGTTCTCCTCTCGCTCTTCAAAGTCTCGTTCTCCCTAAGGAGAAACACGTAGCTCCTCAGGATCTTTTTAGCAGAGACAGCGTCTTTAGCGAAAAGGCTTGAAACAAGCCTGATTAGAAATCCGCCTGTTCTATCAAGGGCCTTGGAGCAGGAGCTGAAAGTCTCTTCCACGGGACGCCCGTTTATGTTGTCGCGCACAGCTTTTTCGAAAAGCCAGCGGTAATCAGTCTTGAAATCCACGTTCAACAGCGTTTTGAAAACCGAATCCTCCAGGTTTAGGTTTTCAGGGTAGTCCAACATCTTCTCCACCAGCGTTAAATCAGCCTTCCTCGACAAGTCTTCACCACAGTTTTCCTCCTTCCGAGTCAATATGAGCGTGTAGGCTAGGAGCTGAATCGAGTTTGCAACATATGGCTTGAGCCTTAAGATAGGCATTAGGAAGGCGAGTGCCCCCAGCCCGATTACCAGAAGCAGGTGTAGCCTTTTCAACCTAATAGAACACCTTTAATCCTCCCGATCTTTTTGAAAAAGATTCTGAACACCACCATGCTCGTGATGAAAAACAGCGAGAACATGATGTTTGAAGCCTGCGGCGAAAAGCTGGAGGCCAATATTATTGGTGTCGGAACCAGAAACACGTAGAAAAAGAAAACGGAGATTATGGAGGTGAGTTTCAACGTGTATTCGCGATACTTCATTCTGGCTTTCGATTCGAGAAGCCTGAAGAAAATCAGCGTCTCCTCAGGGTTAGCCTTTCGCCCGAAGCCGCTTTGAACCACGTGGCAAATAGCTTGAACCAGATCAGGATAGCCCTGTAAAGCCTTGTTCAACCCTCTTTGGATATCTACACCGTCCAGATTATTTTTAAGACAATTCTGCAGGCTTTTTGAAACATTCTCATAGTCTTTCGTTGAAATATCTCGAACAGTCTTATACAGGTCGTTGTAGGCGGATAAGGATATTATTATTTCAGCCAAGATTGGAGTTATTGTTTCGCAGGAATAATCATCGTCTTCTTTAAATATTTTTCTAAAAAACATTTCAAGCATTATTCCAGCAGTCCCCCTCCGGCTTTATTAAGCATCTCCCCATGGATTTTCTGAACAAGCCT
This sequence comes from Thermoproteota archaeon, assembly GCA_038850115.1. Lineage (GTDB taxonomy): Archaea > Thermoproteota > EX4484-205 > EX4484-205 > JAAOZP01 > JAAOZP01. The sequence goes on from JAWCMB010000002.1 coordinate 48,335, forward strand.
TCTGACACTACGATTATCCGGAAAACAGTTTCCCCTAACTGCACCCAGAATAGCCTCATACTCCCTGTAAAGGTCTTTCTCGTCAAGATGGTTTAGACTCGCCAGCTTCCCGAAAACCACTGAGGCTTCTAAGCCTGGGCCGCAGCGCAGCTCGTTGGACACAGTGTTCCTAGAAAACATTTCGTTAATGTTCGAATCATCGTCCACCTCGGCTATCTCGCCAATAAACCGTTTAACACGATTATTCGACTCCAGCTTCTTCATGACTATTATCAGGTCGAGTTCTGAAACCAGCACCCTAGGAATATTGTGGACATTCACAAGCCTTTTAATGAAGTCGCCGCTGTCTGCAGCATGCGCAGTATGCATGACCCTTAGCCCAGCGGAAACAGCACGAAACATTGCCCTCACATGGCTCCCGGTTTGAACCTCGCCAAGTATAAGGTAGGAGGGGGTCCTGTGGAGAACCTTAACTATTTCAAGCGTCTTCGTATCAGTTTTACCCCTGCTTTCAAAAGGCTCCACAATGTAGACTACTCTATGCTGGTTGAAGATCCTTGGAGGAAGGGTTTCAAGAGCATCCTCTATATGTATTATACGCCACCAAGAGGGAGCAAAGTAGCTCAGAAAGTTCAGGAGAGAGGTTTTACCAGAGTTAGGCTCGCCCACGATGGAAATGTTAGCACGGTTAAGCATCGCGAAGACTAGGAACGCCGCGGACTCCGTTGAAAAATACCCGGATTCTAAAAGGTCTCTTAGAGAAAGTATGTCCACCATGTGCTTCCGCACGTCCAAAACGCCTCTTCCTAACGCTAGGGGAGGAATGTCTATTGAGACCCTTGTCAACACCCTGTTGAAAACAATGGAGGCTTTAATCGAAGGATTGGAGTAGTCCAAGTTTAAGCCGGATTCTCTTCTCACCAGCGTCGCAAGGCTTTCAAAGTCTTTCTCGTTAAACACTAGGTTTGTGTCCAGTCTTCCGAAATACGCATGGTCAACGTAAAGTCTTCTTCCAACATCATCAAGGAAAAAGCATTGCACATCACCATCAATTATCAAAGGGTATATTTTCGACAGGCCCATGGAGGAATATGCTGCATGCTTGACGATTGAGCTCCCAACCGGCTCCGCCATTTCCTCAGTGGTTAAAACCTTCAAAAACCTTAAGCCAGCCTTAAACCTGTATTTAGAAACATCTTTAATCCTCCCGGTTTTAAGCATTTCTTCAGAGTATATGAAACGCAGGATTTTTGAAAGCTCCCTCTTAATCCAGAGATAATCATCCCTCTGAAAAGAAACCCTGTATAAACTTTTTTTAGAATCAATGCGATAAAAAAGATGCCCCCGCGTATAGCTATGCTCAACCATATCCCTCCTGTAGAAGACTCTTTCAAACCCTTGGAGCCTACACTCGGAAAAAAGCTCGTTGGCAGCAGGAAGCCGTAGTAACGGTTTCGAGTACAAGCCGCCGTAAAAGGGCCGTATTAAAAGCTTCCCACGGGCACTAGCCAAGTCAAAACCTTCTCCCCCGTATGCTTCAGAAAGCCCCCTGTAAATCCTTATTTTCTCCTTCTCAACCTCCCGCGAAAATTTTTTCATCAGCCTAACGTGTTCCCCGCGGACCTCCAGCCAACGGCCTTCAAGACAAACCAGTATTCTTTCCGGGTGGAAAAACGTAAGCTTATACACAATATCGCAGATAAGCTGGGGATCCGTTTCAGAAGAACCGGGGGTGGAGAGCAAATATAGGATTTTCCTCCTGCCATCCCAAAACCATTTTCTTTCAACACCAGCCTGTAGAAAACTACTTTGGACACTGCTCATTTTGAAGCAACCCGTATGAACTCGTTTAGCTCGCGATACTTCTTCTCCAGATTTAGAATTCTGCTGTTTAACCTGCTTATGTTTTCCTTCAAATCCTCTATCTCCTGAAGTATAGCGTTGACCAACAGCTCGTCCTGGGAAATCATCTTCAAACCTAAAAGGCGTCAAGCGTATTTATCCGCCAATGCCGGAAACCATTGGTGATTATAAGGCGTGGAACATTACTCTACTCGGAGGTTGAAAATGAGCATAAAATTAGGTGGTTCGAAGGAGGAGGATGGCTGTGAGCAACCTGCTTGAGAAAACACTAGTAACACTGCTTTCCGCAATTTTTCTGGGTTTAAGCTTAGCCTACGTAGCGGACCGAGTGATACCCTTGCTTAAGCAGGTATATGAAAGCGTTGTAAATCTGCTCGCCGCCGGTTAGGAGCAGGAGGAGAACAGGTTGAACGAAATTCTTGAAGAACATTTGAAAGACGCGCTCTGGATATCTTTAACAGTTGCAGTAAGTTTCACACTGTTCCAAGCTACGGGCGCTGTCAGGATGATGCTTCTGAAAAGGGTTTCTGAAAGCATCGTGCTGCTGATAGGAAAGTATGCGGATCTCTCGGCAGAATACGGAGGAGAATTCACCGTGTCGATCCCAAGGACATTATTGTTTAACTATTCAATAATACTGAATGATAATGAATACTCCGTTCTGATTCAGGGAATCCAGGTGTTTAACGGGACTGGGAAACACAGGTTTAGCAGCGTAACTTTGGAGGCCGGCGAAACATACTCCGTCAGAACGCTGGGCAATAGGATTGTTTTGACTAAACGTTGAGCGACAAGATCCTGGATTTCCTAACGTCATCGTTCGTAATGTTCCTCCTGGTCTTGGAACTGGGGCTGGCTGTTCTGCTTACTTTAAGCAATGTTTCCACTCTAGTTGAGCTTATTGGGCAAGCGTGAAGAACATGCTGTTCTTCGAAGATATTTTGACGGTTGCCTTAAGCACCCTCCTACTAATATTGATAATATCTGTCTCGCAGAGCGTTAAAGCAAGGTTTGGGAAACTAGACGTGATGGAAGCCGATTTAGCTTTAGGGAACAGTATTGCCGGAATACCCGTGGAGGAGCTGGGGGATGCTGAAAAACTGCTTAGCGGGGTGGTTGAAACCCTGGATTCCAGCGGAGTCAAGTGGGTCAGCATAGAGCTCTTGAGCAGGAAGCATGGAAGAATATTCTTGGAAAATAAACGGGTTTTGGAGCGTTCGAGTGGACGGGACGCGAGATACGTTAGAATCGTCAGAGTCAGCAGCGGGGACACGGTGGTCATAACGGTAGGCGTCGAAAATGATTAAAACATGGTTGATACCGATAGTTGTCTCAACGATAATCATGGTTTCTCTACTAACAGTGAACACGATGGTTTTCACTGGCTGCATTTTTCTAGAAGGCTTTTTAAAACAGAAGGCGAAGGCTGTTTTAGCCGACACTATAGCAAATGATGTTTTCAAGACTGTGGAAAGCATTGCGGAGGCAAACGTTTATTCTTCAAGAAACAATTTCTCTGAATTAGAGAAAAGCCTCGCAGGTGAGATGGAACGGTTCAGAGAAGAAATCCTTGGCAGTGAGGAATACTTCAACAGGTGTGGAGTATCCGTCCAGTTCAACTATCGTATTGAAACCCGTGGGGAAACATGCCTAGTGGAAATCGTAAGCAGCGTTAACGTGAAAGATCTTGAAGGCTTCTTCACGATGGAACGTGCTCACGACACTGTTATAATCGCCGGGTTCTGCGCGGGTGTTGAAACGTCTGGTGAAGGTGCTTTCCCGAAAAACTCTTCATAAGTTTCTCTAACACTGTATTCAGCATACCCAACATACCCCGCCAGCTCCCTTTGAGTCACAGGGTTTTTAATCCTCAGCATGGCTGCGGCCTCTTTCGACGCAGCATAAATGGCTGCTGCTAAACATATCATTGGGTTTTTACCGTGAAAATAGTAGTGCCTAGACTTCAAATCGTTGAACAGTTTTACCGACATGGTTCTAAGGGCACTGAGAAAAGCCTCTCTTTCCTCGAGACCCCTTAGCTTGCCGTTACTCCTCCTCATCACAGATATTATTTCGTTAATAGTTTTAATAGCGTCGATTTTCGCTTCAACAACCCCAATTTCCCTAGCATTATAAATCACGTTGAACAGGTCTCTCGGCTTGATCTTGAAGCCTATACTCTGAAGATAAGCCTGGATCTTCTTGTACTGGGGAACTATGTTCAGACTGTAGGATCTTGCTGCACTGACTACGGAGTACGTTGCAATCGCCGCCAGATTTGCCTTCCTGTTTCTACCACGAGAATCATGCAGCAGGGTTAAGCCGATGCTGTGGGAAAACATTCTTATCGAGGGCCCCAGGTGGAAATTGCTACATATCTTGTCGATTATCCATTTCAACTCGTTCTCCTTCCTCGCGGCCGAGTAGAAGATGTTTCTTTGAAGCCTGGAAAGATTGTTCCCAGGACCCTGATCCGCAATCAGGCTCCCATAACAGGAATCCTCCTGAACCACATGATCCTGATCGTAGGATGTAACATATTTGTCTAAAACATCAATAACCAAGCCGCATCTGCTGCAGACAAGCTCGTTACCCGAGTTAACCAGCTGGGAGCTGCAGCTGGGGCATTTGGCGGGAGCGGGTTCTGCGGCGGCTTCCTGCTTCATTTTCAAAAATACTGTTTGCAGAACAATAAAAGTAGCCATGAAAAAAAGTTATGGCTTAGAATAAGCCTCTTACTTCAGAAAGTATTAAAAATAGGGAGTGTACTGTAAAAGTGATGTTAAATGATGAGAACAGGGTTTACGACAGAAGTTAACCGTCTGATAGGAAAAAAGGTTGTCGTCGCCACTCAGAGCGGCGAAGAGCTTTCAGGCGTTTTGGCTTCACTGGACACCGACACATTCTCAATCATTTTGAACGACGTTGAGTTGAAAGACGGCAAGAAGATTCCTAAGGCAATACTCAACGGCAGAGACGTAAGGAGGATAGAGCTTAGAACCGCGATAGTGGATATGAGGAAGCTGGCTGAGAGAATAGAAAGAGTATTCCCCAAGATGGTCCAGTATAATGAGGAGGCTGGAGTCATAGTAGTGATGAACAGGATAAGAGTTACTGAAAACGGCGTCATAGAGGGAAGCGGGCTCGCCGCTGAAAAGGTGAACGAGATATACCACGAGTATATTAGGGAGAGTTCCGCGGAGAAGCCATAGCGCGCGCAATCAGGACTCGGAAAAATATTTTTTAAGGAAGCTTAGAACACCACTGTAAGCAGTTTTAGCCGCAGTAAGGTCGGGGCTCTCTCCACCGGTCTCTACGAGAATACATGCACTATCCAAACCGTGTAGGCTTGCAAGCCCAGGTATCAAGCCAGCTGCCCCCACAACGGTCCCCCTCAAAGGCAGGAAGCCAAGAGAAGCCCCAAGCAGAGAAACCTTCCAGTTTGTTGAAGAAACATAGATTCTTCTCTTCTCACCCACCCGGGCGATAGCGTACCCGCCAATACCGATGACGACTCTCAACCCTGAATCCTCGGCGATCTCCACCAGCTTCCTGGCTAACTCATACTGGCCAGTTTGGTTAGCCGGTTGGGAAGCCCCTCTTACGACAATAATCCCCTTCAGCTCGCCTACACGTATTTTACTGACAGTTATTTTCGGGGGAGTTATCAAACCCTCTCTGGAGGTTACTGACACGTATAGAAGAGACTCCGGGTAAAGCTCTAACAAGGGGATGTTTTCAGCCGCAGACTCCATGAGGAGCTCCCCCGTTAAAGAGCCCACTAATCCGATGCCGGGCAGACATACTAGCATGCAATCTGCAGTCCAAGCCTCATTCCTGAGGATTTTCTTCAGCAACCTCCCCCCCTCCGCGTAGAAAAACCATCCTCCTTATTAAAACTTTTTAGGGTTTTTCAAGCCTAGAGGAAGAAGGAGGCCAATGGGCATTATGAAAAACGCGTTTTCTGTTCCAAGACACCCATCGTGATTCCTTTTCAACCCAGAGAAAAATTGCATGTAGCTGTCACTTCAGAAGGCCTTATAGAATATGATAGTATCCCACTCTACTTCAAATCAGTGAATTCATGCAACAAATTTCCTTCGGCTCTTAACCCGCGGCAATCGCATCGTTCTGGGGCTCTACGAAGAAAACAGAATATTTATACTGCCATGTACCGTTAGGCCAGAAGAATTTACTCCTGATCAGGACGAGCACGAAGCTGTGCCACTCAGGGGCTGTAATTACGGAGCCTTTATGCATCGCGTAGGAGAAGATGACGTTGTACGATAAAGGGTTCATATAAGTCATGTAGACACCCTTGTAACCATCTGCACGCATCCTTTTTACGAGCGTCTCGGAGAAGTTGACGCATGTGAAGCTCTCGTTGTAGGCGAGCCCGTCAGTGTCATCATTTTCCAACCAGTGCCTGAGATCCTCGAAGCTTTCGAAGAATTTTCCGGCTTCCTCCTTCTCGAGCATCAGAGTATAGTTGGTGGAGAGGGATTCATATTTTCTCTCCAGTTCGGCGAGAAGGCTTTGTTTCTCCTCAATAGCGTTTATCATCACACGCTGGCTTTCAACAATACCCCTGAGCCTACTGTTCTCGGCAAACAGGAAAATCGAGGAAACAAGTAATACGAGCAAGAGCACGAACTCTATTATCCTCCCCCTTTTTCTCATCCTGAAAATGCTACGGACCCGCAGGTTAAAAATCTTGGGCAGTTCTTCCATGTTTTCAGCCGGAAAAAAGAGGAAGTGTTCAGCAGAGCTGATTAGGGCTAAGGGAGGGGGACCGAGAAAGTATTCTTGAGCACCGGGTCCGAGCCCGCTGCAGCCTGGTAGGCAGCAGCGAGGATATATGCTAGAGCAGTATTAGACGCCCTTAGGAACTAGATAATACGGGATTCAAACGCATATTCTGGAGAAGGCTTAAAACTTTAAATAAAAGAAGGAGAAACCCCCAGTGAAGAGGATTAAATCATGCTTATAAAATTTCTTGGTGGAGTACGTGAAGTAGGAAGATCCGCCATTTACTTGGCGGGCGGGGAAAAACGCTTCCTCCTAGACGCTGGAGTAATGCTCACCGGGAGGAAGGTAAAGTACCCTATGCACATCCCGCCGAGGGAGGTGGATGGAATCATCGTAACGCACGCCCATTTGGACCATGTGGGAGCCGCGCCCATATTTTTCATAAGCGGGGAGAGAGACGCTTTTTTAACAAGTTTAACAGCACCCTTGGCAAAACTCATTCTGCTAGACTTCCTCAAGGTTTCTAAGGAACTAGTCCCGTTTGAAGTGCTTGAGGTAGATAGATTCATAAGTAAATCGAGAAAGCTGGATTACCAGCAGGAGTACTCTAGGGACGGGTTTAAACTAACCTTTTTATCAGCAGGCCATACTCCAGGTGGTGGACAGGCACTGCTTGAGCTTGACGGGCGGAAAATCCTTTACACTGGAGACATTAACACTATCGAGACAACCTTGCTTAAAGGAGCCTACACCAATTATCCTAAGATCGACATAGCAATAGTTGAGAGTACTTATGCAAATAAGAATCATCCTCCTAGAGAAGAGGTTGAAGAGAAATTCGTCAGAAGACTTAAGGAGACTGTTGAACAAGCCGGCATAGCGCTTGTACCAGCCTTCGGATTGGGAAGGTCTCAGGAAGTGATAACGATACTGGCTAAACATGGTTTCCCCTACGACGTCTATTACGACGGCATGGCTAGAACGGTGACTGAAGTACTGTTTGATTTCCCGGAGTGGCTGGCTGAGCCGGGTCTCCTGGAGAGGGCGGCTAGGCAAGTAATATGGGTAAACACTCAGAGGCAGCGAGAAGGAGCCTTAAAGAAGCCGGGTGTGATCGTCACGCCCGCAGGAATGCTTCAAGGGGGGCCCGTCAACTTTTATCTGAAAGAGGTTGGAAAATCGGACAGGAACCTTATAGCTTTCGTCAGCTACCAGGTTGAGGGAACGCCTGGAAGGCTTGTCTTAGAGAAGAAAATAGTAACAGTTGAAGGGAAACTGGCTAAAGTTAAGGCTGAAGTAAAACAGTTCGAATTATCCTCTCACAGCGGGAAGGATCAGCTTAAGGAACTGCTAAGCAGGATTAACGCGGAGAAAACTTTCATAGTCCATGGTGATGAGGACAACTGTGAGAAACTGGCGGAGTACGCTAGAAACAGTCTTGGGCTTGACGCGACAGCCCCGAGACTTGGGGAAAGCTACACTGTTTAACCATGCTGTGCAAGGGCCTGGTTCACGCTTAGACCGAACAGAGAAAATGGGCCGGGCCGGATTTTCGATAATCTGCATGCTTTTCGAACCGGCGACCTCTGCCGTGTGAGGGCAGCGTCCTAACCATCTGAACGACCGGCCCAACCATATCTTAAAGACGCTCTTTTATATTCTTTTCTCCTTAATGCAGACATTGGGATTTGGGACGGGGACCAGCGGAGATTAGGCGAATATTCAGCCAGAGATGACCTATCACTTCTTGGCTCTTCTCTCAGTCCTCTTCGGCCTCAAATTCTTACTGTGGCATTTCCGGCATTTCTTTGCTTCAATAGCGTTTCTTGCGCCACAGTCCCTACATATCATGAACCGTAGCCTCCGCTTCTTAACGATTTCAATCAGCACAGGGTCGCTTATCTTCATGCTGCCGACATCTCCGGTTAATTAGCGGTTCCAGCACGCCTTTTAAAAGGTTTTCTTCAAGCACGGTTATTGGAGAGAAGGAAGATTTAAAAACAGTTTAATGGTGCCAAGGTAGTATATGAAAATACCTTTCTGCGATTTCTGCGTGAAAAGCGGAAGTTTATGCCAGAAATGTAAAGAGCTCATAGACAGCGGTAGGAACAGCGCATTGGATCTAACGCTTTCCAGAATCCTGCTGGAGGAAGCCGGCAGGATGCATGAGCTCGACAAGGTTGAGTTTAGAAAAGCTTACGCAGAGGATGATTTTCTACTCGTTTTAAGCAACAACGAGGGAGTGAAAGTATTTAGGGACAGGGAGGAGCTTAAGGAGAGAATCAGAAGGGAGACAGGCGTCGAGAAAGTCATCGTAGTGGATTACAGGAAAGACCAGAAGAGGAAGCTTGAGGAACTCGTATACCCCCTTAGAATAGTCGGGCTAAGCAAGGTTTGGCTTCCAGGAAACATGATGGAGTTTAAAATCCTGATTGAGGGAGGAGAATTGGATGATAAGCGTCTTCAGAAGCTTGAGAAGCTTGCTAAAAAACTCGGTATCAGCGTCAGGATTCAAGCTTCCTGAGAATGATGAAAAATGCTTAAAGAGAGGAAGAGAAGTATCGACATAACGCCTGAAGACGAGGATAAGACGATTAAGGTCTATGGGTGGGCGCTTGACAGAAGAGACCTTGGCGGTGTTAAATTCATTGTTCTAGCCGATCGCTGGGGAAGAGTACAGGTAACATGGGTCAGAGGAAAGTCAAACCCTGATGTTGAGAACATGCTTAACAGCATAAAGCTTAACGATGTAATAGAGGTTACTGGAAGAGTGAGGAAAACTCCCCAAGCCCCAAGAGGACTTGAGGTAGATCCTGTCGAAATAAAGATTCTAAACGCTTCTGAACACCCCTTGCCATTGGACCCCACTGAGAGGATAAAAAGCAATCTGGACACCAGGCTGGATGCGCGACCACTAGATGTTTTCAGGCCGAAGGTTAGAAGCATATTCATGATTAAGAGCGCTCTTCTAGAAATCTTGAGAGATTTTTTCCATGAAAACGATTTCGTTGAAATAATCACTCCCAGAATAATAGCTTCCGCGACTGAAGGTGGGGCAGCTCTTTTCCCCCTGCCTTATTTCGACAAGATAGCTTACCTTGCCCAGAGCCCTCAGCTTTTCAAAGAACAGATGGTGATAGGCTTCGAAAGAGTTTTTGAGATAGGGCCGTTTTTCAGGGCGGAGCCTTTCAACACGACCAAGCATCTTAACGAGTTTACTTCAATAGATATTGAGGTGGCGTTTGCAGACATGGAGGATGTCATGCTTATTTGCGAAAAAATGATAAGGTATGTGCATGAGAAAATAAGTGAAAAATGTAAAGATGAGTTGGATACTTTAGGCTTAAAGATAAGTATTCCAGAGGTTCCATTGAAAAGGTTTAGATACGGGGAGATCCTCTCCATGCTTAGCGAGAGGGGGGTTGACGTGAGTTTTGGGGAAGACGTTGGAAGCGAGGAGCTGAGGAGCCTTGAGGAGCTGGGGCAAGAGTATTATTTCATAACTCATTGGCCGAGCAAGACGAAGCCTTTCTACATAAAAGTTAGGGGTGACGGTTCTTCAGAATCCTTCGACCTGAACTATGGCCCGTTGGAGCTTGGCTCCGGCGGGACGAGGGAGGAGAACAGAGAGAAACTGGTGAGCCAATTGATGGAGAAAAACCTGAATCCGAGCGATTTCTCCTATCACCTTAAGGCTTTCGGATACGGCATGCCTCCTCACGCAGGATGGGCGGTTGGCCTTGAAAGACTTCTAATGAGTATTCTGGGGCTCGACAACATAAGGGAAGCAATGCTTTACCCGAGGGACAGGTTCAGGCTGGAACCCTAGCCTTCTTCACCGTAGGCTTCTTCCTCAACGTCAGTTATGCCGTTTTCAGCAATCTTAAACAAGCATTCTCCCTCAGGCCTGTCCAGGCTAACTATTAGGCGGGCTACTCTCAAACCCTGCTCTCCTCTGGCTTTACGCAAATATATTCTTGTGTGACTCCTATGCGCGAGAATATGGCCGCCCACAGGGTATGCTCCCATGCCGAAGATCTCGTCCGGCTTAGCCATAACCTGATTCGTAACGACGATGACAAGGTTGAAAGCCTTTGAAAGACGTTCAAGCCTGTGAAGATGAGCGTTAAGCTTCTGCTGCCTTTTAACAAGGCTCTCTCGGCCCAAGTATTCGCTTCTAAAATGAGTCATCAAGGAATCCACTATGACAAGCTTCACCTTCTTACTTTTAATGACTTCATCCAAACGTTCAGCTATAAGCACCTGATGATCCGAGTTGAAGGCTTCCGCCACAGTAATGTTTTCAACAGTCTTAATCGGGTCCAGCTTCAAATACTTAGCCATTGCAACAATGCGCTCAGGCCTGAAACTGTTTTCAGTATCTATGTAGACAACGTTTCCGTTTAAACCCCCTCTCTCCGCAGGGAGCTGAACGTTAACGGCAAGCTGATGGCTTATCTGAGATTTCCCGGTTCCATACTCCCCGAAGAACTCGGTTATCGTCATCGTCTCCAACCCTCCTCCTAGAAGAGCATCAAGCTTCTTGCTCCCCGTAGTAAGCTTCTGAATGTGCTCCCGCTGCTTCAGAATATCTAGGGCTGAGATGAACTTGACCTCGATGCTGCTTCTCGCTAGGGATATTATCTTGGCGGCAGTCTTATCAGGAATGCCCCCGCTCACAAGCTCGTTTACAGTAGCCGTCGCCAGCGCCTCGACAGTAGTGTAGCCGAGCTCCTTCAGCTTAGCAGCGGTGGAGGGACCTATGCCAGGAATATCCTCTATTGATTCGAAAACCTCCACACCCTTAGATTCTTCCTCTTCCTCTTCTCCAGCTTTCCTCCTAACCATGATTTTTTCCTTCTGTCCGAACTAATAGGTTCTCGGAAGGGTAGCTTATAAATGTGAATTCGATTCTCACGCGAAGGATTTTCAAGCTTATAACTCCAGCATAGTGGAAACTTCAGATGGAGGGAGATTACCGGGAGGAAGTCCGTAGGCTATACGACACCATATCTGAGGAGTTTGACAAGACGAGGGTTAAACCAGACCCTCTCCTTGAAACACTGGTTAAGAGGAGTTTTTCAAGAGAAGCTGCGTTAATACTTGACAACGGTTGTGGAAACTGCAGGAACCTCAAGGCTTTCACCGGGGGCACTATGGTTGCAGGAGACTTTTCGAGAAACATGCTTAAACAATGCGTGAGAAACGTTTCAGGAAGGGAGGTTCACTATGTGCAGTACGAGTTAACGCACCTGCCTTTCAGGAATAGTGTTTTCGACAGCATAGTGTGTATTTCAGCAATACACCATTTGAGGAAGAAGGATTCTGAGAAGGCTCTTGTAGAGATGGAGAGGGCTCTGAGGGAAAGGGGCTGGATGCTTGTCTCCTCATGGTCTATAAAGATGACTAGGGACAAGAAGTTTCTACGCAGGGCTAGGAAGATCAACGGTAACTATTTCTTGGTGAGCTGGGGGCCGCATAGAAGGTTCTACTTCCTCATGGATGCGAAAACCCTTTGGTCTATATGCAGGAAAGCCGGTTTCGAGGACACGATTATTCTAGAATACGGGATGAACAATTACATCCTGGTGGACAGGAGAACTAGGGGAAGCAGGCCTCAGCTTAAGGAATAAAACTTTTAAACCGTCCAGCCTTTTTTTAATCCCCCAGTGCCTGCGGCGCTGGTCTAGCCTGGTTAGGACACCAGCCTTCCAAGCTGGGAATCCCGGGTTCAAATCCCGGGCGCCGCATAAATCTAAATCCTAATAACCTTCAAGCGTTTTTCTTGAAGCGTTTAAATGGTGAAGAGGAAGGCGGTGGGCATCGCGAGGGAGAGGATAGACATCCTGCTTAAACTGGCGCTGGACACTGCGGAGTCTGACTTAAGCGAGGCAGAGTCCTACGTGAGGCTTGCCTGGAGGATCGCTGAGAAGTTTAACCTTAGGAATAAAGCCGTGTTAAGAAGGTATTTCAGGTGCAGCAGGTGTAAGGATTTCCTGATACCCGGCCGTGGCCTAAAGATAAGGGTTTTAAAAGGCAGGGGAGTAGGGCTTATCTGCCTGAAATGCGGCAGCGTCAAGCTCATCCCTGTTTTCAACGAAAAAAGATAAGAGCCCCGGGTGTTGAAGCCTATTCCGATTAGGCTTGAGCATAGAGCCCGCGGTTGAGGCGGAGCGTTTCGCGAAAGCATTCATACTGTTGTTCGTCATACTGGATTCTGTCGGAAACATTCCCGTCTTCCACACTTTCCTAGAGTCTTTTTCAAGCGAGAAGAAGAGGAAAATAATAAGGGAGTCTATTGTCGCTGCGACGGCCGTGCTAGTGTTCTTCGCCCTACTTGGGTCCATGCTGTTCAGCTTCCTTGGAATAAGGCTGTTCGACTTCTATATTGCTTCAGGAATGGTTCTCGTAGCAATATCCTTAAAGTACATACTTGTGGGTGAGGAGAGCGAGGTGAGGGGAGAGAGGCCTGAGGAGATATCTGTCTTCCCCTTGGCTACACCGCTTCTCGCAGGACCGGGAAGCATATCCACAGTCATAATAATATCAAACCCTCCCTACAATATTCTCATGTGCGTGCTCGTAATACTTCTGAACTCGGTTTTAGCATACGTGATTCTCGTAAACGGCGAAAGGATTATGGGGAGCATAGGCAGAACGCCCTCTAAGCTTATCGCGAAAATATTCAACCTGATAATAGTGGCTTTCGGAATAGTTATGATCAGAAACGGTTTAGAAGGTTTTCTACAGTTATCCGGCTGACGTAGAAAAGTTAATATAGTACTCAAGCATAATCCGCCGAGGAGGTGTATCACGTGTACACGAGACTTAACGCCCGAAGGGGGCGAGATTACCTGCGTTCCAGCGACAGCGACACCTCTAGAGGAAACTGTTGAAAAACAATATTCTTTTAAACCTGTTTTAGGAGGGAGGCCTGATGGTTTGGAGAGAATACTTTACTGAGATAAGCCTACCTGGCAGAGTGGTTCTTTTCGACACTACTCTGAGAGACGGCGAGCAGACTCCTGGAGTAGCTCTCACGCCTGCAGATAAGCTTAAGATAGCTAGGCAGCTTGACGCGCTCGGAGTACCCGTAATAGAGGCGGGTTTCCCGGCAACTTCCCCCGGAGAAGAGGAGGCTGTCAAGCTAATAGTTGGAGAGAGGCTTAACGCGGAGGTAGCCGCGTTATCCAGATCCTTAAAGCAGGATATTGAGGCAGCCGCCTCAACAGGCGCTCAAAGAATACATCTCTTCATAGCCACCTCAGACGTACATTTGGCTAAGAAGCTTCACATAAGCAGAGAGGAGGCTGTTAAAAGGGCTGTCGAGTCAATCGACCACGCGAAATCATACGGTATGAAAATAGAGTTCTCAGCGGAGGATGCTACCAGGACAAGCATCGACTTCCTATTGGAGTTCTACAGGGAGGTTGAGAAGGCGGGGGCAAGCATAGTGGATATTCCTGATACTGTTGGCGTTGCAACACCGTTAACCATGAGGGAGATAGTTAGAAGGGTCAGCGGAGCCTTAAGGATCCCGGTTGCTGTACACTGTCACAACGATATGGGTTTAGCGGTTGCGAACACGCTGGCAGGCATTGAGGGAGGCGCTGTTGAAGCCCACGTGACTGTCAACGGGCTTGGAGAGAGAGCGGGTAATGCGAGCCTGGAGGAAGTAGCGGTTTCGCTGAAAGTGCTTTACGGCGTTGAAACAGGGGTAAGGTTCAACGAAATATACAGCACGTCGAGACTGGTTTCCTCAATAACCGGCATAACGATACCTGTGAACAAGCCTATAGTGGGTGAGAACGCTTTCTCCCATGAAAGCGGAATCCATACTCACGGCATAATATCCTCCCCAGAGACATATGAGCCTATACTCCCCGAGTTCGTCGGGGCCAGGAGAAAACTCGTAGCGGGAAAACACGCCGGCATACACGGGATTTCCGCGCAGCTCGAGGAGATGGGATACAGGCCGAACGAGGAAGAGTTGAAAAAAATCCTGAAAATAGTTAAGGATATTGGTGACAAGGGTAAGAGGGTTACTGACGCCGAGCTTGCTTCGATAGCTGAAAGCGTAATGGGGTACGGAGTCGGGGAGAAGAACCGTATTGAGCTGGATGAGCTGCTGGTTGTGACAGGCTTGAACACGACGCCGACGGCGACGATTAAAGTAAGGTGGGGAGAAGAGTCGTTGAGGGGAGCGGAATTCGGCGTCGGGCCCATAGATGCTTCGATGAAGGCTGTGAGCAGGCTTCTCGGCGACCTGATTAAAATAAAGCTTGAAAGCTTCAGGCTGGAGGCCATCACCGGCGGGACGGATGCGCTTGCAGAAGTGACTGTCAGGGTTTCGGATGAGGAGGGCAGGAGCGTGACCGCTAAAGGGTTCAGCGAAGACATAGTTTTAGCAGGAGTATATGCGATACTTAACGGGGCGAATAGGCTTCTTCAGATTAAGAAGGGAACAGTTAGATGACTGGTTTAACGGCGATCCAGAAAGTGGTCTCCGGGAAAACCGGTAGGCCGCGCGTAGAGATAGGGGAAATAGTTGAAGCCAAGGTTGATTTCCTAATGCTTCACGAGGTAACTGGGCCGCTGGCGGTTGAAGAGTTTGAAAAAATATCTGGGAAAGTCTGGGATCCGAGTAGAGTCATAGTGGTGTTTGACCATGATGCTCCCCCGAGCACGATAGAGCTGGCAAACCAGATGAGGAAAATGAGGAGCTTCGTTAAAAAATACGGGGTAAGCAACTTCTTTGAAATAGGCAGAGGGGGCATAGCTCACCAGGTTCTGTTCGAAGAAGGCTTCGACATTCCAGGGTTCCTTATAGTCGGAGTTGACAGCCACACTTGCACGGCGGGGGCAACAGGCGCTGTTGGAATAGGCGTCGGCTCCACGGATGCTGCCGTTGTTCTAGCTTCCGGAGAAATATGGCTGAGGGTTCCTGAAACAATTCTCGTCGAGGTGAAGGGCAGGCTTAAGAAAGGCGTCTTCGCGAAGGATGTTGCTTTAAAGATTGTTGGGACAATCGGCAGTAACGGTGCAACCTACAGGGTGCTTGAGTATGCTGGTGAGACGGTGAGCATGATGAGCCTGTCGGAGCGCCTGACTATAGCGAACCTGTCTGTTGAAACAGGCGCTAAAACCGGGATTGTCCAGACTGATTCCAAGAGCCTCGAGTATGCTGAGCGTTACGGGAGGAGCAGTAAGCCCATGGATGTAAGGAGCGACCCTGATTCCAACCTGGAGAGGATTGAGGTCGATGTTTCAGAGCTGGAGCCGGTTGTAAGCGTTCCCTACAGTGTGGACAACGTTAAGCCGGTTAGTGAAGTCGAGGGGCTTGAGATAAACCAGGCTTTCCTCGGCTCCTGCACAAACGGGAGGCTGGACGACCTGCTTGTAGCATTCAGGATCCTTAAGGGCAGGAGGGTTGCACCGGGCGTGAGACTCGTGGTGAGCCCAGCCTCAGCCAGGGTGTACGCAGAGGCTTTGAGAACAGGTATTATTGAAGAGATTGTTAGGGCGGGTGGAGTAGTAACCTCGCCGACGTGCGGCGCATGCCTAGGAATGTCTAGGGGGGTTCTCGCAGAGGGTGAGGTGGCGGTTTCAAGCAGCAACAGGAACTTCATCGGGAGGATGGGCGATGAGAAGAGCAAGGTTTTCCTAGCTTCCCCGGCGACGGTAGCCGCGTCAGCTATAAATGGGAGGATAACTGACCCTAGGAGGCTTCTGGCTTGAAGATACGCGGGAAGACGATTAGGCTGGGCGATAATATAGATACTGACGTCATAATTCCTGCAAGATACTTGGTGACGCATGACGCTGCAACCCTGGCGAAACACGTGTTCGAAGACTACTATCCTGAGTTCAGGATTAAGGCGGCGGAGGGAGCGGTGATTATCGCAGGCGAGAACTTCGGCCTAGGAAGCTCCAGGGAGCATGCGGCTATTGCTTTGAAGCATTCAGGTGTGAAAGCAATAGTGGCGAAGTCTTTCGCAAGAATCTTCTACAGGAATTCTATCAACATAGGGCTGCCTGCGCTTGTCCTTAGGGAGCGGGGGGTGTTCGACAGGCTTTTGGAAGGTGACGAGGTTGAGCTCGACATTGCGAAGGGGGTTTTAACGATCGTTAAAACCGGGGAAACGTTTTCCTGCGATAAAATGCCTGAATTCATGATGAAAATAATAGAAGCAGGCGGTTTAGTAAACTATTTTAAGAAAAAGAGCGGGGAAAACCAGTGGAAAGCGAGGCCCGATAACTATTTATAAACCGGCTCCGCATGAAACTACTACTGTTGCAGCGGAGAGAGACAGTTAGCAGTTACTCTTGCACAGTCTGTGGACGACCACTCAGCCCCGAATACAAGTTCTGTCCCTCCTGCGGAGCCCCCAGGAAGGGAGTCTCGTACGTGAGAAGAGTCTCCACAGGCAACCCTGCTATAGACGAAATCCTGGAGGGCGGGTTCGAATCCGGGAAGACATACTTGATCGCGGGGGAGGCTGGAACCGGGAAAACAATATTCAGCCTGCAGTACCTCATATACGGTGCGAAGAACAATGAGCCCGGGATCTATGTGACGATAGACGAGAGGCCGGAGATGCTGATAAGGGACGTTAGGAACTTCGGCTGGGATCTTCAGCCCCTGATAGAGGCAAGGAAACTGGCGATCCTCCCGGTGAGAAGATACTTCACGTCTAAAATGTGGGGCAGAGAGATGGATGCTATAGTCAACAATATAATAGAGGAGCTTGAGAAGAAGAGGAGGGACATAGGGGCTAAGAGGCTCGTCATAGACCCGATAGCTCCGCTCGTAACCACTTATTCAAACGAGGTTGCCTGGGTTAGGGAATACATTAGGAGCCTCATATTCTCGATTGAGGAGAAGCTTGGCGTAACCACCCTGATAACCTCGGAGGTCCCCACGGGGGAGAACACGATGAGCAGGTATGGTGTTGAAGAATTCTTGACGACGGGCGTCATAATTCTTTCACTGTCGAAGATTGGGAACACGATCGCTAGGACGATGTTCATAAGGAAAATGCGTTGGACAGCTGTGGACCCCACAATCTACAGGTTTGAAATAGAAAGGGGCCGCGGCATAGTTCTTAAAGAACCGTTAACTTAAGAAGGCAGCCTGGTTCCGCATCTGAAGCAGAACTTGTAGCGCGCATTGTTTACGGCTCCGCATTTCGGGCAGGTTTTAGTGTTCGGAGCCCCGCCGCCCTCCTCGACGCCCGTCTGCGGCACCGCCGCCACGGTTTCACGCTCAAAGGCTTCCTCGTATTCAGCAGGCTCTCCGACAGGGGGCTGTGCTTCAGCGGCTCCGACTCCGCTGGCCGGAGCAGCCTGAGCCTCCGGCTCTCTAAGCCCGTACACTGGAGGCTTCGCCGAGACCGGTGGGCTCGTAGACACCTGCTCCCTCACCGCGGCCTTCGGCTCCTCACGGGTTTCTACAGCGGGCTTCGCAGGCGCTGGGGGCGCAGCCGGAACAGTAACCTCCTTCTTAAGTATCACTATGTCTTCAGCAGCGTCAACCTCGCTCCAGATAAACTCTATCTCACGGTTGTCTCTTCCAACCACAACTATCCCAACAAGGTTTTCGCCCAGAACGAACCCTATGTCTTTAACGGTGCCGACGTAGCGGCCTCTCTTATCGTAAACTTGGAGGCCTATTATCTTGTCCTTTCTAATGAGCATCCCGTTGAGAAATGTCCTTGCGGTGGCTTTTATTCTTTATCTCGACATTAGTATACAACACTAACGACTGTTGTTAAGCAGCGTTTACCACCAATCTGCGAAACGTTTCACCAGCGCTTCAAGGAGAAAAAAGCCTTCAATAGGCGTGGAAACAAAAGCCTTCGACAAGCCTGCTTACAGAGTCTTCGAGAAGAATTCGAGCCTCCCTGTCCTTCTGAACCATCAGGCTCAGCCTGGAAGAGCATTCCTGCAGAAGCCTTTCCCTATCTGCAAGCATCTTCCTGTCGGCTTCCGGGGAGCCTGCGCCCTGAGAAACCCTTTTTGAAACAAGACTGTTCAAATCCGCCTCGCTCAGAAGACGGAGGAGAATCTTGCTTAAATCCCTGCCGAGCACGCGCGAAGAAACCTCCTTCAAACCCTCTTCGCTAAGGCGAACAATGCTTCCCCCGGTCTTAATGCTGAGCTTCACCATTTCCCCAACCAGCTTATGGGCGAGCCTGAAAGGCACCCCAGCCTCCTCAACTATTCTCTCAGCAACATCCAGGGCAATAATGCTTTCCTCCGTGAGGCGCCTGATTCTTTCACGGTTCCCCTGCAGGTTCTCCAGAACCACCCTGGCCATTCTAACAGCCTCCTTAACTGTTTCAACAGCCTCGATCAACGGGGGCTTAGTCTCCTGAAGATCCCTGACGTAGCCGCTCGGCAACGCTTTGCAAACCATTGAAAGCTGAGCCAGGCTTGAAAAAACCCTCCCGGTTCTTGCACGCGTCAACTCGAGTATGCACGGGTTCTTCTTATTCGGCATCGCGCTCGACGGGAAAGCCAGCTCGTCTGGAAGCGTGAAGAACCCGTATTCTGGGGAAAGCCAGATTACAAGGTCCTCCATAATCCTGCTCAGGTTAAGCATGAGAATATTAAGGTTTGAAACAACCTCCAGCGCGAAGTCCCTGGTGGAGACAGCGTCGAAAGAGTTCTCCAGAAGCCCGTCGAACCCAAGCAGCCTCGTCGTAAGGCTCCTGTCTATTCTAAGCGAGGTCCCCACTATCGCCACGCTCCCCAGAGGATTCAGGTTAACCCTTTTCAATGATTCTGAGAGACGGTTGAAGTCCCGTAGGAACGCGTCGAAATAGGCGAGGAAGTAGTGTGAGAGCGGAGCAGCCTGAGCCTGCTGCAGGTGAGTGTGGAACGGGAAAACCAGGTTAACGGTCTCCCCAGCCTTCTTGAGAAGAGCCTCCTCGAGGCCGAGCATCTCCCCCAGAATACTCAGAATCTCCCTCCTGGTCTTCAGCCTCACCGCAGTCACAACCTGATCGTTCCTGGAGCGCGCTGTGTGAACCAGCCCGCCGACCTCAAGCCCAGCCTCCCTCACTACGAACGACTCTATGAACTCGTGAACATCCTCATGCTTCTCCGGGTCTAGCTGGCTCAACCCCTCCTCCCGCAGTTTTTTAAGGGCATGAAGAATCTTCTTAAGCTGGTCCTCAGAAACATAGCCCTGCTTCATAAGCATGAAGTCGTGTGCAACCGTGCACTCAATATCCTCGTTGAATATCCAAGCGTCCTCTCTAATGCTGGAAACATATCTCGTCGCGTCTGAGGAAACCGGCCCCAGCCTGCTCCGGTATATGTTTCCGCCAGCATCCTGTTTCCCAGACAACCCTCAAACGGATAACGTGTGGAAACCGGCTAATAAGGGTTACATGAAACGTTTTCGAAGCTTTGCTCCAAAAACTTAAAAGCCGTCTGGAGCAGTTTCCCCCGAAGGGGAAAAAGAACCTCGTCATGATGGTTGAGGAGAAGCTGGAGCTGGGGAGGCTTGTAACCTTCATACCTAATAAGCGTATTCCCATACATAACTGGTTCTACTACAAGGAGGGTTTTTCACGCGACTTCGTAGTGCTCGTGAGCAGGCTGCTCGGGCTTAGAGAAGGCTCGTGGGTGCTGGACCCGTTCTGCGGCGTCGGGACAACCCAGCTCACGGGGAAAGAGCTTGGAGTAAACACTGTCGGCGTCGACGTGGCTGAGCTCCCTGTCTTCGTCTCCAGGGTTAAGACAGCCGACTATGATGTTGAGCAGCTCAGGAAGGCTTCCGAGAGTGTTTTCTCAGAAAAGTTCAGGAGGCCGAGCCTGAGCGGCCTGAGCAGGCTTGTTAGAAGAGGCTTCCCTAGGCATGTTCTTGAGGACATTGTGTTCTTCAGAGAGATTGTTGAAAACATTGAGGACGAGACTGTAAGAGGCTTCTTCAAGCTCGGCTTAATGAGTGCCGCTATGAAAGCATCCTACGTCGTCAAGGACGGCGGCCTCCTAAGGATAGTTAGGGAGAGGAACGTGCCGCCTTTCAGAAGGTTCTACAGGAACAGGATCAGGAGGATGATTAAGGATGTTGAGGCTGCAAGAATGCGCAACCCTACGGTGGCCACTTTCAAGGCTGACTCGAGAAGCCTAGGGTTCCTTGGGGACGAGGCGTTCGACGCGGTCGTCACCTCACCGCCCTACTTGAACAAGATAGAGTACACTAGGGTTTACAGCGTTGAAAACGAGCTTTTCTTCAAGGGCTCTGAACCCATGCTGCGGTCATACATAGGCGACGCCGTTAGGCTCTCGGAGGGTTCTGAAAACATTGGAAGCATGCCCGCGATAGTTGAAGCCTACTTCCAGGATCTGCGGCATGTTCTCTCCGAGCTGCACCGCGTCCTCAAGAAGAACGGGACAGGAGTGTTCGTCATCGCTCAAGGAGTCTTTCCGACGGGCGTTGTGGAAGCGGAGAAAATATTCGTTGAAATAGCTGGGGAAACCGGTTTCGAAACAGAGAGGCTCTGGCTGGTTAACAGGAGGGTTGCAACCAGGAACCGGGTTGTTAAGATAGGTTACGCTGACGAGTACGTTGTTTTCACACGTAAGCCGTGAAAAAGAGTCTAAAGCCTGAAGCTTGCCTCCACGCTTGAACGCATAGGGTGGGAATCGTAGCCGAGCCTCCTAAGCTCCCTGGAGAACTCCTCCGGGAAACCGTGGACTGTGAAAACCTTCTCCGGACAGGTTTCCCTCACGATCTCCATCAGGCCGTTGAAATCAGCATGGTCGCTTAAAGGGAAAGCCTTATCCACGCCCAGCGCCTCACCGTACCAGTTGAAAAGCGACCTGCCTGAGAAGCCTATGAAGACAGCGTCATGCTTCCTCTTGATCAGCTGCATGAAAGCATTCCTGCCCGAGACATTAGGATAGTAGAGGACCCAGGAGCCGTCGGGCAGCCCCTGGGACTGGGGTGTGAAAACCTTCTTCCCCCCTATCCCGGTTGAGAAGAGCCTGTAAACGTTGTTATAACCCGCTATCGACGGGGAAACGTATGTTTCGACAACACCGTGGAGAACAGGGTCCAGGATCATTTGAAGATGCTGAGACTTCCCCAGCGGGTAGCCCATTAGAACCATGGGCCTGCCCCTCCGGACTGTTTCACTCACGTAGTCAACAATCTCCCTGATAAGCTGCCTCCTGGGAGGGAAAACCAGGCTGGGACGCCCGTAGTTAGACTCTATTATAAGGGTGTGAACCCTGGGGAAGCGTTGCCTGGGAATGGCTTCAACCGGAGAAGTGTTAACGTCCCCAGTGTACAGTACTCCACCCCCATCGGTTTCAACGAGCAGCGCCTTAGACCCTAGAATATGGCCTGAGTCGAAGAGCGTAAACGGGTTGGGCTCAGCGCGTCTGACTTCAAGCCCCCTGAGCGTCGAAAGCAGGAGGGTTTCCTCAGAGCATACTGCCCAGGCTTTACCCGCGTCCGACTTACTCAGATGGTCGAAATGCGCGTGGGATATGAAAAGATAGTCAAGAGCCTCCTGGGAGCCTGTTTTCAGAAACGCCTCACCCTCCTTGAGGCAGAGGTTTGCGAAACGGTCCAGCTTAATCGAAAAACCCTTTGAGCATGCTTCGGACATTGGCTAGGTGAAAAACCTGTTTTCCCTAAGCTTAGCCAGGAACCTGCTTTCAAGCCTCTTAGCAGGCGGAGCCCATTTCCTCCTCCTCTCTTCAAGCTCATCCCCGTCGACAAGCAGGTCCAGCCTCCTTCCCGGCACGTCTATAAGAATCTCGTCGCCATCCTCCGCGAGCGCTATCGGTCCTCCCGCGTAAGCCTCTGGAGAAACATGGCCTATCGCAATACCCTTCGTGCCGCCTGAGAACCTTCCGTCAGTAACCAGTGCAACCCTTTCAACAAGCCTCCTGCCGACTATTAGCGAGGTTGGCATGAGCATTTCACGCATCCCTGGGCCGCCTAGAAGCCCCTCGTAACGCACCACCACCACAGTGTTCACCGTGAAATCCTCCTTCTCAACGGCTTCAACAGCCTCCTCCTCAGAGTTGAAAACCCTAGCCCTGCCCCTGAAGGTTCTAAGCTGAACAGGCGTCCCAGCAAGCTTAATCACAGCACCCTCCGGCGCCAGGGACCCCCATAGCACCGCTATGCCGCCCTCACCCCTGTGCGGGCTATCTGGGGAACGTATGAACGTTCCCCTCGGATCCGGGAAGGCTTCGACAAGCTCCCTGAGGCGCTTGCCGGTAACAGTCAGAACATCCAGGTTAAGATGTTTCCTGAGGATCCTCATCAGCGAGGGGACTCCGCCAGCGTTGTAGAAGTCGATCATGAAGCTCTCGCCAGACGGCCTGATCAGGACCAGCGTAGGTATCCTCCTGCTCAGCTCGTCGAAAGTCTTCAACGGAAGATCGTAGCCAGCCTCCTTGGCGAGAGCACTCAGGTGGAGAACAGTGTTAGTTGAGCCTCCGAGAGCATTGTCAACCACTATGGCGTTAACAAGGCTTTCAGGCTTAACAATATCCTTAAACCTGAGGCCCTCCTTCAAGAGCCCGACTATCCTCCTTCCAGACTCGTATGCGAGAGTCTTCTTAGCCTCGTCCTCAGCGTGAGTAGCAGCCATGCCTGGGAGCGACATGCCCATTGCCTCAACAAGGCAGGCCATAGTGTTCGCGGTGAATAGGCCGGCGCAGCTCCCGGCACCCGGGCAGGCGACCCGCTCGAACTCCCTCAGCTCCTCAAGCGTAATCCTTCCCTCACGGTATTCGCCGAGGGCCTCGAAGACTGAAACAAGGTCCACCCTCCTCCCCTTGAAAACCCCGGGGTACATGGGGCCGCCTGTAACGAATATCGACGGGAGGTTGAGCCTTGCTGCTGCAAGCAGGTGGCCGGGGACAATCTTGTCGCAAGAGGATATGAAGACAAGGGCGTCGAACATGTGTGCTGAAACCATTATCTCAACAGAGTCCGCTATAACCTCCCTGCTAGGCAGGGAGAACCTCATACCCTCATGGTTCATCGCAATACCGTCGCAGACAGCTATCGTGTTGAAGACGAGGGGAACCCCGCCCCCATCCCTAACGCCCTCGGAAACCTTCTCCGCAACCGTGTTAAGATGAACATGCCCCGGGACAACGTTAGTGTATGAGTTGACTACGCCTATGAAAGGCTTGTCCAAGTCCTCCCTGTTTAAACCCAGGGCGTGGAGCAGAGACCTGTGCGGAGCCCTGTCCACACCCTTCTTTACAGCGTCGCTCCTCGTCAAGCCTTTCTCAACCGTATATCATCGACCTTATTTTCCTTCCGACAGTCTCTATCAGATGGTTCCTCTCCCTTTCAACAAGCGTCTTGAGAACAACCTGGTTGGAACTGTTCTCCAGTATCCATTCTCTTGCGAAAACCCCTGTCTGAACGTCTTCAAGCAGCCTCCTCATCTTCCTCTTAACATCCTCATCTATCAGAATGGGGCCGCGCGTAAGCCCGCCGTACTTAGCAGTGTCGCTGACAGCCTGCCACATGCCGGATAAGCCTTTAGACCATATCAGGTCAACGATAAGCTTCAGCTCGTTCAGAACCTCGAAGTACGCCACCTCAGGCTGGTATCCTGCTTCAACAAGGGTTTCGAAGCCGCTTTTAATGAGCGACGAGACCCCGCCGCACAGCACAGCCTGCTCGCCGAAAAGGTCTGTTTCAACCTCCTCCTTGAAAGAGGTCTCGATCAAGCCTATTCTGCTCAGCCCAACAGCCTTCGCAACCTCCCTGACTGTTCTTGAAGCGTTCCCAGTGTAATCCTGGTGGACGGCTATCAAGCCCGGGACCCCGGTTCCGCGAACATACGCGTCCCTTAACGCAGGGCCAGGCGCCTTAGGAGCCACGAGCACAACGTCAAGCCAAGGGGAGGGAACTATCTGCCTGTAGTGAATGTTGAAAGCATGGGCGAAAACCAGCGTCGAGCCCTTTGAAACGTTCGGCTCAACATGCTGCCTGTAGACGGCTGGCTGAGCAGGATCAGGAATAAGCATGAGTATGACGCTGCTCCTCTTAACGGCCTCACCCATCTCGTAGACTTTGAAGCCATCCTCGGAAGCCCTTCTCCACGAAGCGCCCTCTCTTCTCAAGCCTATTATCGTCTCAACGCCGCTGTCCCTAATGTTCTTAGCCTGAGCCTCCCCCTGGGAGCCGTACCCTATGACTGCGACAGTCTTATTCTTAATCAGCTCAAAACTTATCTCGTCATCCCTTATTATCCTAGCCATCCTCAGTCACCCCTACTCCTCGCCCACGTTTTCTTTTAAGCTTTTTACTTTCTGAAACGGTTCAGAGTGTGAACCATCACGCCGCTCCTTGAGAAGCTTTCAATACGGTCTTTAAACTCCTCCTTGAAATCGTCGACCATCCTGGGGTCGGCTAGGAGCTCTACGAGAAGCCTGGAGCCGCTCAGCAGTGTTGTCCTAGCCCTGTACCTGACCCTAATATAGTCGCTCACGCTAGTGTCGCAATCCTTCAGCACCGCTATGAAAGCCTCCCTTATCACGTCGTACTCCAGAGAACCCGTCTTAACCTCGAAGACACTGGGGTTTTTCTCAAGAACCCTAACTATGTTTTCAAACTTCTCCTGTGGCAGGCTGAACGTGAGCGATATCTCAGACGTCTTCCCGTTCACCATGCCGACTGTGATCGTGTCAATGTTTATCGCCCTCCTCGCGAATATTGAGCATATCCTCTCCATCACCCCCGGCATGTTGAGAACCCTGAGCACGATGAACCTCTTATCCTCGTCAGCAGCCATAACACTCTACCTCCTTACGATAACGCTGTCGAGCGGAGAAGCTGGGGGAACCATTGGGAAAACATTGTCCTCCCTCTCAACCACCACGTCCAGCACAGCCGCCTCATCCTGCTTCAAAGCAGTGTCAAGAGCATCTTTAAGCTCGCTTATCCTCGTCACCTTAAACCCTCTAGCGCCGAAGCCCTCTGAAACCCTGGCTATGTCAGCCCCACCCTTCAAGTCCACAGCAATATACCTTCTGCCGTAGAAGAGCTCCTGCCACTGCCTAACCATACCCAGGAAATAATTGTTGAGAACCATGACTATTATCGGCAGATTATAGTCGACTGAAACAGGAAGCTGGTTGCAAGTCATGAAGAAGCTGCCGTCCCCAGCGATGTCGAAAACACGGCTCCCCGGGAAGGCTGCCTTAACCCCGATCGCAGCCGGAAGCCCGAACCCCATTGTCCCAAGACCGCCGGAGGATATGAACTGTCTTGGGCGCCTAGCTGTGAAGTGGAGTGAAGCATACATCTGGCACTGGCCCACCTCAGTCGTCACAAAGTCCTCAGGCCTAACGTGGTCGCTCAGAACCCTGACGGCGGCGCTCGGATCCACTGGGACAGCATCATAATCGTAGAGAAACTCGGACTCCTTCCTGAGCTGCCTAACCCTTTCACCCCAGGTGCCAGCCTTACCCTTCTGGAGAAGCCTTAGGACCGTTTCGCGAACCCTGCTTAGAACCTGCTTAGCATCCCCGGCGACACCTAGGTCAGGCTTAAGCAGCTTCCCAATCTCAGACCTGTCTATGTCCACATGTATCTTCCTCGCCCCCGGGGCGAAGCCGCTTAGCTTCCCCGTAGTCCTGTCGCTGAACCTCATGCCCACTGCAAGCACCAGGTCGCTCTCCTGAACAGCCTTGATCGCGCCCAGCCTCCCGTGCATCCCAACCATCCCCATTGACAACGGGTGGTCCTCAGGAATACTCCCCTTCCCCATAAGAGTGGTCGCCACGGGAGCGTTCAGAAGCTCAGCCAGGGCGACAAGCTCGCTG
>JAWCMB010000003.1:0-14293 GCA_038850115.1 Thermoproteota archaeon
GTACGTTGAAAACGTTAGGGTCTACCTAGTGCTTGGTCCTCCAGCAGTTAAACAGCGAGAAAGTGGACCGGGTGGGACTCGAACCCACGACCCCCCGCATTATGGCCTTTTTCCCGGTCGCCAAGCGGGTATTCTACCACTGAACTACCGGCCCTGGTTTTAAACTTGCTTTCCGAACGATATATAAGTTTTCCCGGTGCGCTTGGGCGTATGCTTATCTGAAGCCCGTGTTTAACGTGTTTTACAAGTTTTCCGAGGAAGGAAAACCCATAAAAACCCTTTTGAGACGTTTAACCCTTAGTTGGCGAACAAGGCGAGGATAAAGATAGTGGGCAACGAGCTGAACGATCTCCAGACAGTAGTAGACCAAATACTTAAGATAGCTAAAGAGAATAATGTTAAGGTTTCAGGACCGATTCCTCTTCCAAGAAAGGTTTTGAGGGTTACGACTCAGAAGAACCCTAGCGGGCAGGGCACGATAACCTGGGACAAGTTTGAAATGCGTTTCTACAGGAGGCTGATCTACCTTGGGCTTAACGATAAGGCGTTGCGAGCCTTAACGACGATAAGGATACCGCAGAGCGTTATAATAACCCTAGACCTAATCTCTTGAGAAACTTACTCTCTTCCTAATCATGAACAGGAGTATTTTCAAACCGTCTTTAAGCGGGTTCAGCTTTGAGAAGCCTATTCTACTGTAATATCCTATTCTGACCTCAACTATTCTAAGGCTTTTCCTACAGGCTTCGGTTAACACTTCTGTTGAGAAGGGCATGCCATTCTCCTTCAGCCTCATCTTCATGTAGACTTCTCTCGAGAAAACCTTCATCCCCGTCTGAGTGTCCCCGATCCTTCTGAGGAAAAGTATTGAGAAAACAGTGTTCACGACAAAGTTCCCTATGTATCTTGCGGTGCTCATTCCCGCCGGCTTGCTGCTGAACCTTCGGCCCGTGGCGACATCCGCCTCCCCCTTCTTTACAATGTTGACAAGCCTCTTTAAGTCAGCTGGGTCATAGGTTCCGTCTCCATCCATGAAGGCCAGTATCCTGCCCTTGGCCATATCAAGCCCTTTTCTTATCGCCGCCCCATACCCTTTCCTCTCCTGCTCAACCACAAGCGCCCCGAGGGATGAGGCTATCTCAGCAGTCCTGTCGTCGCTGGAGTCTACGACTATTATTTCCGCCCCGGGTAGGAGTCTTCTAACGCGTTCTATAACTAGAGCTATGGATTTCTCCTCGTTCAGGGTCGGAATGATGATGGAGACATCGCTGTGATCTTGCAACCAATCTTTATTCTCTTCACTGGGCAAAATGCATTTATCACTCGAAACGCTTCAAACCCCTTATTCTGGTTGAAAAACTTTTCTTAAATAATTTTCTCCTGTTTTTCATTCATTTTTACTAAAAAATCTTTAAAAAATCCTTTTCAAATTGTTTTCAGAAATATTCAGCTCTTTTAAAGTTGAATCCCTTATTTTTGGCATGTAGAGAAGTATTATGGGGATGTTTTCAGGGCCGATGTCCAAAACGTATTCTCTGACAGCCTCGTAGAGCGCCTGCGCACCGCTGTCGTTTGAGAAAGCAATCGAGCCACGGTTTTCTATTGAGAAAAACAGTTCAGCCTCCCTACATGCTTTAACGTATCTCAGGATGAAGGAGTTGACGAAGTTCTGCGCTGTGCGTCTGCTCCATTTCATGCGGAAATGCGGGTGGTTGGAGACTAGGAAACCCGCCAGGTCCTTCTGTTGAATTGTTTTCCCACTTGCCGAACTAGGCTTCTGCAGCTCTAGAAACGCCCTGCAGACCATTATGAAAAGGGGGATCGGCGAGACGTTTTCCAAGTCGACTGCTTTCCTGCTGCTAGCCGGCATCGGCTTGGGGCCTAGGATGAATCCTGCTAAATCGCTCAATGAGAAATCCTTATGATTCTCCCAGAGCCTAAGGATCTCTTCAGCAAGCTTTTTAGAGAAGGAGACGTTTAAGCTGCTGATGGTTTGCGATGGCCTGATGCTTTTAAGCTCCTTCCTCAACTCTTCAATCGCCCCACTGCTTGAAACAGTCATCCTCTCAATTATTCTCGTCAAGACTTTTATCGCGTTATCCTGCTTCTCAATGGTCTTCTTGCTTATGTCAACATCCCTCCTAATCCCCTCCAGTATACCTAGCAAATCCTCCATCGTCGCCTCCCCCCTGGTTTCAAGCTGGCCAATGGAGAACTGTTTCACCCTGGAGTCCATGAGCTGAGTGTTTATGCTGAGCAGGAAAACTCCGGTGACTATCTTCGGGAAGACGCTGTCGTACTCCGTGTAGCTCAGTCTGATTATTTCAGCGCCTCCGGTTAGGGAGAAGAACACTACGGCAATATAGGTTAAAAACATCATTATGTAGATGCTCGCCCTATAGTTTAGAGCCACCTCGGCAGATAGGTAGAGGAAGATCAGCTCAAGGAAGAAGATGAAGGTCTCGTACATGAACCATTGCGTCAGGTAGCGGGGTAGAAGAATCTCCGATAAAACGAATGAAATTATGCTTGAGAAGCCTATAACTAGCGTCCCCGCATAAAGCAAGTGTTTTATAGTCTTCCTGTCTTCAAAGGGTGAAACAAGTATCCGGATCTGGAATATGAATATTTTAGCCAGAACTGAGACAACTAGGAAAACCGTCAGCATCGAGATCACACCCCTAAGGTTCTGAAAGTACAGTAGGCTGGGCTTACCAAGGTAGAACAAGACTGCGACGAAAATCATAAGAATGGGGAGAATAGTGTAGGATGTAACCCGGAGGCTTTCAATCAGTGTTAAGAAAGGATTGGACCTGCTTCTCTCAAGCCTAAGCTTGTCCGCCCCGCCCACTATGAGGGTCGCTATCAGAGCAATCGTTCCTGCTTGAAGCATTGGGACAGCTAGGAAGAACTTGGCGACGTCAAGCAGGATGGATATGGAGAAAAGGTTTATCGTGACTAGAAGCAGTATTATATAGAGCTTGCTGAAGCCACGCTGCCTCAGCCGGTAGAACTCCACTATCTCCCTCGGATTAATCAACCCTGGGCGGACCCTACTGTTGAAGTATGTGATTCAACGCTTATTTATTTTTTCCACGGCAGCTATTAAGCCGGTAAAGCTTATCTACGGGCCCTTTGGAAAACTTTTCATGCATAGGATCAAGGAGGTTAAAATAGGGATAATAGGCGGCTCAGGGCTCTACACTCTTCTCGAGGCAGTTGGACACAGGATTGTTGAAACCCCTTTCGGCAAAACACCGAGGATAGAGCTAGGGTATATTGGCGATAAGGCTGTTGCATTCCTGCCGAGGCATGCTAAACCGGGCAGCCTCAGGGTTTCTCACGCTGTTCCACCGTCAGAGATAAACTACAGGGCGAACATTTATGGCCTTAAGAAGCTTGGTGTTGAAAGAATCTTTACAACCCAAGCGGCGGGCTCAATAAACCTGAATATTAAGCCCGGAGAATTCGTCATCGTCGACCAGGTTATAGACGCGACTAAGAGAAGAATACCGACCTTCTTCAACGGCAGGATCAGGATTAGAGTCTTCAAGGATAAGCCTCCAGTCGGCGGAGTGGTGCACATCGATTTCACGAACCCATACTGCCCTGAGCTTAGGGAGGTTTTAAGAAAATCCTGCGAGGAGGAAAACATATTCTTCCATCCGAGGGGCACTTACATATGCACGGAGGGCCCCAGGTTCGAGTCTCCGGCTGAGATTGCAGCCTACAGGATGTGGGGCGCTGACGTCGTCGGAATGACTGGGTACCCGGAGGTAGCCTTGGCTAGGGAACTCGGAATATGCTACGCGAGCATAGTCATGTCAACAAACTATGCTGCAGGCACAGGGCCGGTGAAGATCACGCACGAGGAGGTTACGGAGATCTTTAACAGAAACATTGATAATGTTAAGAGGCTTTTGGCTAGGGCTGTTAAAAACACGCTGGACGAGAGGAAGTGCGAGTGCGCTAAGTCGCTTGAGGGAGCGACTGCTTAAGGAAAAAACGATTAGCCCTATTCTCCCAGCCAGTCCCCTTTCTCCAGGTTTTCAGGCGAAACATAGTTTCCAAACTTTTTCTGCACTTTCATCAAGCGTTCCCTCTGCTCCTCGAGAATGCTGAAAAGTTCCCGCGGTGTGTCTTCAACGTTCTCCCCGAAAAACCTCTCCACACGGTTTATTTTAGCTATGTTTTCACGGACGCGCGTCGTGAACTGTTTCACGTAGTCAGCCTTAGAATACTCGACGCCACGCAACTCTCGGAATAGCGTTCTCAAATCTTCATACTTGGGGATCCAGCCGGTCGGGGTTTTTACCGCGTCCACATCCTTATGAACCCTCAGCTCCATCCATTTCATCCAAACCTGTTTATCCCTCCTATCGTTCAGGAACTCTCCCGTCTTCAAGTCCCTGAGAAAATAGTTAACCCCGAAGACAAGAGGCTGCTTCCTAAGCCTCCTGCCAAACTCAAGATTGTTATGCACATACTCTCCAAGAGGGATTGAAACGAAGTCTTGGATGCTCATAATATTTATCTCATACTTGCCCTCGTCCTCAACCAGCGTGAAAGTAGTCTCAGTCTCAAGCGCAGCCCCGTACGCGATGATGCCGTGCTCCCAGCTGAAGGCCTGTTGAACAGGCACATACCCTCGCGCGTCACGGCACCCGTATATTATTCCACCTAGCTCAACCCCCGCAGGATTATCAAGCTCAGGATCACAGTTTCCCAGTACTTTGAGCGAAACAGTGTAGCGAGCATTCTTATTGGCAGGAGGAATCTCTTCACCATTCTCATCCTTCTTGCCCTCCCACCAGTAGCCGGTGTAGTTCTCCCCGTCCTTCGGAGTCTCGAAGCCCATGCCCAACCAGTATGGCCTACCATCCTTAACGAGCACGTTTGAAAAAATCACCTCACCAGGTTTCATGAGGACTTCCCAGATAACAGGGTCGTCGACAGGATTGACATCCTTAAGAATCCCGAAGATCCCGGCTTCAGCGTTAACCGCGCGACAAACCCCGTCAATGTTTCTGAGGTATGCTATGTCGTCAGCAAGAATAGTGTTCCCCGGGATCATCGCGGTGGAGGTTTTCCCGCAGCCGCTTGGAAAAGCCCCTGCGAAATAGGTTTTACGTCCACCCGGCCCATGAACCCCTGTTATCATCATGTGTTCTGCCAACCACCCCTCCCGGTGGGCTCTACGGATAGTCAAGCGTAAAGCAAGCTTCTTGAATCCGATACTATTACCTCCGTACTGAGTATTAACACTGTAAACAGTGTTTTCAACATAGTCGATGTAGACACGTTTCTTATCCGGCTCCATGCTTATCATCCTCTCATCCAGCTTACCCGCCGAGTGGAGAACGCAGAAGAGGTCGTCTGGAACCTCTCCGCGGTTAAACATTTCATACGCCGGGCGGTAAAGCAGGTCCACAGAGTGAGCGACATACCAGGAGTCAGTGCATTCCATGCAGGGTATGCTGAATATTGAGCCAACTGGCCCTAGTGATAGAAAGCGGACGATCATCGCGCGTCCCCGCATAGTGTTTCTCAGCAGGCTCCTTATCTCGGCTAAGCCCTCTTCCCGTTCAACCTGGTTAAGAGCCTTGTCCAGAGCCCCCCACTTCGGCACTAGGTATTTAGTGGACTCCCGGTCCCTACCCTGATCACGCGGGCCGTCGAAATGATACGTGTGCCCCGGGATCGCCAACGGCTTCTCCTCGCCTGAGACCACTGCCTGACGCCTCAAGTATGCAATATCCTCCGGCGAATCGGAACAGATGAACACCTGGCTCGGATTGCACAGCTCCACAGATTCAGAGATGAAGCGGTGGACCCTGGGAACGGGTATGGCAGCAAGCTTCAAGTAGTCAGTCTCGCTCATTCTCATTCTCAATGCTTCAAGATACTGCATTTTTCCTCACCCAGGTGTTTCAGACTTGAAGCACCCGGCCTAGCCCTGCCATTCATGTTTAGCCACGTGTCTTCAACCAGTTTTCCACCCATGCTTGCCGGCGCCTCGTGTAGGCGAGGCTTAAAAAGTTTCTCTGAATCAGGTGTTTTTTTATTACGGATTCTGATTAATGTTCCAATCTCGGGAAAGCCTACAGACCGAGAGTTGAGCATCACCAGCCGGTAGTGTGAGACTCCGACCGGCTTACAGTTAGAGGTTGAAAAAAACTTTCGATGTCTACGCTCCTCCCTCCTGCGCATAGAGAAAAGTTAATAAAGCCGCTGGCCGAAAGGCTTCGCCAGCCGCCCCTAAGGACGGCTAGGAGATGGAGCTCTCCTCCAACCGCCTCAAGCGAGGCTGATAGCTCCTACCCTGTATGTGCGGAGGACGATATAGTTGGGAACCGAGGCGGTTAGGACCGAGAGGAGGATTCTGCTGCGGAAAACAGTGGAGTACATTACTGCGAGGCAGAATGACGACGGGGGCTACACCTCCGTCCAGTACACGGACTCCACTCTCTACGACACTTATCTTGCTCTCGGAATTCTGAGGATTCTTAAAGCAAGCCCCCCTAGGGTTGGTGACACTATAGCATGGGTTAAAAACTATAACGCTATGAACATTAGGGACTACTATCTTATTAACAGGATTCTAATGATTCTCAACCAGCCTCTGATAGATGTTTCCAAGCATGTTTTTGAACTCATGGATTCCACGGGGAGGTTTGGAGCATCCGAGGTTGACGTTGAAACAGTCTCAGAGGTTGAAACAACCTTCATATGTGTGGAGCTTATGAGCATGCTTAACATCGAGCAGAACCGGGGCAAGATAACAGGGTTCCTCCTTTCCTTGAAGAATCCTGACGGGGGCTTCGGCGCTGCGGAGTCAAGTCTAAACTCGACCTTCTACGCTCTCAAAACGCTTTCAACGCTGAACTATCCTGTTGAGGGAATGCTGGACACTTTGCGTTTCGTGAGGCTGCACGAGAACCCTGAGGGAGGCTTCTCTCTTAAACCAGGTGTCAAGCCCTCCTTCATGGAGCCTACTTTCATGGGGTTAACGTGCCTCCGATTGTTCAACGAGAAGCCTCTCTACCCTGATGAAAACATGGGATTTATCTTGGGTTGCCAAAACTCTAATGGAGGGTTTAGAAGGAGCCTTGAGCACGGCATCTCCTCGTTCGAGTATACTTTCCAAGCAGTCTCCTCTATAGAAATGCTGGGCTTCGAGGTGGAAACGTTTTGAGCAGCCAGCTGGACAAGAAGCATGAAAGATTCATTTTCTCAGCTGCCCTAGCACTCCAGAAATACGTTAAGGATTTGAAGAAGATTGTTTTAGAGGGTGAGCCTCCGGAAGCCTCGGGAATAGCCGGAAGACCGGCGCCGCTTCCAAGCGAGGAAGCGGAGAAGCTTATTGTAAGGCTTAGTGAGGTTGAGAAGATAGTCGACGAGTTTATAGAAAGATTTAACCCCGGCATTAGGAATGAGCCGAGTTTAAGCCTATCGTACATCTGGATCAGTATAATACTTGGGAAGATGGAAGGTATAGTTGAAAGCATAGATCCGCGGAGCCTCGGGAAAACTAGGGGAGAGATGCCGCGTGAACTCGAAAAATATCTTGACAGGCAGGTTAAGACTCTTCTAAGCCTCGTCAGGGAGTTGAGGCAAACTTACACGACTGCCACTAACATGAAAACACAGTTGCCTATGGAGTAAGCATTATATTTTTCAAAGCCCAGTTTAAAGTGGTCATGGAACGGGCTGAAGCCAGACGGAGGCTGCTTGAGCTTGTTGAAAAGTTTCGCGAGCAAGGAGCCACAAGTCCTGATAAGGCGATGACCACGGAGGAACTCGGCCTCCCACCCTGGTTTAGGCGCTTCATGCGCGGGCGCCTGGGGAAGCTGGGAGTATTCGTTGAGAAGGATGGCAAGTACTACCTTTCTGAGGAGCGTTTAAAGCAGCTAGAGAAGCAGAGGGGCGAAATGCTGGAGGCCTGGAGCGCATGGAAAAACCTGTTCATGCTGAGAATAGCGAGAGTAGCTGTTGGAATACTACTCGTGTCGTTCCTGCTGGTAAACATTTACGTCAGGGATCCTAGGGTTAGAACAATATATTCGATCCTTCTGATCGCCCTCCTAGCTGTATCAATCCTGCAACTCTATTATTTGACGAAAGCCAGGAGGTTTTCAAGGCCTACTGGTAAAAAGGAAAAATAAGCCGCGGACTCCCCCGATACACGTGAAAGCCTATACCCTGCTTAATGAGCTATGTTGCTATTCTCCTACCCTTTCACGACACCCAGCGGCACTAGCCTAGCAACCTTGCGTGAAATCTCCGCCCTATGTGTGACTTCAACCACTTGATCCGGATCCTTATAGGCTCCCGGCGCCTCTTCAGCCACCAAGTTCATGTCCGCAACCCTCAGGTAGACTCCTCTTTCCTCAAGCATTCCCCTGATCTGTCTGCTCGTGAACCTTCGCATCGCCTCATGCCTGCTCAGCATCCTCCCAGCACCGTGCGCAGTTGAGCCGAAGCTTGCCTCCATCGCAGCCTCTGTCCCCACTAGAACCCAGCTTGCCGAGCCCATTGAGCCGGGTATTAGAACAGGCTGGCCGTACTTCCTATACTTTGAGGGGATATGGCTGCTCCCAGGCGGGAACGACCTGGTGGCGCCCTTTCTATGGACGACAACACTCTTCCTCTCCCCGTTAACCTTGTGGTCCTCAACCTTAGCAATGTTGTGTGCAACATCGTAGAGAACGTTCAAGCCGAACTCGGAAGCATCCTTTCTGAAAACCTTCGCGAAGCTCTCTCTAACCCAATGGGTGATAACCTGCCTGTTGAGGAAAGCATAATTCACGGCGCAAGCCATGGCTGCAAAATAGTCCCTGGCCTCCTGACTTTCAACCGGGACGGCTGCCAGCTCCCTGTCCGGCAACCAGATGTTATACTTCCTGCTCGCCGCCTCCATGATTTTAAGATAGTCGCTGCAAATCTGGTGGCCGTATCCTCGACTTCCCGTATGTATTAGTGCTACTATCTGGCCGACCCTCTCGATGCCGAATCCTCTAGCCGCCTCCTCATCGATAATTCTCTCCACGTAGTCTATTTCGAGAAAATGGTTTCCGCTTCCCAGGCTGCCCAGCTGGGGGAGGCCACGCCTCTTAGCGGTGACGCTGACCCTGCTCGGGTCCGCTCCCCGTAGGCAACCGTTCTCCTCAATGAACTCCGCGTCCTCCTTCCAGCCGTATCCACGCTTAATAGCCCAGCCAACACCCTCCCTGACGGCACTATCCAGCTCGTCGAAGCTCATTCTAAGCTTTCCCTCGGAACCCAGACCTGAAGGCACGTTGTGGAAAATCTCGTCGAGCAGCTCTCTCAAAGCGGGCTTAACGTCTTCAACATTCAGATTCGTCAGCAGGAGCCTCACGCCGCAGTTTATGTCGTATCCCACTCCGCCAGGTGACACAACCCCGTCTTTAACGTCGAAAGCTCCGACTCCTCCTATTGGGAACCCGTAACCCTCATGGCCGTCCGGGAGAATTATTGAGCTCTTGTATATTCCCGGCAGTGTTGCCACGTTTAACCCCTGCTCGACAGTCTTGTCCTGCGTCATTTTCTGCAGCAGTGTTTCGTTCGCAAAAATTTTAAGCGGTACCCGCATCCCTTTTTTAGCGCCTACGCTAACCTGGTATTCTACATCCGAAACCTTTTCAAACCTGTGACTCATTTCTCGGGATCACCCTTTAGGGCCTTCGATTTCCCCGGGTGACCCCCAGGGACCCCGCCTTAAAACCCTAGTCTTATTCTGCTTCTGGGATTATTAAGGTTTTCTACCAAGTGTTGCTACAAGCCTCCTCGGCCTTTGGAATTTTTAGTCTTTAGATTGAGTTGTGAAAGATAGAGGTGCAGGAGAGTATGAAACACCAGACGGTTGAGCAAGATACTGTTCTAAGCCTTTTGGCGTTTCTAGATTGCAAGCAGTTGCAAACGAAATGAAAATAGGAAAATGAGCGTTGAATGACTTTAACTTTAATAGTAACTTAGGCTTTTCGTAACTGTAAGCATGTTGAAAATTCGATGTGTAGCACCAGCTAAAAAATCCTTGTCTATTTCATCAATGCGGCCTAACAAAAACACGGAAGAAAAAATGTGGGTATACTACTTAATTCTTGCGGTTCTTCTAGCCGCTTTACTTTTAATCCTACACCAGCTTTATATAGAACAACTTTATCTAGAAGAACCTATGGAGCCTACGAAACTCTCTTTCGCTGAAGTTCAATTATCTAGCGAGAATCCCAGGGTCTACGAGCTTGTAGAGGTAAACATCAGGCTTGACGGCAATATAAGCGATCCGTTCGACGAAAACGAGGCGAGTATAAATTCCGAGGTAATTCTTCCAGACGGTAGGAAATGGAATATCCAAGCCTTCTTTTATCAAGATTATGAGAGAAGCCTCGTGAACGATATGGAGGTCTTGCTTCCCTCTGGAAAGCCGTACTGGAAGCTGAGGTTTACACCCATATTAGAGGGGAGGTATTCTGTGAGTTTATACGTCTATTCTAGGGGTAGACTTATGGATTCATATGAACTGTCTTTGGATGCGAGCGGTTATTCGCATGACGCTGGTTTTGTAAGGTTAAACGGTAATTACCTAGTTTGTGATAACGGCTCCGACCTTTTTCTAATCGGCCAGAATGTTTGTTGGTACAGCCCATCCAGGAAAACATATGACTATGACGTTTGGTTTGAAAAAATGGCAGAGAACGGTATGAATTACGCAAGAATATGGATGGCCCCTTGGGCGTTTGCAGTAGAGTGGAATAACAAAGCAGGCAAGTATGACTTGAAAGAGGCATGGAGACTAGACTATGTCCTTAGGCTTGCGGAGGAAAAGGGAATATACTTGATGCTGTGCCTAGTCAACCATGGGCAGCTTAGGGAGAGCGATAACTGGAGTGGGAACCCTTATAATAAGGTTCGGGGAGGACCATTATCCTCGCCTGAGAAATTCTTCACAGATTCCGTTGCAAAGGATCTTTTTAAGAAGAGAATAAGATACTTAGTCTCGAGATATGCTTACAGCACACACTTATTAGCTTGGGAGTTTTTCAACGAAGTAGAGTTAACAGATAACTATAACCCTTCCAATGTGGCAAACTGGCATAAAGAGATGGCGGATTACTTGAGAAGCATTGACCCATATAAACACCTAGTTACTACGAGTTTCGCAGGGCCGAGGGAAGGAGATCTAGTTTGGAGAACATCCGGTTTAGATTACACGCAGACGCATATGTATGGTCCAGACGTTAAGGATCTTGCACGGGCGATTTCAAGCGAAATAAAACGGAAGCTGTCAACATACGGGAAGCCAACCCTATTCGGAGAATTTGGCGCCGACTGGAGATGGTTCGACTCTCCATTATATTATAAGGATAGAGAAGGCGTTGAGATTCATGAGGGCATATGGGCCTCTCTTATGAGCGGATCCTTTGGAACAGCAATGCTATGGTGGTGGGACGTTTATGTTGACCCATACAATCTATACTATCATTACAATGCTTTAAGAAAATTCATAACAAACATTAGCTTCAGCAGATCCGGGTTAACTGAGCTTGAGTATAGGGTGGTTGATAATGAGAAGATTAATGCAACGAATGTCAATTTCGAGATTTTCGGTCTTAGAAACGAAACGTTCGCAATGGGTTGGATGAGAAACAAAGACTACAACTGGTTTAATGCTGTTAGCAACGTTACACTTAAACCAGTTGGATTAGTCGACGTGGAGTTTCCAGATTTTAAAGCAGGAAGCTACTTATTCGAGGTCTGGGATACTTACTCTGGAGAAAAAACCTGGGCCACTAGGTTAGAGTCTTCTAACGGTAGGCTTGTAGTCGAGATCCCTGCTTTTCTTAAAGACATATCCTTCAAAATAATCATGGTTGAAAAATAAGCTGTTGCCACTCATAAGCTTTATAATGATGCAGCAGTTTTATGCTCGCGAATCATGAAGCAGCTTGTCGTCTATTATTCGAGGACAGGGACCACGAGGAGGGTTGCACAGGCTATCGCAGAAGTTTTAAAATGTGATGTTGAGGAAATACGGGATTTGAAGAATAGGGCTGGTGTCTTAGGCTGGCTGAGTTCAGGCATGGATGCGACCCTGAAGAGGCTAACCAAGATAGAGAAGCCTGAGAAGCCTCCTGAGCTTTACGAAGTAGTGGTAATCGGCACTCCCGTATGGAACAGCACCGTATCCACACCCATTAGAACGTACATAGTGGAATACAAAAATTGGTTTAAACAGGTCGCGTTCTTCTGCACACAATACGGTTCTCAGAGCAATGCGTTGAAAGAAATGGAAGCCCTTTATGGCAGGAAACCGGTTGCAACGCTTATGCTGAGGAGGAGTCAGGTGGAAACCGGCGAGTATGCTGACATGGTTAGGCAATTCTGCGCGCAGATAACTCAGTAGGCAAGCATCATGCGGCGAAAAGGGATTCCAAACAGGCTGTCACTGGCTCACGTTCTCTTTAAGCCGATGGCTTATTTGATTACTGACCGTATTTTTCCATCCTGTATTTTTCAACCGCGTCTATTATGCTCCCCCTCAACCTTATAGTTTGTTGCATCGCTGTAAGCGGGATCACGTAGATCTTGTTCGGGTCCTCCGGGTCCGCGAATAAAACTATCCCTCCGTCAGAGTCCACGATCCTGAAAGGATAAGCCCATTCTACGACGCGGGTTTCTATCAGCACGCCAAACTGGTCATAAATATTCTCCATCCTACTATCCTTCTCCTTGACTAGGAAGCCATGTTCAAGACATATCTGCTTCATCCTTACAGAATCCAGCTTGCTTGAGAAAGTGATGCTGAAGCATTCGAAGGTTTCTCTAACAACCTCTTTTATCCCCGGGGGGAGGCCTCCAACGTATCTTGCCTTCCAGCGTGGAGCCTGAAAAAGAGCCTCAAATATTTGAAGGAGCAGCATAGTTTCCTAAAGACGGGAATGCTAATATCTATTTTGGCCCCAGAAACTGGTTTTTACATAACACGAGTAGAAGCGTGCTTACTCAACGCTAGGAGGCTTCTTTTTACTTGAAACGGTTTAAAAGCCTTATAAAGTTGGCGCATAGGAGACAAGTATGAGCGGGTTAATCGCATATTGCGGGCTAATATGCTCTGATTGTCCAGCTTTTCTGGCAACTCAGAAGAACGATGATGCTGAACGAAGACGGGTGGCGGAACTCTGGTCGAAAGAGTTCGGCGGCTCCTTCAAGCCTGAGGATATTAATTGCGACGGCTGCTTGACAACGGGGGAAAGAATATTTGGCTACTGCAGGATCTGTGAGATAAGGAAGTGTGGCCAAGTCAAAAAAGTTCAGAACTGTGCTTACTGTGAAGAATACCCGTGCGAGAAGCTTGAAGAATTCTTTAAAACAGTTCCAAGCGCCAAGAAGAACCTAGAAGAAGTTAGGAGAGGCTTCTAACGGTAAATTCCTAGTTTCCACAGGGATTTTTTAAGCTTAAAAGCATCCTAGAGAAACAGGTAGTCGGGGGAAACCATTAGGAGAGGAGGCGAAGCCATTTCGCAACTTGTTCCACGAGGAAAATGACTGTTTTCAATGAGACCTTTACGAATGGGTTCGTTCCATTGAAATACCAACCTGATAGATTCTTTATCCAGTGGAGGTCATGCTTCAAACAGGCCTTCATCACTTCCAACTGTATCCCGGTTGGCTTAACCCTGTACCATTCTCCGTTCTTGAGAACACCCATTGGCACGAAATACATTGGTATTATCAGACTTCGAAACTCCTTAAGCTCGTCTATGAGCTCAAGGGTTTTAACAAGGTCCTCGGGCTCCTCCTTGGGTAGGCCAATTATTATGGTTGCTGCAGGCAGTATTCTCGACTCGTGCATTATTGAGAAAGCCTGCTTCACGATGCTCGGCCAAGACGCTGCCGGGTAGGGAGCTGTTTTCGCAGGCATTATTTTCTCAGCCAGCCTCGGGGATCCTGTTTCAACGCCGACTTCAACTCCAATGTAGTCATGCTCATCCCGGAGAATTATCTCGGATAAGCGTTTTACAAGGGAATGGTTTTCCTCAGCATATTTGACTGCGGAAAGGCTCACGTGACTCCATCCGACGATCTTGAAATACTTCCTCACCATCTGGTGCAGTTTTATCAATGGTTCAGGCCTGGGCCTAACCCCGTCAGCCCCGTATAGAAGAATATCTTCAGAGTGTAGGAGACATCTGTCTAGCCCGCAAGCCTTATTCACTTTAAGCTCCTTCTCAATCGTTTCAAGAGGATACTGTCTCAGTGGTCTTAGGGTTAC
>JAWCMB010000003.1:14322-30807 GCA_038850115.1 Thermoproteota archaeon
TGAGCAGAACCTGCAGCCCCTTGGGCAGCCCCGCATTATTTCAACCAGACCGTTTACAGAGGCATTCTTAATCGTGGAGATCTCGCTCAGCACCGGGGTATCTTGAATGCCGACATGCACGTATTGGGGAAGAGGCTTGCCGTCTAGAGCATCCTGAACCAGCTGCACTATGGCTTTCTCAGCTTCCCCCTCAACTATGGTGTCTACGCCCCATTTCTCAAGGTACTCAGGCATCCAGAGCCACTGCCATGCAGCGGGCCCACCCACGATTATTTTCAGCCCGTTTTTCTTAGCCGCCCTTATCTCAGGCTTCTCCATGAACCTTTTGAAACACTTGGAGTTAACCGGCTCCCTCCCCGTTAGAACCCACCATTCGCTGCTCGGAGGCCCGAGTGCAAAGTAATCATGATGGCCTATTCCAAGCACCTTAGCGTTCTTCAAGTGTTTCCCAAGATGGTCTGGATCTATCACGGCAGCTTTAATCCCGGCGTTAAGCAGCGCAGCCTCTATTTTCCTAAGCCCGTACGGAGCTTCTAAGGGTCTTCCTAAACCATCCACCCTAACCCTCGGGGCGGCTACGGCCATCCAAACCCTTTCCGGAACCATCACCGCTGGGCCGGTTGCCAAGAAGCCTAGAAACTCTTTACCGTGGTGATTACTCATAAGCGTCCTGTCGACTGACAGCACCACGTCGAAACGTTCACCAACCATCCCTACGGCACCATTATTTCCTCATCATAATTCTCCGAAGCCCTGTTCTCGCCACTATACACTATGATCGTTGCCCAAATGTTCTTGTTTGAAAGAGGCCTGATCGCCTCAAGCAGTTCCCCACGTTTAAACCCTTGCGTGTCGATGATTATACGCCTATATTTTGTAAGCAAGGGGGCGATTCTCTCGACGAGCCTGCTGGGCTCTTCCAAATATTTTTCCTTTCTAACAATAACGCGAAGCCTTCTATCCGGGTTCACTTAAACCACCTCCTCGAGAATTTTCTCGAAACGCTGCACTACCTTGTATTTCACGTAATCTTTGATGAGCTGGGAAGCCTCTTCTTCGACAAGCATCCTGTATGTTGAAATGTATTTTAAGGCGATTTGCGCAGCCTCTCTTCGGCTGATCCTTCCCTCCCGCCTATCTTCACGTATTTTCTCTAAAACACTGGTCACAACACTCTCAACCATGATTATTTTCCTCTGTCTATGCTTCGGGTCCCTCGTTATTCTTAAAACGCCTTTTCTTGAAAGATTCTTAACTTCCCTGGAAAGCACTACTCTCGACAATTTTCCCCTAAGTCTGTCGGCTAACCTGTTAAACGAGGTTCCACTCGGATAGTTTGCTACTTCGTCTATTATCTTTCCCTGAATAAGGGTGAGGCTCATCGTTGAAAACCGGTACATCTATGAACCAGTATTTAAATATATCGGTTTCGGTGAAGGTTGATACAGTGTCGACATGATTTAAGACAGTCCGAGGACTGGTTTTAGGCGTCTCCATCCAACTACGCATACAGTTGCAGTACTAGTGACGATCAGCCGTGAATCCTCATGACGTTTATTGAATGAGGCTTCAACACAATGTTAACCTTACCATCAGATGCTTCGATTCGAGCCTGCTCTATTCTAACCCTGTCCGGCTCTTCAAGCGTATTCCTATCCTCAGCTGATTCTCCCGAGATAAACTGTTGCACGCCGCTCTTCGGCGTAAACCCTTTGAAATCTACTTGGAGCTCAACATCCTCATTCTCACTCCTGTTTAAAACGTAGAGGTATATTGTTCCCCCATCTTTCGAGACTGTTGCTGAAGCGTCTACGTAAGGCACATACCCACCGGCCTCGCTATGCACGTACAGCTCTGAATCAGCCAGCGTTCTTAGAACATGCACACCCTTGTTGTCACTATACATCTTGAAAACAAAGTATTGTGGTGTAAGGATCATGCGTCCGTCGGAGGCAGCTATTATAAGCGGAAGGACGTTAACAGTCTGAGCGAAATTACTTATTGGAACAATGTTGCAGAGTCTCTGAAGCGTGTTAAGAATCCCCCCTGTGAAAACAGCGTCCCTAACGCGCGTAACCTGTGTAAACAAGGGTTCCCTAGCTTCAGGATACCAGACGTTCCACTCGTCGAAGGCTATTTTTATCTCATGCTTTATCCCGTATTTTCTTCTAGTGGCTTCAACCAAGCCGTAAACATTCCCCAGCATCTGCTCAATATATACTGGGACAGCCACTAGCTCTTTATACGGCTTATTACCAGGAGCGTAGTAATGCACAGAAAGATAGTCGAAGCATTTTCCCGCCCCCTTAACCATTTCGATGTTCCACTCAGGATCCTCGCAGCCAACAGCCACTAGCTCTATGCTGGGGTCAACCTTACGCATCTCGTTCGCGAACTCAAGGGTTCTCCGGGCGCACTCATCGCCATCCTTGCAGGATCCTATCTGCCACTCTCCATACAGCTCGTTGCCTATCCCCCAGAGCTTAACGTTGTAAGGCTCTTCGTGACCATACTTGCGTCTGAGAGAAGCGTGGCACGTTCCCCCATTTAGATTGCAGTATTCCACCCATCGAGCAGCCTCCTCAGGCGTCCCGTTCCCAGCGTTGACAACTATGAGGGGCTCCGCGCCTATCAACCTACACCATTCTATGAACTCATCCGTCCCGAAAAAGTTCGGCTCTTCAGCTCTCCACGCCATGTCGAAACGCCTCGGCCTATGGCTTACAGGCCCCACGCCATCCTCCCAGTGATACCCGCTTGCAAAATTTCCACCAGGCCATCTTACAAGGAGAGGATTCAAATCCCTGATAGCATGCAGAACATCTAGACGATAGCCCTTCTCATTAGGTATCTTAGAGCTTCTGCTGACCAAGATTCCTCCATAGATACACTCTCCTAAGTGTTCAACAAACTGCCCATAGCATCTCTCGCTGAGAGCCCCTACTGGTGTAGTTGCGTCAACG
Source organism: Thermoproteota archaeon (assembly GCA_038850115.1). Lineage (GTDB taxonomy): Archaea > Thermoproteota > EX4484-205 > EX4484-205 > JAAOZP01 > JAAOZP01. The sequence continues at coordinate 17,286 of JAWCMB010000003.1, forward strand.
ATCACTCTACTCTTCAAGCCGATTCACCTCAGCATAGAGCCTACTTCTTCGGTAATAAAGGTATAAGTTTCAGGCTGTTCCATGGAAGACGAAAGATTGAACGCGCAACCGCCTTATTTTTCCTTAGCTAGTTTTAGACTCGAAGTATTGTTCCAGCAGTTTGCGGATACCGGTCCTAGTTATTTCCGAGAAAGTTGAAGAAACTATCCCAAGTGTCCGCGCGAGTTCCCTACTGCCGATTTTCCTAGGGTAGTCGAAATAACCCATTTTTAAAGCGAGCCAGAGCACGTCCTCCTGCTTCTCGGTTAAAACACCTTCCTTATGCTCATGCTTCGTTAAACCAAGTATTTTAGGCTTAAACCCGAGAGATTCTAAGGTTGATATTATTTGTTTAAAGACCTCGTAGCCAGGCGCTATAAACTCGTAGATCATCCTGTATCCCCCTAGATGCTTGCCTGAAATTAGGAAGGCACCCTGAGAAAGCATCGTACTGCAAACGTTACACCCCTCTGTTTTGAAGGAGGCTAGAACTTTAGAACCCTTGGGGCTTTTCAGAATCTTAAATTTTCCTTCAGAAACCTTGCCGAGCTCGCTGAGAGGAAACCGGACCAAGTGCCTCACAGACCCCTCTGGCAGCCTTCTAACGTCAATAAGCCTGCAATCATTAACGCCAAGCTTAGACATGAGCTCCAAGCCTCTGCATTGGCTATTCTCAATCTCGATGGTTACATGATACATCGCCCGTTCCAGAGTCATTCAAACCACCTTCTTTCAAAATAAACTCCCCAATTGGTATTAAATGTATCTGCAAAGGATAAAGAATGAATCGATGCAGGAAACTGTTCTTTTTAAACAGAAGAAACAGTTTAGCTTAAATAGTCTGCAGGAGGAAAACGGAAGCAATAGATGCTGAGAACCCTCCTCGCTACGCAGCAATTCTTAGAATGGATGGAGCAGCTTGCCTACCAGTATGGATACCTGGGGATATTCTTCCTGTCCTTCATCGGAGCCATTTCTGTCGTCTTCCCCATACCATATACCATCGTAATCTACCTGATGGGTTCCCTCCTAGACCCTTTTCTAATAGCCTTATCAGGCGGCTTAGGCTCTGCTTTCGGCGAGTTCATAGGCTATGTTTTAGGCTATTATGGAAGAGTGCTGATAGGCGAGGAACGGAGAAGGAAGATGGACTACATGCTTAAGATATTCGACCGTTACGGTGTTGCCGCAATATTCCTATTCGCCTTAACCCCCCTGCCCGATGACCTGCTGATAATCCCCCTAGGCATCATGCACTATAACCCTGTAAAGTTTCTGATACCCTGCATCCTAGGGAAATCCCTGATGTGTCTCATACTTGCACTTGGAGGAAGGTTTTCAATAAGCCTGATTAGAAGCCTTTTTGGCGGAGAGGGGGGATGGGTTGCAACCCTAGCTACCTTCCTGCTACTGATAGTAATAATAATCCTGATGCTGAGGACAGATTGGGAGGAAATCTTCTTTAAGCATGTGGAGAAGCATGGGAATGGCGAAAAAATAATTAAATAAGGGGGCTTGGAGCCGGTAGATAATTAATGGAGAACTTGGAAAAAGAGTACTGGCTTGAAGTTGAACTGCAACACCCTAGGGGATGGGTGTTGGCAGCGGAGTCTGGAGGAGTTTTAGACGGTTATTTCAGAATAGATTCCAAAACCTTTGTAAAGCTTGAAGTGAAGTGGGAGAAACAAAGCATGGAAAAGAGGGTGAAGGCGAAGATTCAACCGGTGATTGTAATAAACAAGTTTATCGATGACTATATGAGCCGGCTTAAGAAAAAGGGCAAGGCCCAGGTGCATGCGCGGGGAAACGTAAAGGTCTGCAACCATAACGCTTATTTCGCAAGATGGGAGGGTGATAGCAATATAGTTACTCTTTCATGGATTTGCGAGAACGAGAACAAGGTTTTCCTGCTCAACTATTATTTGGAGCCCGGTGAAGAATGGGAGGATGTAGCAAGCTGGCTTGCTCCCGGATTAGTATGTCATACCTCAGAAAAATTCTGGAGGTACCGCCTATTCGGTGTTGAGTTTAAAGTGCCTAAGGAATACAGTCTTCAAAACAGGAGCCTCGTATTGGGTAGGCCAGTCATAGTTTTTAAAAACAAGGGTAGAACACTTTTAATCTACTGGTCCTCTTTTGCCAGAGAAAGCCTATACAAGTATAAGGACCTGCTCGAATGGTCTAGGAAGGAGGTTCCGAGAGAAGTGTATACTGCCATTAAGGGTTTAAACTATAGTAAGCTTAAGTCCGATGAGGCTGGAAGATTGACGGTGGAAAACAAGGAAAAAGGCAGATTCTTGAAGAGTGGTAAAAAAGTTAAAACAGTAAGAATCTGGCATGATTCAAGTTCTAACAGGATATTCCTAACAGGATATTCGGGTCCGGAGGAGAACATGGGCGACCTAGAGGAGCTTGAAAAAAGCATAAGGTTTGAGCCGGATTAGGTGAACAGATAATGCCTCTATTTAGAAGAAAGAAGGAGCCCCCTAAGATTTCTCCCGGAAGACTTTACAGGAGTGTACCGATCGTAAACCCGAATATAAGATACGAGGAGGATTCGGAGGGCATTGTTACAATATTGATTCCCGTTGCGACAGGCGACTCTAAACGGGTTGAAAGAACTGCAAGAATAAAGCTTGACATAATAGGAAGCAAAGTATGGAAGAAAATAGATGGAAAGACCCCTCTTAGCGATATAGTTCAGTGGATGAAGAAGGAGTTCATGTTAACTGAAAGGGAGGCGGAAGTCTCCCTCTCCATGTTTACGAAAAGCCTTGTGGAGAAAAAACTCGTGGCCCTAGTCCTTCCACCGCCAACGCCTGGAACACCTGAGGTTCATGAGGAAATAGCGAGGATAAGAACAGAAATAGCGGAACTTGAAAAAGCCTACAAGAAGAAGAAGATCGATGATAAAACTTACAGCGAGCTCAAGGAAAGCTATGAGAAGGCTATTGAAGAACTTAAATTAGGAACCAGTGAGAAACAAGAATGAAGCGTGAAAAGCCAGAAGGTTTTTTAAACTTGCCATAGGGCTAAACAAGTCGTAGTCCAACTGACATCGAATGAAAATGCACGCATGTCTATTGGGGTGTTGAGCATTCTACATCAATAACTGAGACGATTGGCTTACGCGGTTTACGTAGAACGTTCCTTCCTATAATGCTTAAATACTGCAAAGGAAAAATTTTTATTGCCCTAATTATCCTAAAGAAGTACGGTGGGCCCGTAGCTCAGTCGAGAAACATTTAATCATGTCTCGGAGCAGCATGGCAGAGCAGCAGCCTCTTAAACAGGCTGGAGATAGCTGAGGGTCGAGGGTTCGAATCCCTCCGGGCCCGCCAATCCAATGGTCCTTTCTCAGCATCGTATCTTAAAACTGAAGTTTCTAAGATTCCTATTGCCCATGTTTATAAAGGAAGCGATTGGATTAAAGAAAAAGAGTAAGCGGGTTTTTCGGGTTGAGAAGCGAGACTCTTGTGGAAAGGGGAGTTAAAAAGCCGTTTTCCAAAGCTTTCACCATCTGATTTACACGAGACGGGCGTGACCTTTATGCCTTAATTTAGCGACACATTCTCGTACCGTTGGAAAAAGTTTAAAACACTCATAGGCAAGTTTCAAAAACAAATGACAGTTATAGCTGATGTGAAGTTTAGAAAGATACGTCAGCTCGCCTATGGGTTGATTCTCGGAAATCCTGAGCATAGAAAAAGTTTGGGTGAACCGGATCAGCCGTTAGATGAAGGAGCATTATGATGGAAAGGATTTATGTAAGAGGCAAAAATTTCACGGATGAAGCTGGCAGGACACGCATATTTCATGGTGTGAATTTAGTATGCAAAGACAAATCTAAGCGATACGTTAATGGCTGGAACAGGTTTGACTTTGAGGAGCTCAGCCGGTTAGGTTTCAATCTGGTTCGGCTAGGTCTTTTCTGGGATGGGGTTGAACCTGAACCTGGCAAATATGATGAGGACTACCTCGATAGGATAGAGGTATTACTCGACATGTGCGCCGATTACGGCATATATGTCTTGCTCGATATGCATCAGGATTTGTATAGCGTACTTTACTCCGATGGCGCCCCGGAATGGGCCACATTTACTGACGGTTTACCCGAACCAGAAGGAGGACTAGTGTGGAGCGATGCTTATTTAAACAGTGAGGCGGTGCAACGAGCTTTCGACCATTTTTGGTCTAATGACCCTGCACTCGACGCTGTAGGGCTTCAAGATCATTTTTCTAGATGCTGGCAGTATATTGCGCAGCGTTTTGGTTCAAGGCATGAGGTGCTAGGCTACGACATTTTCAATGAGCCGTTCCCAGGTACGGCGGCGACTCCCATCCTTCATGCATTAATTACCGCTTTTTCCAGCATAGAGTCGCGTGTTTCAGGCAAACCTCCAAGAAGCATAAAGGAGGCATCAGCTATGTTTTTCGATAATGAAGGTAGGTTTGAAGCGTTACGACTGCTTGATGACAAGCATTTGTATAAGAGTTTTGTTTCGGCTGCTGAAAGCAGTGTTGTTGAATTTGATGTTAAAATTCTCATCCCGTTTTATGAGCGCGTAGCTGCAGCAATACGTTCCGTTGCATCGAACGGTATACTTTTCATGGAGAATAATTATTTCAGCAATATTGGTGTGCCTTCAGGTCTTCAACCTATTGCCTTCAGCGGTAGGTATGAAAGGCTACAGGCCTTTGCACCCCATGGATATGACTTGGTGGTTGACACGCCGTTTTATGAGCTTATGGCAAGTGAAAACCGTGCCGGCGTAATCTTCGAGAACCATCGCGCTACGCAGCAACGCCTGAACATGCCAGTGGTAGTTGGCGAGTGGGGAGGTTTTGGTGCCCACGAAAACATCATTAGACACTGTCTTTTCTTGCTTGACCTCTTCGACAAATACGGTTGGAGTTTTACTTATTGGGCTTGGCGCCGAGGAGAAAGCAGAAGTTACGTGACCGCAAGGCTTTTGGCACGAGACTACCCTAAGGCCATAGCAGGTAATCTTACCTACTTCAAATATGACTATATCACCGATTCGTTTTTTATGGAGTGGGAAGCTGATGGATCCGTCAATGCTCCAACGGTGATTTGTTTACCCGGAGGGCTCAATGGACGACAGGTTAAAATATTCCCTTCAAGCAGCTGTAATTTTGAAGATATTAACGGCACGATGCATTTGATGATTAAGTCTTTACGAAACGGCAGGCACATCTTGACAATCGAATGAGGAAAACTTGGAAAAGAAAGGTTTAATCCGGAAAAGTTTAGCACGCTTATTTTTGTTATTTTATTAAGCCTTCATTTTTGGGCTCGAATAGCCACCCAAGCAGGAGGGATTCCATCTGCCGTAGCAGTGAGAACTATTTCCCCGGCTTCGCCGTTAGAGCGGACAACTACCATTGCGCGCCCCTCATGAACTTTGCGCTGATTACCAACGTACATTTCCTCAGATACAGGATTGGCATTACCCACGGCCACTATGGAACCAACACCGCAAGCGGTAAAATAAATGTTGTTAGAAGCATTATGGCAAACATTACCTGCAGCATCCACAAGCTCAACAGTAACGTAGGAAAGGTTGCCAAATTCCGCTTTTATCACACTACGGTCGGGTTTCAAACGAATATTTGCGGGCTTTCCTGCCGTCTTCAATACATAGCGAGAGGCTTCAATGCCTTCTTTGTATCCGACCGCTACCAGTTCACCAGGTTCATAAACGACCTTGAAGGAGGCAATGTGACGATTGGCCTTACCAGCTGGCTTACGGCCCAATGATCTGCCATTTAAAAAAAGCTCAACTTCACCGTCAGAGCTGTATACGTCTACTATTGTTGGCTTTCCTTCATAACCTGGCCAAGTCCAAGAGGACACGACATCAGGCCAGCCCCAGAGCGAGATACGAGGTTTTTTGCCGTAGTTCTCTGGTTTGTGAACCGCAATATACGGGGCTTTAGATATGCCCCAAACGCAGTCACGGTAGTAGGACTGGGGTCTTTTGAAGCCGCAGATGTCGATATCACCGCAGAATGCCTGATGCCAAGGATAGTGCCCGAGAAATGAAAATTCCTCTCCCTCATAGCTGACTCGCCCAATACCCGCCTCGCCAAGGTAGTCAATAGCAGTCCAGACGAAATCGCCGATGACGTAGGGCAGCCTCTCAACAGCTTCCCAGCAGTCGTAAACCATCTGAGGGAAACTCTCTGTACCACATATTATACGGCCAGGGAAGTTCCTCCCGTCATTATCGTAGCGTTGTATCATATAATTGTAGCCCACAACATCCAGAGGCTCTGCGAACTTAGAAGAATGCTCCATCCAGAGCTCATCAGAGATTCTCCGGTTGGAATTAAAATCGACGGCAATCAAGGAATAAAGAGAAGATTCTGTTAGAGCACTTGTAATGGCCCTTGTGTTATCTAGACTGCGGATGAAGCCCGCTAATTTGCGTGCATAAGCATACCCCTCAGAGAAACCTGTTAACTCCGGGATTTCGTTGCCAATCGACCACATTATGATGCACGGATGATTACGGTCTCGAAGTATCATAGAAGCCAAGTCTCTTTGCCACCACTCCTCGAAATACACGCTATAATCATTGGGATTTTTTGCCTCGCGCCAGCAGTCAAAGATCTCATCTATCACTAACATGCCCAGTCTGTCACAAGCATCCAGAAAGGCTGGCGAAGGCGGGTTGTGAGCGCAGCGTACCGCGTTGTAACCATTAGCTTTAAGTAACTCAACCTTGCGTTCCTCAGCCCGGTCATACGCCGCAGCCCCAAGCAGACCACAGTCATGGTGCACACAGCCACCCCTGAGCTTAATAGGGACACCGTTCAACTGAAAGCCGCTACGCGTATCGAAAGATATGGAGCGTATTCCTATTTTAGTATCGGTTTTGTCGACGATTATGCCGTCATGTATGATTTCGCTTCTCAGAGTGTAAAGATAAGGGTTGTCTACAGACCAAAGAATGGGAGAAAACACTTCGAGATCCTGGACAGCCTCAGTCGAACCTCCAGCAGGAACGTTCAACTTGACTTCTCCTCCGGCAACTTCCGAGCCGGAGGCCGTCAGCAGCGTTGAACGGACCGTTACGTCAGCCGTCGCCGGGCCGGTATTTTCAACGATGGTCCTGACTGAAAGGGTAGAGACTCTGGAGGAAACTTTCGGAGTCGTAACATAGACGCCCCAGGGAGGCACGTGGATGCTATCGCCGACCAGCAGCCATACATGACGGTATATACCCGAGCCGCTATACCATCGGGTATTTGGCTGAGCGCTGTTGTTCACAAAGACACGGATTTTATTCTCCTTACCATAAAGCAAATATGGGGTCAGGTCACAATGAAAGCTGGTGTAACCATAGGGGTGTTTGGCCACGATGTTGCTGTTGAAATGCACGACGGCATTCATATAAACCCCCTCAAATTCAAGGATTACTTTCTTCCCCTCCCAATCTGCAGGTACAAATATTGTTTTTTCGTAAGTTGCCATACCTCCAGGGAAATAGCCGTTAGCAGGACCTGAGGGCGCATTGGGATCACGTTTTTGAATGATGCTGAAATCGTGAGGTAAATCTACAACAATGCTTTCAGCATGTTTCTTGAGCAGGCTTGAGACAGAGCCGAAACTGAAAAGCCATTGCCTGTCTAAATTAAGCCTCTCCATCACTTATCAACCTCTATTTTGCAAGCCTCATTAAGTTCTGTAGCTTAATAAGGTTTCGCCCTTAAGAAAACAGAAAGCGTAGATGATGAGAACATAAGTATTCAAAGATGTGCTACATATAAGCAGTAAGATCCTCTCTATATGAGGAGAGCGTGAATAAACCGGGTGAGAAACGCTTCAGGCTTTAACGGGAGGCCTCTGCGTGTCTCTCAAGCTCTCTTTTCCTCGAGACAGCGAAGCTTGCCTCGTTATTGTTAGCAGCACTTATAATCTCCTCTGCAAGGCTCTCAGCCATGGACCTCCTGCTCTTGAAGCTCTTCCTCTTAGCCCCCTCTACCATGTTTCTTATTGCAAGATCAACCCTTCTTCCCGGAGAAATATCCACGGACTGATAGTAAACTATACCGCCATAGCTGACCCTTGTTGTATCCTCCCTAGGCGCGGAGTTAACCAAAGCATCTGCAAGCACCTCCACCGGGTTCCTGCCTGTTTGAACACTTATTATTTCGAAAGCATGTTTAACGATATTTAATCCCTTGGCCTTTCTTCCGCCAGCCTTGGCTGTTTGAGCAACCCTGTTGACCAGACGTTCAACAACGTTTACACTATACTTCCAGAACTTCCTCTTTTCATGCCTCCCGCCGGAGTGCGGAACCACTGTCGGCCTGAAGCTTGCTACTTGCGCCAGACCAGGGTCCTTAACCTCAATCTCACTAATATCCCACTTGCCGAACAGCTTACACCCTACGCTTGTCTTAGCCAAGTGTCGTGTTTAAAAGTGGCCTGGGGCAATTTATATAAAGCTTACCTTGTCGGCTTCTGCTTCTTACCCTTTAAAAGCGCGTCAAGAGAAACCCCGTTTACGCTTATAACTTTGTACCTTACTCCCGGAATATCACCCATCGATCTTCCCAAGGTGCCTCCTATGCCAGCAACCATAACCTCATCCCTCTCGTTTATGAAGTTTAAGCCTCCGTCCTTCGGCACGAAAGCCGTTATTTCCTTCCCGTTCTTTATAAGTTGAACCCTGACACATTTCCTGACGGCACTATTGGGCTGCTTGCTGGCTATTCCGACTTTCTCAAGCACAACTCCCCTCGCCATGGGAGCTCCCTCCAACGGGTCGTAGAGTTCCTTCAGCTTCAGCACTCTCTTAGTATAATACTTATAGCTCCACCTGCTTTTTCTTCGAACCTTCATCAGACTCCTGACCGCAAACTCTCCTCTGCCCAAACCCTAGGATTCTGCGGAACAGGGTCTTATTAAGTTTCCGACTCCTACCTAATTTTCACGTCGCTTAAGCCAAAATGCCTCCTAGCGATCTCCCTTATACCTTGGATTCTGAATCCGTTTCTGCCTATCGCCCTACCCTTATCTAGGTCGTCAACAGTTATGTAAACCACCATACCGCCTTTAGCACCGTTTTCAACCCGTATTCCGAGCACTTTCACTGGGTGGAGGGCTCTCTTAAGGAAGGTTTCAACATCCTCATGAAACTCTATTATCTGCACCTCTCTGCCTATTCTCCTCGAAATATGTTGAAGCAAAATCCTGTAGCCACGTCTAATTCTTTCAGCATCCTCAGGCTTAAGTAGGAAGAATACCGTCTTATCATTGTTCGCCATCACGCAGTCTATAGCTCTGGTGCCGGTTGCGCTCTCGAAGAAACCTATGAAGCTAAGCTCCTGGTTTGACCAGCTTATTCTGGCTTCATCCCTGCTTGACATTCTGCCTGATGTCCTCCAGTATTCCTGACTCTCCTTGATTCACTATCCCTATAACTGCAGCCGGGTATTTTAAGTTTAACGCTTTACCGAGCGCTACACGAGAACCCTCATAGACTATCGCCGGTGTTTTAGAGAGCTCTACCGCATTCCTAATCCTCCTCAAGAACCGTTGCGGAAGGTTTGAGACGTAAATCACTCCCTCCAGCTTACCGTTCAGGAGAAGCCTATAGACCTCGTTGAACCCTACCACGAGAGAACCTGTTTTAGCCAGTAGCTCAAGCTTGCTTCCCAGCGACACCTTCTCCGACATCTTTACCGTCACTCCTACTTGAGAAGCCCTCTATATCAACATATACTTTGACCATGCCCGTTCCGGCGAAAATCTCTGAGCCGGCGAGGACCCTTTCTGTCATCCCGAGAAGTCTATCCTCTGCACCTGAGACAGCCCCCTCCACAAGAACTTGAACAGCCCTTTCGAAAGCAGCCTTGGCGAGTACGCTCTGCTTCCTCCCGCTTACACCATGCCTGCCTATCTGCTTCATTTCCCCGTCTTGCGTCATGGCGCTTGCAACCAAGGAGAGATGCCTCCAGTCTACGTCCAGCCCCTGCTCGTTAAGCGTCTTCCACATCTCGTTTATTAAAGCCGCCCTCGCGGCCTCTATGCCCAGCACGTTAGCAATCTCGTGAATGTCGTTGCTTATGGTCCTAGTGTAATCTACTTCCTGAATGTTAAAAACCTCGGCTAGGTTGCTTCCCTCGGTTATAATGAAATACTCTTTACCCTCTTCTTTCAGAAGAACCCCTTTAACCTTTGTTATCCCGCTTACCGGCGTCTTCCTTATCTTAGACTCAAACTTCTGCGGATCCGCTTTAATAGGTATCTCGAAACTCCCATCGCTTTTAACGTTAAACTTCTGGCCCAGTGTCCTTAGAACATTCTCAATATCCTTCTCTGAAAGACCTCTTTCGCTAAGCCATTCTTTAACGGGGTATATCACGAGATAGTCGTAAGCCGTTGTGGATTTCAAACTTATCTTGGCAACGTCCTCTATAGTAGTGTAGACGAGTTTTCTTGCCACCCGCAGCGCCCTGCCGTAATCCTTGTTGTAAGGGCTTTTAAGATACACTGTCATCATCGGCGTTTTAGGCGTCTTCCTAGCGTCGAGCAGCTCGATCAACCTAGGCAGGCCTAGGGTTACGTTGGCCTCCCTAACGCCAGCATAGTGGAAGGTTCTCAGCGTCATCTGAGTTCCCGGTTCGCCTATTGACTGCGCTGCGACAACGCCGACGCTTTCACCCGCCTCTACGAGCGCCCGCCTATACTCCCTCACTATCTGTTCTATCACGTTTCTAACAGCCTGCCTGGATAAGCCTTTAGCAGCTATTACGTGGAAAGCCTCCTTCTGAATATTTATCGGGAGAAGCCTCCCGTGTTCTTCGATCATCTTCTTAACCATCTGCTTGCTTGCCGGCTTCCCCCTCTTCACCATGGAAAGCAAGCATTCCTCAACTATTCTCCTAGCGTCAACCGATTTCCCGTGGTCGCTCTTAGAGGGGTCGACTCCATCCTCGCCGTAGATTATTTCCACTATATTGCCATAGGAGTCCCTGACAGTCCCGTCATACTCAACTCTGAGAGACTCCAACGCGTGGATAAGCCTACGCTGAAGATACCCGCTCTGCTGGGTTCTAACAGCCGTGTCAACCAATGATTCGCGCCCACTCATGGAGTGATAAAATAGTTCGGCTGGAGAGAGGCCTGCGTAATAGTTCGACTTGACGAACCCTCTTGCAATCGGGCTGAGGTCACCCTTACGGAAGTGCGGCAGCGGTCTGCCGCTGTAACCTTTAAAGATCCTTTTTCCCCGGAGCGCCTGCTGCCCCAAGCATCCAGATATCTGGCCAACATTAAGGTCTGACCCTCTTGCACCAGTTTTAGTCATTATAACCATGTTGTTGTCTAGACCTAGGGCTGAGGAAACAAGGTTGCCGACTCTACTCCTGACTTTTGAAAGAGCATCCATTATGTAGGCCTCCAGACTCTCCTCCTCGCTCATCCCCGGAATCCTCTTGATCCTTCCCCTGCCCCACTCCTCTAGCAGACTGTCTACTTCAAAGTCAGCCTGGTCCGCCTCATTCTCAACCTGTTTCCGAACCTGTTCTGGGAGGCTTACGTCCCTGTAGCTGAAGCTGAATCCTCTTAAAAGCATAAACTCCCTCACCATCCTCTCGAAAGAGGATATGAACCTGTGGCCCTCCTCAGACCCATACTTCTTAATGATCCTGTGGAGAATCGTGTCTGCTTTCTCAGCGCCTATCGAGGCTTTATCTATCACCCCTGAAATCAGCTTGCCGTTCTTCACAATTATCTCTGCCTCTTCTTTAGAAGATGACCCGCCGACACTCGTCTTGTTAACGTAGTTGAAATCCTCTTTAAAAAGAAGACTCACCGCCTGTCTCCCAGACCAGAGCGATACTGGTGTCCTCACCTCCGGTTCAGGTAGTTCTCCGTCATATCCTGCAGCGTAAACAATCCTTGCAAACTCTTCTTTCGTGAGATAAGTATCCCTCCTAGTAAGCAGGTAGGCCCCAGTTATGAAGTCCCTAATGGCACCCATAATGGGCGCGCCATACCTAGGCGTCAAGTAATGCTTCTTAACCCCAAGAAGCAGGTTTGTCTCCACATATGCCTCAATACTCTGGGGAACATGCAGGTTCATCTCATCCCCGTCGAAGTCAGCGTTGTAAGGCGGGCAGACACTTGGATTAAGCCTGAAGGTTTTACCTGGAAGAACCTTCACCCTGTGCCCGAGCATTGAGAGACGGTGGAGCGAGGGCTGCCTATTGAAGATCACGAAGTCCCCGTCAAACAGATGTCTCTCTACCAGAAACCCTATGTCGAGAGCTTCTGCCAAGGAATCCCTGTTTTCAACGAATTGAAGCTTATGTCTAGCACCGTTCGGCCTCACAACGTACTCTGAACCAGGATGTATGAAAGGCCCGTTTCTAACCAGCTGAACCAGCCAATCCCTGTTCCAGTAGGTCACTCTCTCCGGGACGGTGAGGACCCTAGCGATCTCCACCGGGACGCCGACCTCGTCAATACTTAGGTAAGGGTCTGGAGATATGACTGTCCTAGCTGAGAAGTCCACCCTCTTGCCTGACAGGTTCTTCCTGAAGCGCCCCTCCTTACCCTTCAGCCTCTGGGCAAGAGTCTTCAGGGTTTTGCGGGTTCTGTGCTGCGCAGGAAGGATACCTACAGCCTCGTTGTCGAAATAGGTTGTAACATGGTATTGCAGAAGATCCTCGTGGTCCTGTATTATGAGCGGAGATGCACCGGACTCTATGTACTCCCTTATTCTGCGCGCAGTCCTAACTATGTCCACAAGCTTATGCGTCAAATCGTCCTCAGACCTCTCCCCGGTTTCAAGTATTATCGAGGGCCTTACCTGGATCGGCGGCACCGGCAGAACCTCCACTACATACCATGCCGGGTGAGCAACCTCAGGATCAATGTTCAGAAGCCTAAGGTCATCATCCGGAACCCTGTTTAAACGCTCCCTTATAATCCTCGTGTTTAAAAGCCTCAGAACACCGTCTGGATCCCTCTCGTAGAACTTGGTGGGTCTTTCAAGCTTAACCTGGTACTTGTCGGCCCCGCAATGAGGACACCTATTGGATCTTCTAACCTCATCCTTTATCTGGTCGAAAACCTGATCTGGAACAATGCCATAGTTCTCCTCATACTCCCTTATCCTCTCCCTGTAGTTGCTTATTCTGTCGTTCGGCAGGAGAATTCTACCACACTGCCTACAGGTCGACTGGAGAACTCTCTCTATCTCTCTGGCGAAGGAAACATGTATCACTGGAACCGGAAGCTCTATATGGCCGAAGTGTCCCGGGCATTTGTCAGGAAGATTTCCGCATGTCTTACACCTCTGCCTAGGCTCTATTGTTCCTAGACGGGTGTCCATTACCCCCCCTGGGACAGATAAGCCATCTTGATCATAAGTTTCGTCTGTAGTTACCTCCATCACGGAGAGCCTTCTGATTTCGGCTGGAGACAGTACTCCGAACCTGA
>JAWCMB010000003.1:30817-66403 GCA_038850115.1 Thermoproteota archaeon
ACTTCTTGGCTCATCCCTAAACTCTCTCCTTAACCTTGAGCCTTGGGAAAATCCCTAGGCTCATCAATTCCTGAAGAAGAAGCTTAAACGCATACGATATTTCAATCCTACTAACATCCTTCCCCTTCTCGCAGAGCGGGCACAAGTATTTCTTCTGCCTAGCGTCATAGTAGGCGAAGGTTCCGCATTTCTCGCAGACATGCACGATCGTCCTGTCCGACTCCTCAAGCAGCCTGTCTTGAAGCAGCCTGGCTGCACCATGCCCCACAAGACAGTCCCTTTCCATTTCGCCGAACCTTAACCCGCCTCCCCTGGACCTTCCCTCAGTAGGCTGATGCGTCAGCATCTGCACCTGGCCCCTGGCCCTAGCGTGCATCTTATCCTTAACCATATGGTGAAGCCTCTGATAATACACTATTCCCATGAAAATTTTCGCCTTAAACCGTTTTCCAGTAATACCGTCTATGAAGTCAAACTCTCCGTAAGGCGAGAACCCGTGGTCCTCAAGTATTTTTTGAACCTCCTTCTCCGGAGTATGGATGAAGGTTGTGCCGTTCATCTGCCTAGCTTCTAAAGCCGCCGCGATGCCGAACAACGACTCTAGAAAATGGCTTATCGTCATTCTGGATGGGATTGCATGCGGGTTTATCAAAGCATCCGGAACTAGGCCATCTTCAGTGAAAGGCATGTCGGATTGCGGGATGAGCATCCCCACGACTCCTTTCTGCCCTGATCTGGATGCAAACTTGTCCCCCAACTCGGGAACCCTGTGGTCCCTGATTCTTACTTTTATCAGCTTGTTGTTCTCAAGATCCTCTGTTATCAGAACATTGTCGACAAAACCGTTTTCAGAAGGCTTAAGCGCCACCGAGGAGTCTCTTCTAGCCGGGGCTTGGAACACAAGCTCCTTATATTCTTCAAAGAACCTGGGCGGGCTTGACCTCCCCACTATAACGTCCCCGCCTTTAACCTCGGCTTCAACGGAAACTATGCCGTCTTCCTCAATCTTGGAATAAGCGTCGTCACCCCTATAGCCCCTAACCTGGGAATCAGGCTTCTCTATCCTGTCGACCTCCCCCATTGGATACCTTCTGGCCTCAACTTCGTAAGACCGGTATGTCGTGGATCTTGCAAGCCCACGCTGGACTGAAGCTGCATTCAAAACTATCGCATCCTCCATGTTATACGGGTGCGACATAACTGCCACCAGAAAGTTTTGGCCTATAGGCCTCTTGCTAAGCCCGATGATCGGGTCGACCTTTGAAACAACCAGCGGGAGTTGCGGGTAGGTTGTAACGTGAAAAGTAGTGTAAAAAGAGTTGCTTATGTTGGTGAACGGCAGCCCGAGAGCCTGCTTAGCCATAGCCGCCTCGTAAGTGTTTCTCGGAGAATGGTTATGCTCCGCAAACGGGACTGAGGCGGAGACAACACCGAACATGAGTAGTGGCGATATTTCAAGATGCGTCGTGCTATCCGTAATCTCCTCCATGGATGCTGCTATGACGGTGTTTTCCTCCTCATCCGCATCTAGGAAATCGATTATTCCGTTGCCCACAAGATCGTCGAAGGTTATCTTACCCAGAGACAGCTTGGCAACATGATCCTTTGTAAGCTTCACCAGACCATCCTCGACAACTATTAAAGGTCTCCTGATCCTTCCAGAGTCAGCATTAATATAAATCTCCTTAACAATCCTGCTACCATAGTTAAACTCGTAATACGCGATGTTGATCTCAGGCGGCAGCAATCCCCTCCTCCTCAGGTTCTTAATCTCCTTAACTAAGGCTTCACCCGAGTAAGAGTAACCGACTAGAATACCGTCTACGAATATTTTAGCTGCGGAGAAACGCTCATCATAGCCAGCCTTATCCAGAGTCACTAGGCCGAATTTCAAAAGGATTTTCTCAAGCGAAGATTTATCCGCTGAAACAGAGATTTGAGAGCCTATGCTCATATTCTTAACGAGCCCGCAATTCACTCCCTCTGGAGTCTCATTCGGGTCGAGCTTACCCCATTGCGTCGGATGCAGATCCCTGGCGTCGAAGTTAGACTGGCTCCTGCTCAGGGGCGACTGGATCCTGCGCAAATGGCTTAGAATAGAAAGATAGTTCGTCCTGTCGAGAAGCTGGGTAACGCCGACAAGCCTCTTACCCCAGTTCCCTGTAGCCATAGCTTGGTTTATTGAGTCGGTTATCAGGCTGGTGGTGATCAGATTGGAGAAGGAGTGGACAGCCCTGTGTCTCAGACTAGATTTCTCAAGCTGGTACCTGAAGTCCCTGACCATCCTCCTGAAAGCTGTTCGGAAAAGCTCTGCTAAAAGACCTCCAGCAAGCCTAATCCTCTTATTCCTGTAATGATCCTTATCGTCTGGAGGACGCCACCCTAGTTTCATCGCGAGAACCCTCTCAGCCATTTCACATAGGAAAAGAGCCTTCGTGTACCTGGAAGACTCGTCCAGCCCCACGTGAGGAAGCAGGATCTTGTCGAGAACGTTCTGAGTCTTGTTTAAACGAACCTTGTCAGACTGGCCGTAAGCAACCCTGTTGCCGATGTACATTACAGCGTCCTCCTTGCTCAAGACGTTCTGAGCAGCGTCGAAGGAAGGTGCTAAAAGCTCCTGTATCTCCGGGAATGATGAAACGCGTTCAGCAATCTCCTTGTCAGAATCCATTCCAAGGGCCTTCAGCATTATTATGAATGGGATCTCCTGTCCAACGCCTGGAAGATATACTTTCAGCTCATTATTCTGGCCTTTCAGCCTGACTTCAACCCTCGTCCTGTATCCGACGGTTGTTGAAAAAACGCGTGCGATGAAGAAAGAGTATGGACCTATCTTCTTCTCCTCAAGAATTATCCTGTTGGGGGCAAGATCCTCAACACCCACTATGACCCTTTCCGAACCGTTTATTATGAAATACCCGCCTGGGTCATAAGGATCCTCGCCTAGCTTAACTCTTGCCTCCGGGTCTAGGCCCGCTAGCGCGCAATACCTGGAGTTAACCATTATAGGCATCTCGCCTATTAAAACCTCCTGCCTAAGCTCCCTGCCGTCCTTCAACTCCTTAACCTCCAAGTAGATTGGGGCGGCGTAGGTGAAGTTTCTGATCCTTGCTTCCATGGGGTATATGTTTCTAACAGCGCCGCTGGGCTCCACTATCCTTGGCGCTCCAACCCAAACTTTACCGAGCTCTATTTTAACAACCTTATCTTCAACAGTAACCTCAATATTCTTAACCTCGTCAACAATCTTCTGCATATCCTTGTCAATAAACTCGTTGAACGAATCTATGTGGTGCCTAGCTAGACCGGTGCTTTTGATATAGTTCTCCGCCACTATCCAAAGGTCATCGTTACTGAGCTCCTCAGCCATGCTGTTCAAGCCACCTAACCCTCCACCACGATGCGGTAAGCCAGAGTTACACCGGCGACCGTGCTCCTCCTGGTTATCTCAAGAATGTCCCCCGGTTTAGCCCCGATTGCAACCGTCACAGGGTCGCTTGCAAGGATCTTGGGCAGTTGAGAAGGCGTTATATTGTATTTTCTAAGGAGTGTCTCCCTCTCCTCGCTTGACAAAACCCTGTGAGAAGGCACTAAAACATGTTCGAGTATGTTCACTTTACTAATGTTTTTCTTACTAACCAAGCGATTTCGTCAGGATACTGAAAAAGGGGGTAATAAACGTTTCCCCCGGGTTCTGAGCATACAGCAGCGTCAAACGGTTCATAGACCCGCCGTTTAAAAACGTGAGGCAACCGTGTTTTCGACTGGAAGACCTTTTATCCCTTAAACCGCCGTTACCGAGGCCAGTTTAAACCTTTTAAAAAGCGTCTTCATAAGCCCGGTTTCAGAGTACCCCGAGGCGCAGGAAAAAGTTAAAAAATCCCTTGGTTAAAGGAATTCGTCCCGCGGTAGCTCAGCCTGGTAGAGTAGCGTATGCTGCACCAAAAGCTTCCGGCTGTAGTCCTCCACCTCGGGTGGAGGCATCTCAGCCTACCGGGCGGACAGAAACCGGAGTGTCGCTGGTTCAAATCCAGCCCGCGGGATTTCCACTAAGGATCCGCCGAAACATTCCTAGAGCCGCGGTCTAAACTTGCATGTGCAACAAGCTTTGCACAACAGGTTGTTAGACTCGTTAAGACGTTTGCTCTTAAGGCAAACGGCTCACACGCAACCTATTGCTAATGTTTAAATACTGTTGCCATCGTCGTTTCCCGATAATGAAGCGGACGGGGAGGAACCAAGTTGCGTTTAAAGCAAAAATTTTCGAAGCATTAAGTGACCCTGCTCGACTCCAGATACTCAGTTTTCTGAGAGACGGGGGGAAGTGTGTCAACGAGGTTGCTGGGAAAACCGGGATCCTGCAACCCTCTGTGTCCAGACACTTGAAGATTCTTAAGGAGTGTGGAATAGTTAAGGAGAGTAAGCTTGGCAGCCGAAGGATCTATAGGATTACCGACATGAGAATACTTAAGGTTGTTGATTCTCTAGACTCGAAGCTGGAGGAAAGCTTGAAGAGACAAGTATATGAAAGCATTATTTAATGGAGTTTGATGGCAACCGCACAGATTGCCAGTAAACTTCTCGCAGCTCGATAAGTATTTTTACAGCGGCTTAACAACGGCGTTTAACTCCTATGCTTTCCACCATTTTGAGACAAGGTATTTAACATCGTTTTTCTCCGGGTCAGATATAGCGAAGACAAACAGTTTCTTAACTGAAGTCGCTAGCCTTCCTGCCCGGATAAAATCCGGCGCATCTATCTTATCCTCCTTCTTCTTAACCTCCAGAATTGCCGGCGCATGATCGACCCCCGGCCCATGCTCGTAGATCGCGAAATCACACCCAAATTTTATTCCAGGTGTGATTATGAAGCCCCTGTTTCTAAGATCCCTGTAGACTATGAACTTGCTTTTAAAAGCTTCATGTATTCTCGATGCTATCCTAAGCAATTGGTCGAAAACGATTTCCCTACCCTCCCTATCAATAACCCGTATAATCCCTTTTTCCAAAAGATACAGTCCTTCGAAAAGATCGAGCGTAAGGGGAGCGTTAAAGTTCGAGTCCTTCGGTTTAGGAATACCGACAGGCTTTCCGAAAAAACCCATACGGTATACTTCTTGAGAATGCTCTATGCTCCATATCATTAAACGGTCCCCAACGAGCTCAGCAGTTATTTCCGCGTGCCTACTCTCCAACCCTTACACCTTTTAGAAAACACTTAACGAAAGCACCCTTGCAGCATCCGCCGCGTCCGCAGCCCTGTCAGCGACCTCCTCGATCAGGTTCGCAACATCCTTTAGGAGAAGGATTGTTGACACGTCCGCCCTTGAAAAAATTATTTTAATCTCCAGGGTTCTGAACAGGCTGTCGATCTCCTTCTCACAGGCTTCAACATTCCTAGCAAGCTCTTGTATTTTCGACGTTTCGAAACCGAGTGTGAAAATCACTTCCCGCAGCCTAGTAACTGTTTCAAGCGTCTTGACCACAAGCTCTTTAAACTCTTCTCTAAGGCTTTTTTCGACAGGCTTCTTCCTTAGGAAGAACTCTCTCAGCCTGAATACGATTCCCTCGCAGAGATCCGGTATCCCTGTTAACGGAGCGGCAAGCCTCAGAAAATCCTCTCTGCTAGTCATTATGGCTCCTGCTTCGACAAGCTCGTTAGACAGAGTTCTCTCCGTCTCTACCGACTTGTTTTTAAGAGAGCTTATGTTTAACAATGTTTCATCAAGCTTCGACGTGTCTCCGTTGAGGCACGCTATAACCAAGTTATGAACCTCTCTAACCGAATCCACGGCGTATCTGGCCAACTCCTGGCATGTTTGAAGGAGCTGCCGCTTAAGCCTAAGGGTTGTTTCAGTAGGGTACATTTCCCAGACTATCCTGTCCTACTGTTAATAGTACTCTCCCCCGTAGTTTTAAGCTTTTTCAAGCGGCTTCAACACTATGTATTTTTACGGCCGTTAACGTCCATCGCAAGGTTAAACACTAGGCTTAGGCGGTGAAAGCATCTTGGAAAGCTCGGCATGAAGACTCCCTATCCCTATTCTCCTCTGCTCCCTAGTGTCCCTAAACCTTAAGGTCACGCTGTCGTCTGAGAAAGTCTGATGGTCGATGGTAACGGCGAACGGTATGCCTATCTCATCCGACCTCGCATACCTGCGACCTATGCTCCCAGAATCGTCGAAATTAACCTTAAAATCCACGAGCATCCCCGCAACCTCCGCAGCCTTCTTCACGAAATCCGGCTTAGAAAGTAGTGGGAAAACCGAAACGTCGAAAGGCGAAAGGTAGGGTGGTGTTGAGAGGTATATCCGTCCATCCTCCTCAATTCTCAAACTGTATTCGAGGAGAGCGTAGAGAAGCCTTTCAGCCCCGAAGCTTGGCTCAACCACGTGGGGCACTATTCTCCTGCCTGAGGAGGATATGAAAACACTCATGTCCTCGCCGCTTACCCTCATGTGCCCAGAGAGATCGTAGTCGGTACGGTATGCGAACCCAGCGACCTCAGTCCACCCCCAGGATTCCAACAGTACTTCGCAGTCGAAAAGCTGTTTAGCGTAATGCGCCCTCTCATCTGGAAGCTTCTCCCTAAACCTGAAGGCCTCCTCAGGAATCTTAAGCGCCTCCAGAAAGCTCTTGGTTAAAGCAAGGAAAAAGGGCAGCCAATTGCTGCTGAATAAACCGGTTTCAACCGCATCCCTAACCCTTATTTTTCTAAAACCCGTAACACCCTTCTCCTGATCCTCTGCGGAGAGAATAGGAATGACGTGCTCCAAATAGTTTCTCTCAGAGGGACCCGGGTTGGAATCTGGGTCGAAGAAGAACTCCACCTCCATTATGGTAAATTCCCTCAATCTTATGGGTCCCTGTCTGGGTGAAACCTCGTTTCTGAAAACCCTGCCCACTTGGGCAATTCCCATAGGTAGGCTCGACCTCCCGTGAACATAAAGCCTCTTGAACTCAGTAAATATTCCTTGCGCAGTCTCGGGGCGAAGATACCCTATTTCTCCAGCTCCAGCACCTATCTCAGTCTTAAACATCAGCAGCCATTGGAAGGCGTTTGAAAAATCACCCTTACAATTCGGGCATTTAACACTCCTGGTGGAAACAATCTCGTCGATCTGCTGGAGCAATGCTCCTTCAGGAACAGTGATTCCCGCCTCGCTCAGAAGATGATCTGCCCTGAAAACCGCGCCGCACTTCTCACATCTTAAAGCCTTATCCGTGAACTGGGTCTCATGCCCTGAGGCAACGTAGACGGGCCTAGGCCCTATTACCGGGGACTCTATTATCTGAAAGTTCCTAGAGTAGACGAAGTATCTTATCCACAGGTTTTCTAAGCGCCTCTTAATCTCGAAGCCAATGTTGCCGAGGGTGAGAAGACCCCTGACCCCGCCATATATCTCGTACGAAGGCCAGAATATACCCCGACGTTTAGCTAACTCCACCAGAACATCCGACTTCCTCTGCTGCTTTAATGCTGGCAAACCCTTTCCCGAGAAGGCCGATTGCCTAATAAACCTTAATGCTGCCGGATTCCACTAAAGTAAAGGCAGGCCCCCGGTAACCCTGTTCATTAATTCCTCGGGTGCAGGCCCCAGCCCTAGGCAGGTTACTGTGCCCGGCTCAAGCTCTGTGAGACCCATGTCTGAAACCAAGTAGGCAGGTATGCCCTCGCTCGAAGCGGCCTCCTTGAGCCTGACCAACTCTTCAAGAGACCCGGCTTTCAAAACGACCTTCTTCTGGCCTTCTTCAAGCCACTCCCTGAGCCACTCGGGCTTAAGGCGTCTAGCCTCTTCTGCTGCTGAAACCGCTGCATGCGCCGCTTGAACGCAGGTTTTCCCGCATGACATTTTAAGGTCCATCCTGACTACTATACACTGCTTAAACCTGAAACCGCCCATCCCGTTTTTAAAATGCTTAGAAGCAGGATAAAAAGGTTGTATTCAGCGTCAAACCGCTAAGCTTATTAATCGCTCTCCGCCGCAGTCCCTAAACATGGTTACGTGCACATCCTGCAACCGGCCGATTGACCCCCACGAGAGATACGTGAAGTTCACATGCTTTAACTGCGGAGAAGTAACCTTATGGCGGTGTGAGAAATGCAGGACTTTTTCGCGTGAGCTTAAATGCCCTAAATGCGGCTACGTGATGCCGTAAGGACAGATTGTTTTATATCTTTTGATTAGAAACCGGCAAGGTTGAGAAAAACTTTATATAGTGATTTCAAACGCAGGGAGACGGTCGCTGCCTTGTCATGCAAAAGAACAGCCGGATCGATCGCGAAGATTTCTATGAACAGGAGGAGGCTGAAATGAAGCAAATCTTATACACGCTGAGAGTTTTCCCTGGGGAAGAAGTAGCTGACCTAGAAGGACTTCTAAAGAGGATAAATGAGAATCTGAAAAGCGGCAGGATCGTCGCTTCTCAAACAGCTGACTACTTCTTCGGAATGAAGGTTCTCCTTATGAATATTGAGGCCCCAGAGGTTGACGGAATCTCGGACAGTATTGAGAACGAGATTAAGAGTACCCCGGGGGTTTCAGACATGGAGATACTTAGAGTAAGCAGGAGGGTGGAGGTCTGGAAGGAAGATGGTTAGGACACCCGGCGGTGAGGAAAAAAGGGTAATTCCACTTAGAAACTACATCTTTGACATTCTTGAGAAGAAGGGGAGCATGACTCTTACAGAGTTGCTCAGGGGTTTGGAGAAGGACATTGGTAAAGTAAGCCTGTCTGAGGTTAAGAGAGAACTGATGACGATGGAGATAAGGGGGATAATAAGGGTCTTCGCCTCAGGAAGGAAGGATCAGAGGCTTGAGTTTATAGGTCCCAAGGCATAGCGTTTGTAAAAAGTTTTCGCAAGTTATTTCAAGGCTCACCATCAGATTTAAGAATATTCAGCCGGTTTAAGTAGTAAGGATGGGTGTTCAACTAGGAGACATAGTTCCTGCCAGAGAAACAAGGTTGGAGAGCCTTACGAACATGAAGATAGCGATAGACATGTATAATACGCTATACCAGTTTCTAACGATAATACGGGGGGTTGATGGAAGGCCCTTGATGGATTCAAAGAACAGGGTTACAAGCCATCTTTCAGGGCTCTTCTACAGGACGTGCAACTTTCTCTCCGCGGGTTTGAAGCCCATCTATGTTTTCGATGGAGAGCCGCCTAGGATTAAAAAGGAGGAGGCTGAGAGGAGGAGAACGATACGTAGAGAAGCCTCAATAAAATACGAGGAGGCCTTAGCAACAGGCAGGCTCGAGGAGGCGCGTAAGTATGCTCAGATGTCGGCTACGCTCGACGAGTACCTTCTAAAGTCTGCTGAAGAACTAGTGAAACTCATGGGCGTACCCGTGGTGCACGCGCCCTCCGAGGGGGAGGCGCAGGCTGCGCACATGGTTATAACCGGTGTTGCAGACTATGTTGGAAGCCAGGATTTCGACTCGCTTCTGTTCGGGGGCAGAATGCTCGTCAGGAACCTGGCGATAACGGGTAGGAGAAAGCTTCCGGGAAGGAAAGCCTACGTTGAAGTGAATCTAGAGGAGATCTCTCTAGAAGAAACCCTGCGCAGTCTTTCGATAACAAGAGAGCAGCTGATAGACATAGCCCTGCTCGTCGGCACCGATTACACGGAGGGAATAAGGGGGATAGGGCCTAAAAGAGCTTTGGAGCTTGTTAAGAGGGGCATGAGCCTCGAAGAAATCTTCAGGAGACACGGCGAAGATCCTGCGAGGCTTCAAACCTATTATGAGGCCAAGGATTTCTTTCTGCACCCGAATGTTAAGGATGTTGGCGAGTTGGAATGGAGAAGTATTGATGAAGAAGGGGTTTTAAGGTTTCTTCACGACGAGCATGATTTCTCCCTGGAGAGGGTTACTAAGGCTGTGGAGGAGGTTAAGAAGAAACGCCCCGCCGGAGCATTGTCAAAATGGTTTTAAACTAGAACCCGTAGTCTCCTCTTAGAGGCACGAAGATCACGGGCCCTGCATCGCTCCTCCTCAACCTGCCATCCACACCTTTCTCCACAAGCACCAGAGTCTGCTCGAAAAACCTCGACTGAACAGGTATTACCATTCTGCCGCCAGGCTTCAACTGTTCTATGAGGGGTGGGGGAATGCTGGGCGCGGCTGCTGTCACAAGGATTCGATCGTAGGGCGAAGCCTCAGAATAGCCATTAGAGCCGTCGCCCTCAATTACTTTAATAACCCTATTGAATCCAAGCCTTGAGAGATTGGCTTCAGCGAACTTCACCAGCCTACTGTTTATCTCAACAGTGTAAACCAGAGGAGTTTGCGAGTCCAAGCTTGGACAGGTCATGACTGCAAGCGTAGCCGCGTGATAACCGCTCCCTGTGCCAACCTCCAGGATCCTGTCTCCCGTTTGAACGTCGAGAAGCTCGTTCATCATCGCGACCATATGGGGCGCCGAAACTGTTTGACCCGTGTCCCCCAGGGGGAGAGGAGTATCAGCGTAAGCGTACTCCAGCTGGTTCGGCCAAACGAACTCATGCCTAGGGACCCTCAGCATCGCGTTCCTAACCTTCTCCGTCCTCAGCACCCCTTCTGCGACAAGCCGCTCTACCAGCCTCCTCCTTTTCTCGAAAAAAGGGTCAGCCGTGCCTGTTTCTTCCATCTCCACGGCCTAGTATTTATTAAATCCCAGCATAAAACGTTTTCAGGATGATGAGCTTAAGATGTTCGAACAGGTCCGTGGAAAAGGACATTCAAACATAAGGGCTACACACCCCACAACGCTTGCAGCCACAATGGACCCTGAAGTCGGCGTCGCCGGAGACTGTTTCCTAATCGTATCCGCTGACAAGTCTCCCTTAACCCTCTCAGAAGGCTTTAAGAAGGCTGCGCGTAGACGCGTGAAAATACGGGTCAGGATAGTAGTCGGAGACCTGGAGGACGCTTTCGAATGCTACGGTGATCCAAAACTCTCTTTCGAAGACAGTCGGACGATGGTTTTCAGGAAAAGCCGGTACGTGTGCGGTAAAACGGTTGGGGTTGAAAGCAGTAAGAGTGCACGGGACATAGATAGGAGAATCATCAGAAGACTTAGAGACGAGGCTGAGGCCGTTATGGAACTCATTATCGTGGGATGACGATAACGCTTGTTCGGAAGCCGTGTGAAGAAATACTTGTTTAAACTATCTGTCGCGTTCGCCTCGAGCGAATTCCTCGAATTTCCTCTTAGCCTCCTCGTATGGCATTTGAACAGGTGGATGCTTAAAACAGTATGCTGAGACACTAATCAAAGGCCCGCTAATACCCCTGTCTAAAGCAACCTTGACACCTCTTAAAGCGTCTATTATGACGCCCGCGCTGTTGGGCGAGTCTACGACTGAAAGCTGAAGATCCATGGATAGCGGTGCTCCCCCGAAATACCTGCCTTTAACCCATATGTAGCATATCTTCTCATTCTCCAGGAAAGGAACATAGTCGCTCGGCCCTATGCGAAGCGGCATCTCATAGGGAGACAACGCCCTGACTGCAGAGGTCTTGCTCTCCCTTTTCGAAACAAGCCTCTGCTGCTCAAGCATATTTAGAAAATCCGTGTCTCCCCCTATGTTAAGCTGATAAGACTCATCTACTTTAACACCCCTGTCGACGAGAAGCTTGACCAGCGTCTTATGGAGAACAGTTGCTCCAAGCTGACTCATCACGTCGTCACCCGCTATCGGCAGCCCTTTTTCAACGAACCTAGCCTGCCATTCGCTTGAAGAAGCTATGAAAGTGGGCATAGCGTTTACGAAGGCTACGCCCGCATCAAGAGCTGACCGCGCGTAAAAACGGCTACCACTCTCACTGCCCACAGGCAGATAGTTCACTAAAACATCCGCCTTAGAAGACTTGAGTTCTTCAGCCACATCAGCATTCTTCTCCTCTGAGAAATCTATGACTTCTCTCAAATACCTTCCTACGCCGTCTAAAACAGGACCTTTCTTGACTGTAACCCCTGTCTCAGGCACCTCCTGGAATTTAATCGTGTTGTTCGGCTTCTCGAATATTGCTTCACTTAAATCCTTGCCAACTTTCCTCCTGTTTACGTCGAAGGCGGCTACGAACTCTATGTCCTCGGGCCGATAGCCCCCGACCTCCGGGTGAGCAAGACCAATCGTGTCCCTTCTATCCCTGTAGTAGTATACTCCTTGAACTAGTGCGGAGGCGCAGTTGCCGACTCCTGCTATCGCTACTCTGATTCTTCCCATACGTAGATTAAAGCATATTTTACCTTTATAAAATTAACTCAAGGCTGTCGGAGGCAGAGGGCCTGAGGGCAAGTTCCGTAAACTATTTCACTTTCAGCCCGCATTTCCTGCAGTAACGCATCCCTTCTGCGATCGGGGCCCCGCACCTCGGACAAAAGCCTATTACTTCGCCAACCTTCCCAGGCTTCTCCTCCTTTTCCAAGGCCTCTTCCCCCGGGGCCTCGTAAGGCTCTTCGGCCGGAGCCTCCTCTTCGTATGTTTGCTCCAAGCCCATTTCCCCTTTTTCAACGGTCTCAGCCTCCTCCCCACTGTAAGCAGCCTCAACCTCCGCCCCGCTGTAAGCATCCTCCTTCCGGTA
This sequence comes from Thermoproteota archaeon, assembly GCA_038850115.1. Taxonomy (GTDB): domain Archaea; phylum Thermoproteota; class EX4484-205; order EX4484-205; family JAAOZP01; genus JAAOZP01. The sequence continues at coordinate 43,394 of JAWCMB010000003.1, forward strand.
CCCCTCCTCAACAGCCTCGCTCGGAGCAGGTTCACCCGTAGCTATTATCCTTCTTCTCGGCTTTATCAAAATAGAACCTATTACAATTATTAAACCAGCTGAGAAAACCAGGGTCATTAGGGATATAAACGTGTTTTCGTTGATATTGTAGTTTTCCACGATTCCTTTAAAACTACCTCCCGGATTGTTATACAATACTTGCAGATACAGGCTTAGTGCTATCAATAGTACGCCGAGCGCCAGTACATTCGCCTTGTTCAACCCGAATGTTTTACACTATTAGTAGGTAATTAACTTTTCTAATGTTGGAACAAATACTGCTTAAAACAAGCCTAGAAACCTTGTTTTAAAAACAGCTATTACAGTGAGGATGATGCAAGCTATGCTCAAAGCCAGCTCTGTCGGGGAGAACAGCCCGTGGACCATTGCAAAATATAACGGTGGTAAAACTCCCACGATCCCGATAACGATCCCGACTATAAATGTGTAGCACGCAATTTTTCTAAGCCTTGAGCCGGGTGTCAATCCTACTGCAGAGGAACCCATTATCAAGACCCCTGCAATAACCAGATTATAGGTTTCCCCTCCAGATATCGCGGGAGAAAGCAAGTAGAGTACTGAGAGGATTAACGCGGGCAATATGCCGTGAAGCCTGCTACCGAGACTAAAGCCCTCCTTTGAAACGGTTTCCCCAGCTTCTTCCCTACTGCTCAACATTAAGCTTCCCCATCGACAGTTTTTTAAAAAGGTTACGTGCCCACGCTGACAGCATTGCCTGTTTCCGAGGATTTGAAGCTGGCTTCAACTATCTCCAAGGCTTTAACAGCATCCTCTTCCCCTGGGCTGGGGGCTCTGCCGTCAACTATGCATTCCAGAAAGTGTTTCAACTCATATCTAAGTGGCTCGCTCCATTCCGAGAAGGGCGTTATCCTATCGTCTTTAGAGCTGAGGGTCACTTGCTGGGAAACCAGGTCCGCCTCAATCACGCCTTCAGAACCTATTATCTCTAGGCTTCTTATCTTATATGGGGTCAGCCAGTTTGCCTGGATTATGGCCATCCGTTCTCCTTTAAAAGTCAAGAGCAGAGTGGCGTAGTCCTCATGAATCCTGTGCATCGTCCTCCCTGTTTTAGCATAGACCTTCACGGGGTCTTCGGAGAAAACATGTCTTATCAAGTCTATGTCGTGTATCGCAGTATCCAGCAGGACTCCGGAATCAGTTATTCTCTCAGGCCATCTCCTAACCCGCATCGCAGAAGCCATGATTATTTCCCCAACAGCCCCCTCAGCAACATAATTCTTAACCATGCTTATCGCAGGGTTGAACCTTTCAATGAACCCGACCATGAGTCTAACATTCTTCCTCTCTGCATGATCAATGATCTCTAAGGCTTCCTTTAAATTCTGGGTGAAAGGTTTTTCGATAAGCAGATACTTGAAGTTCTTAAGGATGAGTTGAAAAGCCACTTCCTTATGCGTTGAAGTTGGTGTTGAGATTATCGCGCCATCGTAAACGTTCTCAGGTATTTCTGAGACATCCGTATAGTGTGGCACGTTGTAAAGCCTGCCGTAGGTGCTGGCTTTCTCAACATCTATGTCGCATACTCCTCCCAGTCCTCCGAGTTCAGCAAGAACCCTGACGTGGTTCTTCCCGAAGCCTCCCGTCCCGACGACGATCACTTTAGGCTTCCTGTTCAAACTCAACTGCTTTCACCATTACATGAAGTCTTTAAGCTTTAGGCTCCTCCTAGGCGGCTCAATCTCGATACCCAGTGGATCAAGAACCTGCTCGAAAGTAGCCTTCATCACGCTCAAGTACTTCTCCAAGTCGATCTCCTCTATACTGGCCATTTTAACCGGTTTGACCCCTGTTTTAACCTTAACGTAAGATATTATGTCCCCAGCCCTCGCTTTGACACCGAACTCCCTTTCAAGCTGCTTAGCTGCCTTAACGTGTTGGGGAGTGCTCTTATCATAATTGTCAACCGGCTTACTCAACATCACGTCGAAAGCAAGCTCTTCAAGGCTCAGCTGCCTGTTCACAAGCTTTTCCACATAATCATTTATCATGCTCTTTATACTTGACACGGCGGAGTTAAACTCCTCCTCATTCCTAACCTTGCTGAGGATGCTGACCATATCGTGGAAAGCCTGCTTCACGAATTTCGGGGTTGAGCTTTTCTTACCGACGAGGCCCTTAATGTCGACGTTCCCATCTTCCGTTACCCCAAGATAGTTCTTCTTACGCTGGCTGAAAACCCCGTAACGGTAAACCTTATCGATATTAAGCTCAATACTATACTTATTCCTCACGAGCTCGATAAGCTTCTCAACCTCCTCGGACTTAGGGTTTTTCAGGAATATCGAGTCGGTGTCACCGTAAACCACTTCTATCCTGAGGGCGCTGGCTGTTTCAACCAGCTCTGTGAAAATGCCTCTGCCTATCCACGTAACTGTTTCGGCGGCACAAGGTGCGTAGAAATGGAAGGAATCTGCACCCATTACCCCATAGCTAGCGTTTATAAATACTTTTATTGCTCTCTGCACAACGTCGTAGAACGACCGTTTCTCCTCGTCCCTAGTCTTCTTCGCGAGAGGCTGATAGTACTTGACGCGCAGCTCCCTGAGGGCTCCTATTATTGAGCTTTCAACCCCTCTTCTCTTCCTGCAGACCCAGTGTGGAGAGTTCATCGGCATATTGTCTCTACATTCATCATGCACGCACCTAACTGTTTCGTAGCTTATGTTAAAATTCATTATTATGCTCGGATACAGAGAAGCGAAGTCGAGCACAACCAGGTTAAAGTAGAGACCAGGCTTCGGTTCAAGCACTATCGCGCCCCTGTATTTCTTACCCTTTATTATTGCTTCAGAGACCCTCGCGCTTTTAAACTGTAGAATATCCTCCTGCCGGGGTATCAGATAATTATTCCTTCTATGTATGCTTAGAAGCATGCTTTTAATCCATGTTGAAACACCATGTCTGACAACATCCTCCAGTGGAAGCCTGCTTATCCTCATGAAGAGAACCAGGAGCTTAAGAAGAAGATAGTTCTTGTTAGCGATAAGGTCGAAAGTAATCTCCGCATCCCTGAAGCAGTACTCAGCAAGCTCCTTGGGCTTAAGCATCCCAATATCCTCCTCTAAAGCTATCTTACCCTTGCCCACCAGTGCTTTTCCAATAGCGTCAAGCGTAGCCTCCTTGTAAACACCGCCGTAAGCATAGTTCTGTATAGACTTGTTGAAGAAAACCCTGTAAAGATCTATGTGAACCCCCTGAACCAGGTCCACGTAGTCACGCCCCTTCTCTAACGGCATCTCCCCCTCAACTGAGAGCCTGCTCGCCCTGTTGTAGAGATACAGGAGGTCAAACTTATCCCCGTTGAAAGTAACTATTACAGGGTACAGCCTGATCTCCTTTAAAGCCCCTTCCAGCAGCCTCTTCTCATCAGACACGTGGATTATCTTCTTAACCCCGTCATCCTCCTCACCGTCGAAACCGTCTAGAACGTACACCTTCCCTTTGCCCGTATTAGGCTTGAAAGCTACTGATATTACTGGATCCTCAGCCTTGTTAGCGTCTGGCACATGGTTCGGGCCCGGAGGCTTAACCTCAATATCTATGGAGGACAGCTTCATGAGGGGAATCGGCTGGTTAAGGGTTTCAACAAGCTCCTTAATCTCAGGATATTGGGATGCAGGCGGCTTAACAGCCTCCTCCAAGACGATTCCAGCAGATTGTTCAACCAGCTTGCCGTCAACAATGGAGTAGTAGAGCCCAGGCTTCTTCCCAGTGTCGTAAATATAGCACCAAACGTAGTGAATATCCGCTTCCCAAGCTCTTCCAACGATCTCCCTTATGGATGTTGCCGTTCCACCTATGGACAGAGGGTCTTTAGCAATAATCTTCCTGAAAACCTTCTCCCTATCCTCAAGCAAATCATACTTCTTAACATCTTCAATCCTGTCGAAGCCATGGTGGCCAACCAGCTGCGGATTATTCTTCAACTCCTCCATGCTCAGGTCAGTCAACAAGTAGGGCTGATGGTTTTCACTTGAGGGAAACAGAATGATCTCCTGGCTTTCAGGATCATAGAGCTTCAAAACTATCCTCCTGCCCTCCCCGTCATACGAGGCGGAAACCAGCATAAGGCTCCTTCTCACACTCATCCCGCTTTCCTTCACTCAATAAAATCCTTACCTCAACACTATATAGGTTTATTTCCCGCCTGGAAGCATTAGTGCTAAGAGGCTGATGCCGGTTAAGCAGTACAGGGTTAGATACGTGGTGCTTAAGATGGAAAACGTTCCCGCTGAAGACCGCAGGAGGCTAGTTGAACTCTTGAAGAACGAGTGCAGAAAACACCAGCTGGGCTTCCGTTTCAAAGTAGTCCGTGAAACAGGCGGGATTCTCGTCGCCAAGTGCCCGCATAAAGCGGTACCATCGGTCAGGGGCCTCTTAAGCAGGCTTGCCGCAGACCAGCCCTCTTACAGCGTCAAGTTGATCGGTGTTTCAGGCACCTTAAGAAAGGCCTACAGCAAGTTCTGCCGCGACACAGACATAGAGTAGGGCAAAGATTATAGCTGAAAGAAGCCGTTACGATGCCTTGGAGGAGCATCGCCCGCACTTAGGCTTCCTAACCTCTATCCCCCTGCTTGCTAAAAACTCGTTCATCTTGTCCTCGTTTAAGAGCATTGCCTCAACTTTCACCATAGCACTGACTCTTTTTAAAATCTCTTCAATTACCTGTTCGTCATTCATCCCAGTTGAATCGAAGGCGGTTATGAAGAAAGTTTTGGAATTTGTATCTATCTTAACCTCAAAGCCATGTTCCTTGCTAACTCTTTTAATCAACTCTTCAGCCCATATAGAAAGCTTTGCAAAATATCCAACAGCTCCTTTAAGATGTTCCTCATACTTCTTCTGCCCGAAGTCTTCGATGATCTTCCTCCTCTCCTCCCATGCCTGCCCGTAGATTTTCTTCACCTCCTCCTCAGTCTTCGCCTTCCTAAGCCTTCGCTCGTATTTGTAGGCAAACAATACTTCTCTTATTCCCTCAGTAGTATATATTGGGCCAGCACTAACCATGAGTTTTCCATCTTTATATGCAGTAATGTTTATTCCGTAGTCATGATATCTATAAGAAGGCGGCCAAAAGGTCATTGTCCATTTCTCAGTAGAGGCAGGTGTATAGAGCTCAAATTCCTTAGGATTGATATTAAACTTTTCGATCAATAAATTCTTCAACTTCTCAACTAGGCTTTCGCTCATTTCTTAACCTCCAAAATTCTCAATTTCACTCCTAGTGTAGACTTCCATCATTATTCCCAGCGAAGATTTATCTCCAGCGAGAACATCCACCGGATTATATGAGAAGCCTATCGCAATGCCGTAAGGAACATTCCTATAGCTGTCGAGCTTTATGTGTTCTTTAAGATCTTCAAATGTACCCTCGCGCATGTCTTCCCACACCTTTTCCAAGTCCACTTCCCTCACTGTGGACTCCACCTCTATTATCGCTATCACCTCGTCCTTCTTAAATACCACCTTCTCATCAATCACAATGTCTTCTTTGATCTTCACGATCCCATCGGCTTCCTTTTTACCAGGCAGTGCAACGTACATAAGGTCAACCTTATCCTCGAGTACGTTAGTCGGTATGCCGGTTTTCTCCAAAAACTTCATGAGGATATTCCTTTTATAGCTTATTCCCTTTTCTTTATATCCCACAATCACAATGCGTGCCCCAGCCTCTCCTATTTTATTCACCACCTTACTCGAGCCACCAGCTTCAATTATCTCGTGCAGGAGGCGGGGCATCGTGTCCTCTATGGAAACTATTTCTATCCACTCTATTCTGCTCGCGCCCTCCGGTACCGTGATTACGAGCCTACTGGTTCCTGTGTACGCCTTCCTGCCGTTGTCAAAGCCCGCGAGTAGCCCATACTTGCTTCCCATGCCTTCTTCGAGCTCCATCCCTGCGTCGTAGCCGAGTAGCCTGCGCAGCTCCTCTTTCAACCCGATGCTGCTCCTTTCTTTGCCCTCTCTCAACGGGATTTCATAGGAATATCTGCTAATCTGCTCGCTGAGGGGCTTAAGGTTGAAGCTGTACTCAGCCCCGCCCTCCGGATACGTGATACCTATTAAATTTAGTGCGTTATCCGTCTTGATCCCTTCAACATAGTAGGGTCTCCCTCCGAGTTCCATCCCTACCCTTCCATCTTGGCAGAAGAAGAGCACGAGCTTTTCACCAGTTCTTATGTTCTTCGCTTGGAACTCTGCGTGGATGCGGATCTTTCCTTCGTGAACATTCGTTTGCAACAGCTTAAATTCGTAGCTTCTTCCGTTGAGCTCCATCTTATTGCCATGGATACTAAGCTTCATCTCAATTCTGCCGGTCGAGAACTCTCTTGGGAAGAACAGCCTGTAGTCGAGGAACTCCGCCTTAGCCACCAGAATCTCCGCCCTGTCCTCCCTTATCTCCTTTAAAACCTGGTCAACCTGGTCGCTCTGTATACTGACCCTGTGAGATTCAACCTCCTTAACAATCGGAAACTCCATCACCCCGTTTTTCACGCCGTATTCCCAGTGAATCTTAACCACGTAGGTCCCGGGTTTCAGCTCGTTCCCCTCCCCCATATGGAGGCTGCAGTCCTTCCCCATGTTCAGCGTAACCTTTTTCGGCTCTGCGAACTCGAATATTTTTATTCCGGCGAGAAGCTCCTCCAGCCCGCCCGGCTTCTCAAGCACGACCCCTATCTCCCTTATTCCGGCTCCTGACGCGAGTAGCTTTCCTAAGCCTTCAAGATTCTCGGGGCTTAACCCGGCTATCCTCGGCACTGCTTCGAGAACCACATACTCGACTTCACTGCTTTCAGCATTGGAAATCGAGCGTAAAAGCTCATCAGCGCACTTCTTGCTTTTTCCACCGATATCCTCTATTTCTTGTATGAACTTGCCCCAAGCCTCCCCGCTTAACCTGCTTTTTCCATATGCCCAAAGCAACCCTAGGAAAGCATTCTCGCTCAACCCGAGTCTGCCTGAGACATCTAGAGCGTCGCCGAGGAATCTCCCGGTGGATTCAACCAGCGAGCTCAGCGACCCCTCATCATCTTTAATCTCGTTCAAACGTTGCTTGAAGTCATCGCTCTCCTCGGAAAACGCTAGGGAGGCGGCAATCCCTCTTGCCGTAAGCTTTCCAGCAGCGACCCCAACATCCCATAGCGGCGGGGTTACCCAGTTGTAAACCCCCTTCAAAAATTCCTTTATCTGCCCTGCGCGCGAAAACAGTTTCGGCCCGTTGCTGAGGAAATTGTAGTATATGCCAACATAGGTGATGGCTGACAGCATTGTCCCCACTAGCCGCCCTAAAGCCTTGCCCTTCTCATACTCCCCCGCATCCTCCCTGCTGAAAGCTATCAGCATGTCTCTTATGGTTACGTCCGCAAGAAGGTCTAGCGCTGTGCTTCCAACCACGTATCCCTGCTTCTCTTTAATCCCGCTTTTGAGCCCTTGGAGGAAGGAGTATGTGTTGAAGTATCCGGCGTAAGCAGCCCTCTGGGAGAAGCCGTCGAGTTCTTCAGCGACCTCGCCGATCCTAGCGTAGGCCGAATAGGCTTCGAAGATCTCCCTGATGTTAGACGCTACCCCCACGGCCATGAGGCTTGGAATCACCATCGATGCCACAAGCTCCTTAACGTAGGATAGGAGGGAGCCGCCCTGCGTTGGCACTGCAAGTATAACCATTACTGTTGCGGTTACGATGATCCCCGGAAGCTTCTCCTTTATTCCATCCCAGAAGCCCCTCCAGAACCCTGAGACCCTGCCGCCGGCATGAACCCAAAGGAATGCAACAATCCTGCCCTGATACTTCAGGTGAATTAAGACGGGAAAGTTTACGCTTTCAAGCTGAATAATGTTCAGAGGGATTGAGCCATAGGCCGGGATGCTTAGAACGCTGCTCCCCGGCGGAGCCTCGGCCATAGGCCCGTGGAGGATTTCGAGCCCGTAAACCGTGTCCCATGCAGCATAGTTCTTGACTAAAACCCCCTTAATCAGGTCTCCCCGGCATGCTAGTGGACGGTATACTAGCTCTATGGTTTTACCATGCGGAACCCTAGTAGTTGCTTTATCCAGGTCCCACTTCTTAACCCCGGTGTCCTCATACTTGTAGTCATGATCCTCCCAGTTGTTATACTTGAGCTGTTCGTAGAAATCGTCGCTGACCGTTACGATATCAGACTGGTTGAGAACCTCCTCTTTGAGAAGCTTAACCTCGTAGCCCTTTGGTATCTTGCTGGGCTCAAGCCTCTCGTCCTCGTTGATGTGGAAAAGCCTCTTCACCTCGTCTTCTCTCAATATTCTCTCGCAGAGGAAGCTGGGCTTAACGTCGAGAAGCATGTATCTCGCATCCGGGACCTTTGAGGCGGCTTCTAAGATGTTGCTTGCATTCTCCAACGTTAGTGTGAAGCCTTTGGGAGAGATTGGGATGAGGTTGAGCCCGTTAAAGTAATTAATGACATTGGGTGGAGCTAGATCAATCCTCATCAGGTAGGGCTTAACGTGTGTCGCAGCCTGGTAGCCTGGGATGAAGACCCTTTTCGTCTCCTCGTATCCTGGGACCTCTATGAGGTATGTTCTCCATTCCTCCGGGGTTACGAAGTTCGTTGTCGAGATCGTTGTAAGCGCTGTGTTTGCATGCCTCTTATCCTCAAGGTCGTAATAGACTGCTGTGACATTGACCCTTGCAAACGGAGAGAAGAGCCTTGTTATCACGTTTCCCTCCCAAGTATGCCAAACCCTGCCGACGTCAAGCTGCTTCTCCTCAACATCACCCGTTACGAACAGCTTAACACCCGTAGCCTCCTGGCCGCCCGTGTTCACCAGGGTTATCGTGAGGTTTGCGAACTTAGCTGAGGCATGGGCTTCAAGCTCAACCTTAAGCCTTGGAGGCTCCGGCAGCACGGTTACAACATAGGTTACTGTTTTCTCACCGTTCCAGAACACTACGTCAAGGCTCTTTGGTTCTACGACGGCAAAGTAAATGTTAACTTGATATAGCCCGGGCTTTTTCGGCCTTAGGTATAGGTAGGAGGTGGGGCATCCTGAGCTATATGGGAAGCCTACTGGAGGGGGAGCCCAAGCTTCGAAAGCATCCTCGTCGGAGAACCTCGCACCAAGCAGAACCTTGAAATCCTTAGCCTCCTGAGGATTTCTAATCTGGGCGCTTATCGTTACTACATCCCCTATTTTGACCTTCGTAGATGAGATCGAGGTGTCGACAACAAGAGGATCGTAGGCTGGAAGCAAAACCCTAAACTCCTCCACCTGAGACTCTATTGTCTCATGTGTTTCTTCAAAGTGCCCCGGCACAGCGACGATGAAGCTTTCGAAGCCGAAGTAGTTTTGGCTTACGTTTGAGAAGAGCCCGACGCTTATTCTAGCGGTCTTGTTGAACACCTCACCAGTCTTCAGGTCGAGGAGGGTTAAGGTGTAAGCATTAGGGTCGATGACCCTAATTAGATACGTCCTCCTCTTCGGATACCTATATAGTACGTGGAAAAGGCTTGTCCCATTGCTCGCATACTTTACCGAGCCTGCATCAACATCTGTTCCACGATCATCAATCACCCTGTAGGGAATCTCAACGGTTACGTTCCCACCACTGCTTCGAATAAGGCGAACCTCACCATACTTCGGGATTATCCTGTAGTTCTTAAGCTCGTAGCTTATTAGCGAAGGTAGCTGTAAAGTATTGTTGGCACTGATTATGGCTTGGCTCACCTCATCCCTCGAGCAGCCTGTTGATACGAGTTGGGCTATGAAGAGCCAGAGCCGCTTGGCAAGCTCAACTGGAAACCCCTCCGGTATTGTGAAGCTTGCCTCAGTTATCGAGCCGCTTGGTATTTTTCCTTTCTCCAGCTCCTCCTCTATGTTCTTTAAAGCGGTTAATTCATCTGTCTCCCCTGCGTGCACTCTAGGGGATGGAGAAACGTCTAAGTGAGAGATTAGGATGAGGGATGCTAGAATAATGGCTAATACTCTTCTAAACGTCGCCACCCACCCCTTTCACCAGCATCACTCAACGTTGAACTGGCAAAGAGCCTTCTCCTCAAGACTATGAGGAGCAGAAAAAGGATTGAAGCCGCCAGTAAGACTGTTAGAATCCTAAGAATGTTAAGCTCTACGCATAGCCTCTCGATCCTAAAAGCCTCCTCCAACAGCCTTTCTTCATACGCGTTAAGCAAGGATCTTAGGGCAATTATGCTTGCCTCCTTATTCCCAAGCTTATCTTCCAAAACCTCGCATTCCGGTCTAGAGCTGTTCAACATGGTTTTCAGAAGCGCGTTCTCACCCATCAACCTGAAGTATGCGGAGAAAAGGGTTTCACCCAGTTTCACGGTTAGGAATGTTATCGAGTCTGAAGCCCTAGCGCTCAGCGTAAGCTCAGCCGGCTCCCTAAGGCCGGAGAGCCTTGAGCAATCGACCATCACCTCATACAGCCCCTCTTTATACACCACTTCACAGTCCTCTGTTAGGAGCCCGGTTTGGAGAATCGCCTTAACCTCCGTGACGTTGCTCTCAGCGAGCACTCTGAAAAAGAGCCTTAGGGCTTTTTCCTCAGCAAAGATAGAGTCAGGGACTATCTTAACTGAGTCAGCAGCCTCCTCCCCTTCAACCCCTATCATCGCGATTCCCCCATCGTACTTCTCCATTTCCTGCCTGTAGCAATCGACCAAGAAGCTCCTATCCGAGATCGTATCGTTGTCAACGGCAATCCAAAGCTGAGTCCCGTTCAGTTCCAACATGGGGTAAACGCAGACGTAGAAATCGCCCCTCACGATAATGCCCGGCAGCGAAATCCTAGCCCAACCAAGAGTTGCGTTCTTGAAATGTTCGGAAGAGGAGCAGGAAGCCTTAAACACCAGGTTGAAATCACTATCCCTTACCTCGACAATGAAAGTTTTCACACCCCTGTCTATTACGAAACCGTAAATGAGGATCGAGGTTATTCTCCATCTGGAGGAAGGGGCAGTAAACTTCACAGCCACACCATTAGGATAGTAGTCGCTCCAGAAGCATTCGGCACCTCCATCATCATAATGCAGCACCAGACTCGGAGCCCCTGAACAGGCTTGGAAAGTTCGGACCAATACCAATAAGGCCAAAAGCATGGCCTTTCCTGCCGTTTTAACCATGAATTTCACATCGCCGTTAACCCCCAGCCCATTAACCTTGTTTCCCATTATTATCAGAGGGGGTCGCGGATATTATTTTATTGGTTGCGCAAGCGAAAATTTGCGCTTGCGGCAAGCGGAAATTTCCGACAGAAAGACTTATATGCCGATTCCATCTCAGCCCCAAAAGCCCAGGCTACTTGACGCTCACTTAACACGGGAAACGTGCTCAAGGCGGATTTCTTCCATCCCCCGCTTGGGATCAACTTGCAGCAGCGAGTAACCCTCTTAGATAACCGGTGCGTGTTTATCAAGTTCTTTAACCCTCAGCCCTTTCCCGGTATTTCAGATACCTTAAGAAAGACATAGCAAGTTCTACTGTGACACGCACGACATAGTAGGGCAAAGATTATAAAGGGACAGTCAGCCTTTATCCCTGAAGAAGGAATGATACCCGGCTACGAAAGACTATACGGATTCTCACCCGACGGGCGCATACTTCAGGTCGATTACGCAATGGTAATGGTTAATAATAGTCCGACTGCGTGGGGGATTCAGGTTGAGGAGGGTATTGTGCTGGCTGGTTTGGAGAAGAAGCTTGATATGCTTCAGGATAGGACTTTCAGCCAGAAGCTGTTTCAGATTGATGAGCATATTGCTACGGTGGTTGCTGGTTTTAACTCGGATGCGAGGCTTCTGGTGGAGTATGCTAGGAATGAGGCGCAGGTGAATAGGCTTCTTTACGATGAGCCGGTTGACGTTGAGTTTCTCGTCAGGAGGCTTAGCAACACTGTTCAGTCGTATACGCAGCACGCTGGGATGAGGCCTTTCGGAATATCTATGCTTATTGGGGGTGTTGACATGGTTGGTGCTAGCCTGTATCAGCTTGATCCTACTGGGATATACTTTAAGTATTTTGCCTCTGCCATCGGTGTGGGGAGGGACGACATATTGAAATATTTTAGGGATAATTACTCCACTAGCATAAGCCTTGACGAAGCAGTGTCTCTGGGTATAAGGGGGAGCATAGAGGTTTTGAAGGATGAAGCTGCTCCCGACAGGCTTAGAATCGGCGTGATCAGGACGGATGAGAAGAAGTTCAGGGTTTTAAGCTTCGAGGAGACTAAGAAATACTACGAGAGGGCGAAGTAGAGCGGAATTGAGCAGACCTTCAACGATAAGCCGACTAATACTGCACGGTGAAAAATTCGAAATAATTGTCGCACCAGACCCTGCGTTAAACTTCAAGCTGACTGGCAGGGGAGACATAAGGAAGATTCTTTTAGTCGACGAGGTTTACTCTGATTCTAAGAAGGGGCTACGCGTATCCTCGGAGAAACTGAAAAAGTTTTTTGGAACAACGGACGTGTTTACAATAGCTGAAAAGATACTTTTAGAGGGTGATTTACAGCTCACCGGGGAGCAGAGGCGCAGGATGATCGAGAGCAAGAGGCAGCAGATAGTTACGATTCTCTCCAAACTTATTCTAGAGCCTTCCGCAGGCAACCCGATTCCTTCCCTCAGGATCGAACAGGCTCTAAGCCAAACCAGCGTCTCAATAGATCCTTTTAAGCCCCCTGAGGAACAGGTTAAGAACGTGGTTAAGGCTTTAAGACAGGTCCTGCAGTTTAAGGTTAACGAGGTTGTTTTAACAATAACATGCCCGCAGACACTGTCCAACGACGTCTACGGGTTTGCCGGCTCAATGGGGGAGATTGATCAGACTAGGGTTCAGAAGGATAGGAGTGTTAAACTCACCGTTAGAGTACCGTCTGCAATAATGTCCTATTTTTTAGAGAGCCTCAGCAAGAAATACGGCGACCAGGTAAAAGTTGATATAGGGGCTGGAGCCCGGTCTTAGCTACAGAGGAGGATGCGTTAAAGGAGGCTAAAACTTGTCGCGAAGCAACGAACAGCAGCAGAAACAGAGACCCATAGTGGTTCCTGGCGAGTACGTGGGTGACAGTAGGTTCCACGTGCCCGGCTCAAACATCTTCAAGCTATCTGACAGAATGCTTGCAACCACCGTCGGATTAGTTAGAACAGACGGTAAGCGCGTCGACGTCGTAGCCTTAAAGTCCTTCTACCAACCTAAGACAGGCGACCTTATAATAGGGATTGTTAAGGAGCCGGGCACGGCGGGCTGGACGGTTGACATAAACTCCCCCTTCCTAGCGTTTTTACCCTTGTCGGAGTACCCTGAGAAAAGGATCCGCCTGTCTAGAGACAGTATAGGTAGAATCTTGGAATCCGGAATGGTCATCATAGGGCTCATCAAGGAGGCTTCGATCTTCTCTTCCCCTGTTATCACCCTGAAAGGCAAAGGGCTTGGAGTCGTCTCAAATGGTTTCCTACTGAGCATAACCGCGTCTAAAATACCACGCCTAATAGGGAAGAAGGGCTCCATGCTCTCAGTAATAGAGCGGGGAGCCAACGTTAAGCTTACAGTAGGCCAGAACGGGCGTTTAATAGTTCACTCTGAAGATTTAAACGTAGTTACGAGAATCAGGGAGGTTGTTGAAATGATAGAGAAGGAGTCGCATGTTTATGGCTTAACTGAAAGAGTGGAAGCATTGCTAGCGGAAAGGAGGACTTGAGGGAGATGGGAGAAAGCACCGCCCTGTTTAAGGAAGATGGGAGGAGGACTGACGACAGGGTTCTTGACGAGCTTAGGCCTATCAGGATTAAGGTTGGCGTGCTGTCTAACGCTCAGGGTTCCGCATACATAGAGCAGGGTAGGAATAAGATATTAGCGGCAGTCTACGGACCGAAAGAGGCGCTGCCGAAGCATATTTCACTGCCTGACAGATGCACCTTGAGATGCCGCTACCACATGGCACCCTTTTCAACAACGGAAAGAAAGAGCCCTGTCCCGAGCAGGAGGGAAATAGAGCTTTCAATGGTTCTTCGAAACGCTCTTGAGTCACTTGTAATGACCTCGCTCTTCCCTCGAACAGTTATAGATATTTTCATAGAGGTTCTGCAGGCTGACGGTGGCACTCGCTGCGCAGGCCTAACTGCAGCAGTGTTAGCGCTGGCAGACGCCGGAATCCCTCTGAGAGGCTTGGCTGCAGCATGCGCTGTCGGTAAGGCTGATGGAAAAATAATTGTGGACCTTAACGATCTTGAGGATAAGTATGGGGAGGCAGACATGCCTATAGCCTACAACCCGACTCTGGACGGGATTACTCTTCTTCAAATGGATGGAATCATGTCGAAAGAGGAGGTTGAGCAAGCGTTGTCACTAGCCATAACGGCTACGCAGAAAATGCATAAGATGCAGGTAGATGCTCTTAGAGAAAGGTTCTCCATACAGAGGAGGGATGTTTAAATGTCTATAACTGAGCAGAAGCCAACCGTCTCTAAACTCGAGCAGCGGGAGCTGCGGCGCCTGCTGGCTGACAGCAGAAGGATTGATGGCAGAAGCCCCCTACAATATAGGAATATCCGTGTTCAACTGGGATATGTCGAAAAGGCGGAGGGCTCTTCCCTCGTTGAGCTTGGTAACACTAAGGTCCTGGCTGCTGTTAAAGTTGGAGTTGCTGTGCCTTTCGCAGACACTCCTAACGAGGGCATTCTAATAGTGAACGCAGAGCTGGTTCCGCTGGCCTCGCCGGTTTTCGAACCCGGCCCGCCCTCTGAGGAATCAATATCCCTCTCAAGATACGTTGACAGGAGCATTCGGGAGTCTAAATCAATAGACCTTTCCTCGCTCTGCATAGTTCCCGGAAGATCTGTCTACTCGCTCTACGTGGACCTCTACATCCTTGACTACGACGGCAACCTGATTGACGCTTCAGTAATAGCCAGCGTCAACGCACTGGGCACTACTAACATGCCTAAATACGTTTCAGAAGGGCAGGTTATTAAGAAGACGGATGAACACTTTAAACTGGAACTTAAGGACCATCCTGTTTCAATAACCTACGCCTTCTTCGACGATAAGTATGTTGTAGACCCCTGTCTTAACGAGGAGTATGCGTCTGATTTCACTGTTTCCATGACTGTTAAGGCCGACGACAGGTTTTGCGCAATCCAGAAGAATGGCGGAGGAATGATTTCTCCTAGAAAAGTCATAGAGCTCCTAGACAAATCTATAACTCTAGGGAAAGAGTTAAGAACAGTTGCTTACGGGCAGTTGACCAGTGGAAATGGCTAGAAAAAAAGAGTCGAGCGCGCTGGGCGTAAGATACGGTTTCTCGCTCAGAGGAAGGTATATTCAAGTTCTTAAGAGGAGAAAGGCCTGGTATAACTGCCCCAAATGCGGCACAGGTGTTCTAAAGAGGCTTAGCGTAGGGGTCTGGAGCTGCAGGAAATGCAGCCATACTTTTGCAGGAGGAGCCTACGAGCCGTTAACGAAGACTGGTGAAACCGCTGCGAGGGTTGTTAGCAGCGCTTCTAGGCCTAGAATTTAAATGATAACGGTTAAGATTATCCTGAAGTATGAAGATAGGCGGATGGCCGAATCCCTCTATTGGGCCTGTCTTCAAGAAGCGGTTTCTGAGCCTAGGTCTGGAGTTAGGGCGAGGATTGAAGGAAACAAGCTTCTGATTTTCTTTAAAAGCAGCAACCCGTCTAAAATGGCTGAGAGAATAAGGCGTACTTTAAGCTTGCTTAACATGGCTGAGAAAGCAGCCCGCCTCTTGGAGCCTAAGCACCATTTTTCAAGAGCATTGTTCCTCTGAAGAAATATGTTTTTAAGCATGCGCCCTAAGGATTAAAGCCAGATAATGTCTCAAGAGCTTCCTCTCCAGCTGCAGGAAAAGCTGTCTAGACTCCAACAGCTTCAGCAGACTCTGGAGTCACTCTACATTCAGAAGGAGCAGGCTAAACTGGAGGCAAGAGAGCTTGAGTCGGCTCTTCAAGCACTTTCCTCCGTCGACGATAACACGCCTGTGTACCGGATAACTGGAAGAATACTCGTGAAAAAGAATAGAACCGAGCTGATAAACGAGTTGAACGAGCAGATGGAGCTTTTGAAAGTTAGGATAGGAGCAATCGAGAGGCAGGAGAATAAGATTAGGGAAAGAGCAGAAGAGCTTGAGAACGAGCTGAAAGATGCGCTCGCGGGAGGCAGGGGAGGAACCCCAGCCTAAACTGGTTTAGAATTTTTCAACTTAAGACTTTTAAGCCCTTTGGAGAGTCGAGCAAAACAGGAGATGGCGGCAGTAGAACTGAGAAAACTGGGTTTCAGATACGCGGGCTCTGAGAAACAAGCATTGTCCGATTTCAACCTCATCGTTGAGGAGGGGGAAAGCTTGCTTATAACAGGTCCCTCAGGTTGCGGGAAATCAACCTTGGCAAGGATCCTTATGGGGCTGATTCCTCACAGCTACCCTGGCGAACTCCAGGGGGAAGCATATATTTTCGGAATGGACGTAAGGAGTACTCCTGTAAGCAGGATCGCCACATGTTGCGGAATAGTTTTTCAAAACCCCGATAACCAGCTGTTCACTTTCAGTGTTGAGGATGATGTTGCATTCGGGCCTGAAAACCTGGCTCTCCCTCCTGACGAGATTGAGAGGAGGGTTGACGATGCTCTCAGGCTCGTTGGGATAGAGCATTTAAGATACATGTCCCCAAACAGCCTGTCAGGTGGAGAGCAGCAGAAGGCAGCCATTGCTTCAATTCTCTCCATGAAGCCCTCGCTACTGATTTTCGACGAGCCCACTTCCATGCTTGACCCCTCTTCATCAGCCAGTTTGATCCAGAGGATCTTCGAGCTTAAAAGAAGCATGGAGGAATCCGGTGGAAAGACCACATTGATAATTGTTGAACACAGGATAGATTTGCTGCTTAAACATCTTTCAAGAATCGTCGTGGTTTCCGAAGGCAAGGTTGTCTTAGACGGAGACCCTGTGATGGTTCTCGAAGAAAGCTTTAGGAAGGGCATTCCAGTAAACATTCCCCCCCTCCTCCAAATATATTTCCGGATTAAGGAAAAATGCGGATTAAAGAATCCTCCTAACACAGTTGGAGAGTTAATTGCTTCATTGAAAGGTGGCGGGCTGGAGAATGGTTGAAATACTCGCTGAGAACCTTTGCTTCCGCTACCCTGAGGCCTCGAACTACGCTTTGAGGAACATTAATATCAGGATTGAGGAGGGGGAGAGCGTCGCAATACTTGGCGAAAACGGCGCTGGCAAGACCACGCTCGCTAAAAACTTGAACGGCTTGCTTAAACCAACCGAGGGAAGCGTTAAGATAGACGGCGTTGAAACAAGAAGCCTCTCCGTCGCTAAGATAGCTAGAAAAATAGGCTTCGTTAACCATAATCCTGAACACCAGTTTTTCGCGGAGAAGGTTGAGGATGAGGTTAGGTTCGGCCTGAGGAACTTCGGGTTTTCCGAGGATGAGGTTGAAAAGTCTGTTCAAGAGGTTCTGAGAGTTTTCGGATTGGAGGAATACAGGCATAAAAACCCGTTCCAGCTTAGCGGAGGAGAGAAGAAACGACTGGCGATAGCCTCAATAATGGCTTGGCACCCGGAGGCGCTGATAGTAGATGAGCCCACTATAGGCATGGACTACGCTCAGAAGCTGAACATCCGGAGGATTCTCAGAAGCCTCGTCTCCGAGAAAAAGTGTGTAATAGTGATAACGCATGACGTTGATTTCGCTGCAAGCATATGTGAGAGAGCAATAATCTTAAGCAAGGGGGAAGTGATCGGCGACGGGAGACTTAGGGAGCTTCTCTCAAAAAAAGAGCTTGTCGAGGGGGCTTCTCTCAAAAAGCCCTTTCTCATAGAGCTTGAGGAGGAGACGGGTGTCTCCGGCTTAGAGGAGGATTTCGATGTTATCAGCAGTATTCTCGCAGAGGTTTTCCAGAAATGTCGCTCCTGAAAGCTTTCACGTATAGGAGGAAAGACTCTGCAGCGCATAGGCTTGACCCGAGATCCAAGTTTCTGCTCTCGATCGTCCTCATGGCCATCGCCATAGTGTTCACGGACATCCGTGTTCTTCTAGTGCTTATAGCCGGGCAACTAATTCTGCTGTTTTTAGCAAAGTCTCTCAGAGACTGGTTTTTATCGCTGAAGGGTCTCCTATTCTTCTTCGCAATAATATTCATCACACAACTTTTATTCGGAGGAACACTCTTCATAGGAATCGTGCTGTCACTCAGACTTCTTGCACTCTCTTCAGCAATGTCATGGTTCTTCCTATCTTCAACACCCGAGGATATAGGACGGGCTATGAGTGTTGCAGGCTTCCCAGTGGAGTTAACGTTCTCCTTCACAATGGCTATCCGCTTCATACCCGTGGTTTACGATGAGTTTCAATCGATATATGACGCTCAACGTTCAAGGGGGCTTGAGCTTGAGAAAGGAGGATTTAGAAACAGGATTAGAAACCTGATGCCCATATTAATACCTCTCTTAGTTGGAACAATAAGAAGAACGTATGAAATAGCGGATGCTATGGAGGTTAGGGCGTTTGGGGCTTCTCCAAGGAGAACCACCTATAAGCCGTTGAAACTAAAGAGGGGTGACTACGCTGTCTGCTTGGCTTCAATAATTCTCGTTCCAGCAGCCGTTTACCTCAAGCTTCTTGGAATAGAGTAGCCGAACCGAAAAACATGTTCTTCAGCATTTCAGATAGACCGTCATAGAGAGGAATCACGTAACCTGGTTAGTAGCCTGCGAGTAACGCCGGGCGTGTTAAGCGAAACTTATTTCAGAGAAGCCCCCACTTTTAAGCTCAAGTATTCCTGCAATATTTGGAGTGGGCATTATTCCCATCTGCTCCTGATACTTGGTTCTCTCCTGCCATGTTCCGCTGTTGACCAGCCTAATCCCCCTGTAGAGCCTGCTTCTGAAGACATGCACGTGCCCCGTGTGGAAAACATCTGGAACATCCTCAACTACAAGCTCATCGCTCAACTGTGTTAACAAGGGGGTTCTGGAACCGTATACTGGTGCAAGGTGCCTGAGCTGAAGCATTATCTCCATAGCGTTATCAGGCTTATCGTAACTAGCGTTTTTGGTGAAAGTAGCGATGTCCTCCATGCTCGTACCATGGTAAACCATGAATCGCACACCGTGCAACAACACCGTGCAGGGGTTGCTTAACGATACAAGATTCCCGTTAGCCTCGGCCTTCTCCATGTACTCTTTGAATATCGGGGGCTGCGGGATCGCTCTTTGGGCTGCATCATGGTTTCCGGGTATTACTATTATCTTTATGTAGCTGGGGATTTGGCTTAGGATGTCTGCAAGCATTTCATACTGCTTCCCTATGTCCTTCACCTGAAGCTCCATCTCCTGCTGAGGATACACGCCGACCCCGTCTACAAGGTCTCCGGCTATAACGATATACTTAATCTTGAACGCCTGGCTCTGCTGCCTCTCGTTTGAACCCCCTTCCCTCAACCATCTGACCATTCTCCTGAAAGCCTTCTCCGAGAACTTCTGGCTACCGAAATGAATGTCTGAAGTAAGCAGGACTGAAACATCCTCGTCAGCCATCTTAATTTTTCTCAGGGGAACGTCTGGGAAGATCAGCGACCTGCAGAACAGTTTTGAATTAGAAACATGAAACGAGACTCCTACCACAGAATCCGGAACCAGCCTGTCAACCTTCTCTCTTAAATCCCTGCTGCAGTCTCTCGGAATCAGTATCTTCGCCGTAAATTCAAGGTCCTCCACTAAAAGATAGTTTTCACGTTTCTCGTAAAGCATGACTATTGTTTTCCCCTCTGATCCGTCTGGGAGACTGCGCGCCTTTTTCAAAGAGTAGTAGGGTGACATGTCCGCCCGGCTTCTCAGTATTGAGGAGATCTTGCGATACCTGTCTGCAAAGTATTGCCTCCTGGCTTCAACGTCGTCCGAAACAGGCCTAGCATCATATGTCTTTAAAACCTCAAACCGCGCCTCCACGTCTCTAGCTAAAACCTGGGGATGAACCCCAACCGATACCTCTGCCACAGCCCGGCCGCCGACGAGTTGAGCAACCATCTCCCCGGAGACGATGATGCCGCCCTCAGGCCCCTTAGCCTTCTCCGCCAGCTTGTTAAGCAGGCTTTGAATAGAATTCTCATCATAGTTTTCAACGAGTATTAAGAGCGCCTCGGGATTCAACAGTATTCCACGGCGGGTAGCCTCCGCTAGGATTTTCCTCCTCACAGCCTCCTTGTCCTGGCTCAACCGGCTGAAAATAAAAGCGTGATTTAAAGTTAAACCTTGCCCCACAGCTTTAAAGCTTCAAAGCTGTGTTCAGCCAAGGGTATTAGATAAAGTTTATTTACTTTAGCCAAGACTGCTCTCCCGGATCTGTAATGTCTAAGGAGCGTTCGAAGAAGGATAGGCGGGGTTCACGCCTCCCAGCCGGGACAGCCGGCCTCCTGAGCACTCTCGGTGAAAAAGGCAAGGGTGTTCAAGTTAAGCCCATAATAATCATCATCTTGTCTGCGGCTCTAATAGCTGGAAGCATTCTTATACTAATATTGAAAATATAGAGATTGTCTTCTAAAGACGCCTCCCGGCATCTTAGGCTTCTCTTTTCTTTCCCATCCTTACGCATGATTGTCTTCATGATTCTTATGCTGGAATCGACAATGTCGCTGGTGATGCTTGCATTATTCCAACTCAACAAGATGCCCCCGCAAATATTAATCCTTTTTTTCACACCATCTTTGTTCACAGTGTTAATGCATAAGGCATTCCTACGTGAAGACCGTGTTTTAACGTTCAGAAGGTTTCTCGCGCTTCAGCTCGTTCAAGAAGCCCTCTACGCGTTCCTAACAGCGATCGGAGCCTTATCCCTAATTTTCCTTAATCTAGACGCGAAGCATGTTTTCTCCTGCCTAATACCTTTCGGAATCACAATATCATCCTTCATATCGTTTCTAACCCTACTTGGTTTTCTCAGAAGAAGCGTTACCATCATTCTCCCAGTCTCACTGCTATACACGAGCCTGCAATCGCTCCGCTGGATCATCATGAGCATGACCATTTTCCAAAACTTGGCGGAGACTTTTTCTGTGATCCTGCTGTCCTTCTTGACAAGCCTTTTATTAGCTACTGCTTTGAGTCTAAAAAAAATTGGGGGGAAAATAAAGCCTTTAACTGTTTTTCAAGCCTACTTAGACTACTACTTTAACAAGAATGAGGCTCCGCTTGAAGAGTTTTTCGAAGAAACGAGTAGAGACAGTAGTCTGAAGCTTTCCTCAGCCACGTTCACAGTCAACGGGAAACCTTTTCTATCCTTAATAGGACTGGGCATACATTTCGGGCCCTTCGGAACCTTGGGCAGCAGCCCTCTGCCAAGCCGCTTAGTTGAGGAGCTGGAGGACAATAGTGGACGCCGAATACTGTTGCTCCGCTTCCTCTCAAACCATAGCCTTAACCTTCCTTCCAAGAAGGAGGTTGAGAAAATAGGCAGCATGATAATGACTGCGTTCAACTCGGCGAAGAGCCTCGAAGGCCTTCACGTATGCTTCTCTCAGAGAGAGTCTGAAGGTTACTGCGTCACCGCGGTACGTTTAGGCTCCTGCTGCATCGTCTTCCTGTCTTGCCCAGGGTATTCTGCTGAAGATCTACCCCCGGAATGGCTGCCAAGGTTCTCCACGATACTTGAGAAACATGGCTTGACTCCAATACTCGTGTGCGACGCACATAACTCTATAGACTCGTCCAGCTGGACGGCGCATAATCCTGATGAAAACAGGTTTGCAGACCTGCTTGAAGAAGTGGCGGGTGATTTAGAAAAAGCTCTGCCAGGAGGCTTGGAAATCGGTTTCCATAGGGTTAGGCCTCAGAACCTTCCGAATGATGAAATAGGCCCCGGAGGGGTCTCAGCCCTGATTTTCAACATAGCCGGTAGGACCCACGCCATCATTACGATCGATGGCAACAATATGGTTATGGGGATGCGAAACCGTCTGGTTGAAAGCCTGAGGGAAACCCTGAATATTTCCGCTCTTGAAATAGTCACCACGGACACGCATGTTTTAACTGGTTTAAAACAGGCTTGGAAGGGCTATTTCCCAGTAGGGTTTAAGACTGGTTTTGAGACTCTGCTTGAAGCGTGCAGGGAAGCGTTAAACAGCGCTGTGGAGAGGCTTTCACCCTGCGGGGTGGAGGTTTACGTGGATGATACTAATCGGGTTAAGATGACCGGCAAGATTTTCATGGAGCTTGAGGAGCTTGTAGAATACTCTGAGAAGACCATTATAGCTTCACTAATACTGCTTGTCTTCTCCACGGGCCTCCTGCTCCACCTCATTTAACTACTCACGTTGAATGAGGGTTTTTGAAAACGATTTCGATAACCGGGATTATTCTTGAGTTGTCAGCATCATTAACGTCCTCCACTATTCTAATCTCAAGTATCTGGGTTCCAGCTACGTTTCTGCGGAGAAGATTCGCCACGTCCACAGCCCTAGATATGTTGCCGCCCCTCCCCCTTATAGTGAGGGTTTTACTGCCACTGTTGAAAACCGTAATGCAGGCAGTAACATAATTCCAAGGCCTCTTCTTCCCGACGACCACCACAGGGCTGCTACTCAACCCCTATCTCCTCCACTTCACTGTCACCAGTAACCTCGACACACATTCTTCCGATCCCCCTCTCCCTAACGTTGCACCATTTTATTCTAACACTCCTACCAGGGGTTAACCCAGATACTTTACCAGTATTCTCACGCCACGCTACTACTTCAACCAACCCAGTGTCATCAATAAGGGTGAAACGGCACATTTTTATTCTTTCACCCGAGGCTGAGCTTACCTCCTGTTCCTCAGGCTTAACGGATACGACGCCCTCGATATGAATCTTCCTTAACCCCGGCTCAAGCTCACCCACCCTGTAAACCTTCTCGGGAAACCTTAAGCCAGGA
>JAWCMB010000003.1:66413-71605 GCA_038850115.1 Thermoproteota archaeon
CCCCCTCCCCAACTTCCACTATCGTTGTGAATGAGGCTGTGCTAAGCAAGACCTGTCTCCCCCAGCGCCTAGGGACCAGGTTTAGGAAAGCAACCTTCTTACCTTCACCTATCTGCTTAAGCCTATCCGCAAAACTGTCCCAGGCTGTTAATACAGCGTGGGCCTCCCCGTCCGAAACAATAACATCCATCGCCCTTCTTACCCTATCCCCGATTGAAACAGCGTTATCCTTAAATATTTTAAGAATGTAGAGCTTAAGATTAACTGGTCTGCTGGAGCCTATTTTGGAAATAGAAGCGTAGACCACATCTCCCGCCTTGCTCAGGATCTCTAGGCAGCCAAGCGCATCGAGCTCAAGCTCCAGATTCCCGCTTAAACCCTTCCTAACCCTTGCCCCCGCCACTAATATAGTGCTGAAAACATCTTTCTCGGAAACCCTCTCAGAATGCTCCTGCCAAAGGGTTAACGGTACTCTAACATCCTCTTCAGCTAAAACCAGCCTTCTAACAGCTCCCTCCCCACCCCGGGAATCTTGAAACCTTTTAAGCTCTGAAACCCCGGCGATAACCGCCTTAACATTTACAATGTTGTCAGTATAACCTATCTCGCTAATCCTCTTGAAGAACGCTTCCCTCGGAGGCATATCCCAACTCTCCTCAGCCTTCGAAACACTCCCAACGTTGCCTAAATGGATCTCGACTGACCCGAGCCTGCCCTCCTTACTGTATGCTCTGCTCACCTTGATCACATCACCAGGCTTGATGTCCAGTTCCCTGAGTAAGCCAGCTTTCTCCCTCCACAAGTATAGGTAGCACCATCCTGAGGAGTCTCCTAGAATCACCCGGGTTATCGGAATCCTCTCACCGTTGGACACAACCTCCTTAGGCTCAAGGATCGCAACGATCCTTCCACGCGTCGAAATGTTCGTTAAACCTGAGACGATGTCACCTATTTTAACCTCTTTCTCAAGCGAAACCTCCTCCAGCCTGATGCCAAGCTCGTTCGCCACGCTGAAAACAGCCCAAACCTCCCTGTAGGCTTCGCTAACCTTAGCAACCCTCTTCTTCTCCTCTATCATACGCATAAGCTTATCCCTAGCAATGTCTCTCCTCTTCTCAAGGATCGTGTCAACATATCTGCGTATAAGCTCCTCCCGCGACATGTCACCATCTTCCCCCGGTGTCAGGCTCCCCTAGAAGAATCTCCTTCAAAGAGTATTTACGCATACCTCTTGGTCGAGCGCCTAACCGCTTTACTCGCAATAAAGTATATTAAGACTATTAAAGCACCCACCGCTAGAACCTGCGAAACCGTCTCAAGCATTTTTGTGAAATCGCCTACGCTCATTACCAAGGGGCATAGGGTAAAGGTTAATAAGCTTTATTTACGAGTGGAAACCCAACTGGTGGGACGGGTTGAGTGGAGAAGAAGGCGTGAAATTCCCTGTTTCAGAAGCATTTGCATTCAGCCTTGAAAGCATTAGGCGAAGATTCGGGAGAGCGCTCGTAACAATGGCATCGATCGTCCTAGGAATAGCCTTCCTATCCTTCCTACTGACAACTGGCAGGATAGTTTCCATCCTGTACGGGGAGGGTTCAGGGGTAGCCGTGCAATTCTACCAACTTTGGATGGCGGTAATAGCGCTTCTAATATGCTCTGTAGGCATAGTTAACAGCATGCTTATGAGCGTGACTGAGAGATATAAGGAGATAGGCACCATGAAATGCTTGGGCGCCATGAACACGCACGTGCTAGAAATATTCCTCATAGAAGCTTTCCTACTGGGCCTAATAGGCGGGGCGCTTGGAGCTTTAGCAGGATGGGGCATAGCAACAGCATGGCAGGCCTTTACACAAGCAGCCCCAATAGATATAATGATGGTTTCAGTCAGGCTATGGACAGAGTTCAACTTCAGCAACCCGCTGCTGCTACTGGCCAACCCGCTGGTAGACATGGCTTTAAGCATATTGATAGCTTTGCTGGCAGCGCTGGCACCCGCGTATATAGCGGCGAAGCTGAGCCCAACGGAAGCCTTAAGGTACGAGGTTTAGGAGGAGGATAAAGATGGCTCTTAGGTATGAGTATGCGGTTGAAACCGAGGATCTTGCAAAATACTACGTAATGGGGCCCGTTACAGTCAGAGCGCTGGACGGGGTTAGCGTGAAGATTAGAAGGTCGGAGTACCTGTCTATAATGGGACCCTCAGGAAGCGGTAAGACGACTTTCTTCAACATGGTGGGAGGCCTTGATAGACCTACTAGGGGGAAGGTTTTCATCGATGAGGTTGACATAGCGAACCTAGACGCTTATGAGCTTGCATGGCTGAGAGCCAAGAAAATAGGATACATATTCCAAACTTTCAACCTGATACCCGTGTTAACAGCCCTTGAAAACGTGATGCTCCCAATGGTTTTCACAGGCGTCGAAAGAGAGGAAAGACTGAGAAGAGCGAGAGAAATGCTTGCAAGAGTTGGTCTAGGGGAAAGACTTGACCACAAGCCCGGAGAACTCTCAGGAGGACAGCAGCAGAGAGTAGCAATAGCAAGAGCACTAGTAAACGACCCTGTCATAGTGCTCGCAGACGAGCCCACGGGAAACCTTGACCTACACACAGGACTAGAAATAATCAACCTCCTGAAAACACTGAACACAGAGAAAAAAGTAACAATAATAAACGCGACGCACGATCTCAAAATGATAGACGTCTCGGATAGGATTTTCTGGTTACGAGACGGTAAGATAGAGCGGATTGAGACTAGGGCGGAGGTTGCTGTCAAAGAAGTAGAGTAACCCTAAAAAATTGAAAGCATGTAACCAGTGTGAGTCCTAAATTACGCGTGTGATCCTAGCTGTTAACACGTTTTCTTTGCTCGAGCTGCTGACAGTGATTAAGATAGGGAGCCTTCAAGGCTTGCCCAGGTTTTTCATATTAAGCGTTAACGCTTCAGATTTTCGTCATCATCCAATTAAAAACAGATCATTTAAACGTCTTTAACACCTGCTTACGGTATTGCGGAGCACGTTTATGACTCCTCTGTTCTAATATGTGGACAGCATGTTCTAAAACCTAGGATAATTAAGCCGTAGAACTTACTATAGATGGTGTAAACCCGGATGATGAGAACCAGTTTAATAAGAGTGTTGGTTACAGCCCTTTCATTGATTCTGATTGTCTCAACCTTCTTAATAGCTTTCATTGTCCAAATAAACGAGGGGGGTAGCGTTGGAGGTTTGAAGAGCTTCAACTCCTACGAGGAGATCAGGAGCTTCGTTAAGGCTAGGGCTGACGAGATTCTTTACGCTAACCGCTTGGTTTACCGTTTCTCCATCCCCCTCATGGCGGATAGCGCGTTCGGAGCCCCTAAGGGTGCTCTTGAGTACTCAACTACTAACATTCAGGTTTCTGGCGTGGATGAGGAGGATACGGTTAAGACGGATGGCAGATACATCTACATGGTTTCTGAAAACAGTGTTTTCATAGTTGAAGCATATCCTCCTGAGAGCATGAAGAGGACCTCTAGGATTAGTGTCGACGGGTATCCTATAGGATTGTTTGTGAACAACGGTAGACTTGCAGTAGTAATGTGTGAGGACCTCCCGCTGGAGGATGACTACTACGGGTCGTGGGGAGTCTCTTTGGCCATTTACGATGTTTCTGATGTTCAGAACCCTAGGCTCGTTAGGAAGGTCTCTGCTGAAGGAGGGTATGTTAGCTCAAGAATGATTGGGAAGCATGTTTACATGGTTACGACTAAGCCGGCAGTTAGGCCTCTCGAGAAAGATGTTGAAGTCCTATTTCCCAAGATTATTGTAAACGGTTTCATCTTCACAATCCCGGCTGACAAAATTTTTTACTCGAACATGACTGAGGCTCCGGAGAGCTATACGATCATAACCGCGACGGATATTTCCTCTGAGGAAGGAGGAGTGGAGTCTAATGCGGTTTTAACGGGTTACGCCTCCTGCATGTATGTTTCCTTGAGCAACGTATACGTTGCAATGCCAAGGTGGATTCACGGCGGGGGGGAATCCACGGAGATACATAGGATTAGGATTAATGGTCTTGAGATAGAATGCGAGGCGAGCGTTGAAGTCCCGGGCAGGGTTTTAAACCAGTTCTCGATGGATGAGTATCAAGGCTATTTCAGAATAGCCACAACCACCGGTTATGTCGCAAGGTTTCTCGGCGAGGCGACAAGCGCCAACCATGTTTACGTATTAGACCTCAAGACCTTGGAGATTGTGAGCAAGCTTGAAAACCTTGCTCCCGGTGAGGAAATATACTCGGCCAGATTCATGGGTACAAGGTGCTACCTTGTAACTTTCAAAAAAGTCGACCCGCTTTTCACTATAGACCTAAGCAACCCCGCTGAGCCAAGGGTATTAGGCAAGCTTAAGATACCCGGTTATTCAGACTACCTGCATCCTTATGATGAGAATCACCTCATAGGCATAGGTAAGGAGACGGTTGAGGCTGAGGAGGGAGATTTCGCATGGTACCAAGGCTTGAAAATATCTTTGTTTGACGTTTCAAACGTCACCAGCCCCAAGGAGGTTGGGAAAATCATCGTGGGTGACAGGGGGACGGATTCGCCCGCCCTATGGGACCACCACGCGTTTCTCTTCGACAGGAAGAGGAGTCTACTCGTAATACCGGTTCTGGAGGCGAAGATTTTCAGCGAAAAATACTCTGGTAGCATACCGCCAAACACTTACGGCGAGTATGTTTTTCAAGGAGCATGCGTTTTCAGAGTTTTGCCTGAGGAAGGGATTACGCTTAGAGGCAGAATAACGCATCTTGAGGACCAGGAGGAGCTTGATAAAAGCGGATACTACTTCAGCTCGAAGTACACGGTTACGAGAAGCCTATACGTAGGCGACGTGATTTTCACAGTCTCCAGCGGAAAGATCAAGGCGAACAGCCTGACAGACCTTTCAGAAATATCTGAGGTCGAGCTGGACTAACCCGGTTCTATTTTTCTCCGAAGTTTAAAGCACTTTTAAGTCCCATTATCTCGTTTTCAAGCCTCTCCGCATACTCCTTGTCTGAAAAGGCTTTGAGACGCTTCACGCTAGTGTCGTAGGCGTCTATAACCTCCTCCTCTAATGTTTCAGAATATCTTGCCTCAGGGTCTATCTCGTCGAGCATCTGGATGAGAAGCCTCCTCTCCTCCTCCGGCATTATTCTCCTA
>JAWCMB010000004.1:0-4692 GCA_038850115.1 Thermoproteota archaeon
TGAATTAAAGCTGAGAAAAAACGCTTGTGACCAGAGCCCCCTTAAGGCTTTGCAGATAATATTTTAAAACTGGCAAACTAGTTTTGCAAGAGTGTTCCACTTATTAGCAGGAATAAGGGTGTTCTCCATATCAGAGCCGCCTGTTAAAAGTCTTTTGAAAACTACGTGCAATACAGAAGAGTAAATGGCGTAGACGGTTGAATAAGAGTAGTTGACTCGCAACAATAGTGTTTCCCAAAAAATTCTTTACTCATAATGGATTTTTTAATCGTTTCAATTTATGGGTTTTTGAAAACGGCCTGATTTCAAGCTATTAATCTGAAAAACCCTGTTGAATCTGATGATCTCTTAGATTTAGCGTTGCTAGAAAAAAGGGTGCAGTGTTGCTTTAAAACCAAATATTCTGATGTTGAGCATTTTACAAATTAACTGCTCCATGGTAAAAATGTTTTCCTAGAAAAGCTCATCCTGATGTGGTCACCGCCAATTAAGCTCGATTCACAGCCTATTTCACAAACAACTTTCATTCTTTTAAAGAAATCCGTAGCCGCATGATTTTCTCCAAGTGTTTTCAGAAGCATTGTCATCAATAAAGATGAGAAGAGGGGAACATCGTTTTTACAGGAGAATGATAGCCATAAGGATTCCGTATTTCCTTTAAAAAGAAAAAGCATTTTGAATCATCGGTCAGAGGAAGGAAGCACCTCTTTTTAAACAGCAAAATAGATTTAATTATAGGATAAAATTTATATTTTGCCATTTTCCCAATCCTGTTGAAAACGAGGAGCGCCTACTACGTGTTAGTTGCGGAGGAAGAGCCCCTTACGATAGGTGTTGAAATAGAATGCTATACTATTTTAAGTGGAGAGGGAAAAATATCGAGGCGCGTTATCATCCCAGATGTAAACTCTTCAAAGACAGGAGAAAGGTTTACCGTTGACAAGAGCATAGGCACAGAATACGTTTCTAGGCCCTTTAGAAGTGTAAGAGAGGCCCTGCAAGCCATAAGCAGTGGACTCGTAAAGTATGCTGATTCATCCATCGTTGACAAGGCTCTTCCACTGCCAGTAGGGGGATGGAACGACAGGTTTGCAGGCACCCACTTCCACTTGGGTTTTAAAGATAAGGGCTTAAGCAGGGAAGAAGCTGGAAGCCTTGCAAATTACATTCACGATCACATTCCTTTCATCATAGCGGTTTCCGCCAACTCACCCGTCTGGAGGAGGAGAATAACACCATACTCGTCTAATAGGCTGTTGCGCGGCGGCGGTAAATACTGCATCCCTGTTACTAGGGGAGGTTTAAACCAGAATCATTACAGGGAGCTGAATTTCAACCCTGCGAATAAGCATAAACCTTCAACGCTTGAACTCAGAGTTTGCGACAGTAATATTCCACCTTATGTTTGCACAGTCATGACTATACTCAGGATCCTTGCTTTAGCGTGGAGAAATGGTAAAGATCCTTGCAACGCCTTGACGCATGAAGCATATCTTGAAACTAGGGACGAGGCTGCGCGAAGAGGTGCTGCTGCAAAGCTTTATTGGAAGGGAAACCATGTTACTGTAGGCGAATACTTAACGCTTATGCTCGACAATCACAGTGAAGAAGCCGGCATGCTGGATATCCCTAAGGATGTCGTCGAAGTCTTTAACCTTCTTGAGAAAAACTGGAATAATGCGGATGCTCTTAGAAGTGCTGCGATAAAACTAAGGGGCGAATACGGAAATGACTGGGAGAGAAACATGGCTTTTAAACTGGCTTCTGCCCTGAAAACCCTTTTGAATGGAGGGTCGCTGAGCGAATATCATGAGGCACTCGGGCTAAGAACCCCACATTTTTAAAACGCATAGGTTTATCAGTCTGAGAAGCATTTTTAAAAACGGAACCCGGGGAGGAAATGAAGGAAAGCGGAGAGACATTATTCGTCGAGCTCGCCAAGCTTTGCGAGAAGCTTTCCGAGACAACGAGGAGGCTTGAGAAGGTTAGGATGATAGGAGAGTTTCTGAAAGGTTTGAGAAAAGAGGAGATAGGCCCAGCTGTTCTGCTGATAGTTGGAGAAATATTCCCCGAGGCCTCTTCCAAGACCCTTGAAATAGGATACGCTACGATAAGCAAGATCCTCGAAACTCCCTCTCAGACTCCTCTCTTCAAGAAGCCTCTGACGATTCTGAACGTTGCAGAATATTTTGAAAAGATTGCAGGAGCCACCGGCTCAAGGTCAAGAGAGAACAAGGAACTCGTCTTAAGATCCATGCTTGAGAGGGCCTCTGAGCTTGAGGCAAAATATATTGTTAAGAACATTTTTGGAGAAATGCAGCATGGAGTTGGAGAGGGAGTTATGCTTGAGGCTATTGCAAGGACCTCGGGAAGCAGTCTGGACCTTGTAAGGAGAGCCCTCATGTTCTCTGGCAACTTGGGGAGGGTTGCTGAGGCTGCTTTAACCTCTGGTGAAGACGGCTTGAGAAAGATAGGCCTAACCCTCTTTAACCCGGTGAAGCCCATGCTTGCGCAGATGGTCTACAGCGTGGAAGATGTCTTCAAGTATCATGAGAATGTTGCGTTCGAATACAAGTTTGACGGGGCTCGCGTACAGATTCATAAGAAGAATGGCACTGTTAGGATTTTCAGCAGGCGTTTGACAGACGTTACTGTCAGTATACCTGAAATAGTCGATGAGGCTATAAACGGGGTTAATGCTGAGGAGGCTATACTCGACGGAGAGGTTATAGCTGTCGGTTTAAACAGTAGACCACTGCCCTTCCAGGATTTAATGAGAAGGTTCACCAAGGTTAAGAATATTGAAGAGGAGATGAAGAAAATACCTCTTAAACTGTATCTTTTCGACGTGATCTACTTGAACGGTAGGCAGCTGATAGATGAGCCATATTCGCAGAGATGGAGCATGCTTGAACGGATTGGGAGAAACGTGAACCTTGCCCCGAGGATAGTAACGTCAAGCATCAGCGAGGCCGAGGAGTTTTTGAAGAAATCTTTAGAGGGGGGTCACGAGGGGGTTGTCGCTAAGGCTCTCAACAGTCCTTACGTGCCAGGCACTAGGGGAAGGATGTGGCTTAAGCTGAAGACAGCCGATTACCTTGATCTAGTCATTATCGGTGCCCAATGGGGCTACGGGAGGAGGACAGGCTGGTTAAGCGACTATTTCCTAGCGGCGCTGAACGAGGAAACTGGAGGCTACGAGATAGTGGGCAAGACCTTCAAAGGCTTGACTGACGAGGAATTCGAGGAAATGACCAGAAGGCTGCGGGAGCTTCAGGTAAGAGAAGAGGAGAACACCGTCTGGGTTAAGCCGGAGATAGTTGTTGAAGTAGCATATAGTGAAATCCAGAAGAGCCCGAAGTATAAGTCTGGCTTCGCACTAAGGTTTGCGAGGATAACCAGAATAAGGAGTGATAAGGCCCCGTCAGAGGCTGATACTTTGGAAAGGGTTAGAGAACTCTACAAAAGTCAGAAGAAGAGAAAAGGGGTTCTGGAGCAAGAATATTAATAAACGGGTAATTGAACGGTTTGCATTACATTGGATGTTGTTGTTAAAGAGAACCGGGATCTAGATAAGGTCGTCAGGCTGATCGAGCAGCATAAGGACAGCCCGTTCACATACTTAACAAATATTCCGCTCGTGAAAATGTTGAGCCAACTGGAATCATTCAAAATATTTGTGGCAGAGGTTAATGGTGAAACAGTCGGCTGCATTCATTCTCTAAGCTATATTTACGACTGCGGATATATTGGGGGGCTTCTAGTCCATAAAGACTGCAGAGGGAGAGGAGTTGGCAGAAGACTATTGAATGCAGCATTAAACAGTTTGAACACGAGGCACGTTTACCTCTTCGTTGAGGAAAAGAATACTACAGCGGTAAGGCTGGTTGAAAAAACAGGTGTTAAAAGTATCTATAAAGGGTGTCGTTACATCATTACAACTCCGATAAATGAGACTTTTCCAAGAAGCCCGATAACAACTACTGATGCCGACTGGCTCTCTTTAAAAGAGAGCATCGGGTTTAATGAGAGAGACGGGGTTGTTAACATCGGCTATTACCCTGTTAAGATAACGGAGAAAACATTTGAAGACCTAAGAGTTGACAATAAGATCTTAAGATGTGACAATGTTATAGCAATCATCGAGTATTCTTACGGAGTAACTGTTGGGGACCATCTCTACACTTTTAACGATCATATAGTTAGGAACCTGCGTGGCATAGACATGAGGAGAAGAGTTGTGGAAGTAAACCCTTTCTATATCGAGCCTAGACCAGAAGACTTGGCCCGCATAGTGAATTACTTGCTGTCGACTGGAGAAGTACATGTTAAGACTTATAATGGAGACCCTGCGGCTAATAAGTTGCCTTTAACAGGTAGAATAGGGGCATTAATAATGGAATATGAAAAAAAGGACTTTATTGTTTGATATAAGCTCACTATTTTTCCTGTCTTCTGGTGAACACCATGTATGAAGCAACCAAGAAAACTATTGGAAAAACAATGAGCACTATAATGTCTATCAAGCGTGTTGAAAGCACTGTAGGGATGCTGGCTATCGTGCTTTCCCTCTGCCCGAATTCAAGAGGCCCTGCAGCAAAGCTGAAAAGCGAATTGGTGATCTGTGAATAATGATAGTTCATTGAAAAAGCCTGTATTGCGCTCGAAATCTCAGATATTTTTCTCATGGAG
>JAWCMB010000004.1:4702-71102 GCA_038850115.1 Thermoproteota archaeon
ATTCCTGTGGCGTAGCACCACCTGGGGCCGTGAAGTTTCCGAATTGCCTTCTACTCATGTTAAAAACCGTAACGGCTCTAGCTGGAGGAGGACCCAGCATAGCAGTCGCGATGAAGCTACTCATTATGGATAATATGAATGCGAAGAAAATCCAGATACCTACGCTGATTACAAGTGAATGGCTTGACTTGCTCGAGAATGTTGAGACAAAGAGTGCAAGTGCATAGTATGCGAACGAGAAAACTATTGAGAAAACTATGAAGAGTCCAATCCTTGATACGTCGTCAATAGTCACTGAAATATTGTGAAGCAATATTGAGACGGATACGGCCGCTAAGGAGGATAATGTTATTGTTAAACCTATTACGGCGAGCGCCGATACTATCTTGCCGTTTATCACATCCTCCCTGTATATTGGTCTTGAGAGCAGGATCCTAAGGGTTCCGCGCTCCCTTTCTCCAGATATGGCATCAAAGGCCAGTGCTATACCGAGCAATGGAGCCATGTATGCTGTTGCTGAAGCTATTGACGAAGCTATCTGAACCATTAGCCTTGTTGTTTGCTGAGCACCAATTCTGAAGCCGAAGGATGTTGAATAGGTACTGGCTATTGAAAATAGTAGGAAAATACCTGCGATCAGCCAGAGCCTCTTGCTGGTTACAGCGTCGGTAAATTCTTTACGCGCGATTGAGAAAACGTTCCTCATCATTTCTTATCCTCCTCCTGATAGAACCGGTATATCTCCTCCCAAGATGGCTCTATAGGCGTTAAGGATTCAACAATATCCTTATATGGGTTTCTCGTTACCAGTGAGAAAAGGCTGCCTCCTATGTCGTTCCTCGTCAAAACGGTTACATGATTATCCCTCTGCGTTATCTCTATCACGCCAGGCATAGACCTTATCTCCTGTAACGGCATCTCGCTCCCAGGTTTAACGCGAATCTCGTAGCGAAAACCCTTCGCCTCCCTAACCGACCGGTATAGTTCATCCACGCTTCCCTGCACAAGCAGTCTTCCTTCACGTATTATTGCAGCATGAGTGCATATCATACCCACCTCGTACAAGAGGTGTGTAGACAGTAGGATTGTCCTCCCTTCTCGGTTCATTCTTCTAACTAGGTTTCTGAATTCAGCAGCTCCCTCTGGGTCTATCCCAACCGTCGGCTCGTCGAATATTAAAAGCTCAGGATCCTTCAGCAATGCTTGGGCTACCCCCAGCCTCTGCCTCATGCCGCGTGAGAAAGTTGAAACCTTAGCGTTAGCCCTATCTTTTAAACCGACTTTTTCAAGCGCCTCCAACGCTCTTTCCTCCCTCTGGTCAGGGGGAACACCGTCGAGAGTTGCTAGGAAAACCAGGTTTTCAAGAGCAGTCATATGGTCGTAGAAGCCGAAGCCCTCTGGAAGCAGGCCGACCCTCCTCCTTATTTCCACGGAGTCTCTAGCAGCGTCGAAGCCCAGCACCCTAGCGCTTCCGCTTGTCGGTAACAATAATCCGACTAGGATTGAGATTAGAGTTGTCTTCCCAGATCCGTTGGGACCGAAGAGTCCGAAGACGCTTGCCTTAGGCACTTTCATATCGATACTGTTAAGCGCCTTCAACGTAGATTTTCCGTTTCCGTAAATCTTAACCAGTTTCTCAGTCTCTACGGCTAGACTCATGAGCTTCACCTCCTCCCATACCTACGGTAGATCAGTAGCATTGCCCCAACCATGATAACCACGATCAGTACTCCTATTAGCACAACCTCCCCTCTCTGCTTAACGTAAATATGGATGCTTCTGGTAACTGCCTGACTCTGATCGGCTTTAAGGCTCAAGTTAGCATAGTAGTCGCCCGCACTTATATCAGCGTCGCTGGTAATGGTCAGTGAGAAAACGGCGTTTTCCTGAGGCTTAAGCAACGATACGATGCTCGGGTCAATCTTGATGTTGAATCCGCTTGGTACATCAGACACATCGAGCTTAAGATTTGAAAGCGAGCTGTAACCGGTGTTCTTAACCTCAATCTGAAAAACAATCGGATCGCCGGCTGTTGTCTCGCAGTAGAAATTCTGAGTTACGTATGTGACGCTATACCAGCCTAGTATTCCCAATCCTAGGTTCAGCCTGTCAATAGAGCTGTTCGTATTAGCCTCCAAAACTATTGACAATAAATCCGGCTCAGCCAGTGGGGGTATGCTTACAATCATGTTCAGCTTCTTGACTTCGCCGGCCTTTGCATAGAGCTTGGACACAACGCTTCCAGAAGAATCCTTCACCACCCAGTTGTAGCCTGAGGGAAGCCCCGTCAAGCTGATGCTTACAACCCCGTCCGAGTCTCCTATGTTTTCAACCTCTATGAGATAATTGGCAGTACCTCCCGAATAAGCATCCACGTAAGGCGTGTCCGTTCGCAGTTTCAACTTGGGGACCCCCTTAACAACTATTACGGTAAGGGGAAACGTTGAGTCAAAATCCTTTGTTTTAAAGAAAACAGTGGTCTCATAACTTCCAGAGGCAACGTCCACAGGCACATCTATCTTCGCCCTAACGTTAACGGATTCGCCTGATCCTAATGAGACACCGTAGAGAACACTGCCGTCATTTTTAACAACGCTCCCTGTCCAGCCGGCTGGGAGTTCTAATGATATTGTTCCAGTTAACCTCTCAGATAAAACGTTCCTGACAGTTAGGTCAAAGACTACGGTGGAACCTGGTTGAGCCTGAGCAATCGGGTAAGTTGAGGTTAAGATTTGAAGACTAGCCTTCTCAACGTATAGGGAAACAGTCTTTTCCTGAATTATTGAGCCTAACACTCTTATTTTCAGGCTGTAGAGCCCTTGCACATTGTACGGAACCTGTATTTTCAGGTCTAGGCTTTGAACACTTCCTTGGCTTAGCGTCAGGTTCACTATTTCAGCTGACCCCGAGTAGAGGCCTGCATCCCACCCATCTGGAGCCTCGACTAATACGGTTATCGTCTCCTCTAATGATCCCTTATTCTCTATAGAGAGAGGTATGTTAACTTCTGAAAAAGACTTCACTTTCAGATAGGTTTGAGATATTGAAATCCTGAAAGAGTAGCCCAAAATAATTTCCTCCAGATCCACAGAGGGCCTGTTTAAGCTGACAGTTATTGTCTTGCCTTCATAACCTTTCTTCTCAAGCTGAATCCTGTAGATACCGGGATCAAGGCTTATGGCAAAGTACCCATTAAGAAGGGTCCATATTTTGGTTATGAATGCCCCTGAAGAGTCATAAATGACAACAGCCACATGACCTAATGGATTACCTTCAACGTCTTTTACTACGCCGAAAACCGCGCACGATTGCCCGGAAATAGGAATAATCTGAATAAAAACTAATAGTGTTATTGCAAGAAGGGTTAGCTGATATGAATGTTTCGGATTCTTCGCGTTAGTTCTCCCCGCTTCTCCAATCATTTGTTACTACATTCGGTCGTAGCATCCCTTTATAAACGTTACTATCCAATATAGTAATGAAAGGGTTAAATAGCCATTATGGGCAACGATAGTGAGGAAAAGATGCGCCAGGGGCTCGCGAGAATATCACAATATAACATTAGGGAAAGAGAGCTTCAGGCCTTCCTTGGTCCACTAGAGACAAGCATAATAGAGGTCATGTGGAGTGCTAAGCAGCCTCTCACAGTTAGAGAAGTTTACGAGAAGCTGAGGCGGAGAAAGAGAATCGCCTACACCACAGTTATGACCACAATGGACAGGCTTTATGAGAAGGGTCTGCTCGACAGGCGGGTTGAGAAAGGGAGAGGTGGAATTCTCTACATGTATTGGCCAAAGTTTGAAAAACATAGTTTTAAAAAATCTGCCGTCCATGAGGTTTTAAACAGTCTTATGGAAAATTTTGGAGACATAGTTGCAAGCTACCTGGTTGAGAGGCTCTCTTCTGACGAAAAAGAGTTTAAAGATTTAAAGGATAAGCTGGAGAAAGCCTTAAGGAGAAAAGGAGGTTGACGGGGGAAATGCTGCCCATAGATCTTAACTATATTCTTATACAGTTTTTCCAACCGTACTTCTACTATTCAACCACCCTACTGGTAGTTTCATTCATCTGCGTCAAGGCTCTCGCGAAATATAATCGTCTACTAACCGCTAGGATGAAAAGCCTATGCTACCTGTTTCCTCTTGCAATCCCTGTTTTACTCATAGCATTCACCTTCCCTTGGTTAATAACGAGAGTGCACTTGGAGGCTAAGGCCTCAGGCTACAGTCCGAGTAGCACTCCACTAGCTCCACATTTCATCCCTTATATTACTACGCTTCCTCCTCAAATGGTTTTCAAGCATGTTAAGCCGCTTGACACTCCACCTATAACAAACATGCTTCTTGCAGCCGGGTTAGCACTGTCAGCACTCTACCTGCTTGCAACAGTAGCCTTGAATGACAGGGTTGCTAAAAGAATTTTCCACATAGTCGAGTTTGAACCCGGAGAATACGAATCATTGCAGAGAAGAGTTGGAGAATTGTCCAAGAAGCTTGGGATTAATCCTCCTAGGATTGGGCTCGTGGAGGATTTGAGGCCAAATGCCTTCACAATAGGATATGGGAAGAGGACGATGCTAATATTCTCCTTAGGTATTCTCAAGACTCTGAAAGAAAGAGAGCTAGCTGCAGTCGCAGCCCACGAGCTGGCCCATGTGAAAAATAATGATTTCCTGTTTAAGACGGCATCGTTTGCACTAGCGTTACTATCTTTCTTCAACCCGTTCGCATACTTTGCCTCTGCAACAGCCCAAAGGGAAAGAGAGATCCTTGCCGACGAGGAGGGTGCACGAATTCTAGGGCGGCCGGAGCTTCTGGCGAAGACGCTTGTAAAGATATGTGAGGCTTCTCGAGCATTCCCCAAAGAGAGTATTATAGCCCGCTTAGCATCCGGCCTATTCCTGTCCTACCCGATCTCTGTGGGAAGCATGCTGCTTTCAACCCATCCGAGGCTGGATCAGAGAGTCGAGAATATCAGGAGGCTGGACAAGGAGGGAGAAACAGCTCACATTAACCCATTATTGTCAGTAGCAATATCCATGCTGATAATCGCAGCAGGAATAATCAGTACGTATTATCTTGCTTTTATACAAAACTCCTTCATAAGACAGTATTTTCCAATAATGCTCTTTAAGACGCCTATGGATGGGAAAATGCTGATTCCAGCACATAATGTGAACAGCATAGAGAAAATACGTGTATTCGGCTTTTTCAAATTCAGGAATGTTTCCCCCGGTGATTTCAACGAGCTTCATTTCAGAATAATGGTTCCTAAGATGAGCGGCAGTAATCACCTTGCGCTCAACCCCGTTTTGACACTCGTTCTTTAAGACTTAAACAGAACTATTAATTGAAAAGATGGAAGAAGCCTGCGTTAAACCGAGCCCTAGACACTTTAAGGACATTTGCTTTCTTCAGCGGCTATGCGGTAACTCATGAAGGATTAAGTAATCGACGCAGAAAGAAGCCATGGAGCCAGCTTAACCCCAAGCAGTGTAAACCTGTTTTGATCTACCTCAGAATATTTTTTCCTCCGTTAAATCAGGTTAACGGGGGCCTTGCTCCAAGCGTGACTGGGATGTTCATAATCTGATTGTTCCTAATTATAGTCATTATAATTGTTTGATTCGGAAGCGTGTACTCCTCTAAGAAGGACAATAGGTTGTCCCCACTCGTAATCCTCGTACTGTTTACCCCTATTATAATGTCTCCGCCTACTGTAACCCTGCTTCCTTTAATCAGCACCTGCTTGCTTCCACCCTGTAAGCCTGCTTTAGCAGCAGGCCCGTTTGCCGTAACCCCCACTATTAGCCACCCGTATGTCACGTTGACACCCATTGCTGATGCTACGTCATACGTCATGTCTACCCCTGTTACTCCAAGCCAAGGATGCTGATCATAGGATCCCTTCGTGACTAAGGATTCTATTTCACGCAGTATCGTGTTGGAGGGAATAGCGAAACCAAGCCCCTGTGAGTCGCTCACTATAGCGGTAGTTATTCCAACAACCTCGCCTTTAAGATTTAGAAGAGGCCCTCCCGAGTTGCCTGGGTTTATTGGAGCGGTTGTCTGAATGCAGTTCGCTATCGAATAGCCCCCTGTAATGTCTTCAGAGATGGTTCTACCAAGAGCACTCACTATGCCGGAACTCATCGAGCCAGCTAACCCGTATGGATTCCCTATAGCCACCACAGTATCTCCGACTCTGAGCGTTGACGAGCTTACGATTTTAAGAGGACTGAATTCATCGACGGAAGCATTCACCGAAAGGACTGCTAAGTCAGCATATGGGTCAGCACCCTTGACAACAGAAGGATAAACGTTTCCACTCCTAAATCTTACAGTTATGTCGCGCGCATTGTACACGACATGATAATTCGTCACAATCACAAACTGGTCCTCGAACTTGTAGACGAAGCCTGAGCCCTGAACACTGCTGTAATAGGGGCGGTAGAAAATATCATAGTTAATAACAGTACCCGTTATCAGGACAATTGAATCCCTAACTTTTTCGTAAAGCTGTGATAGAGAAAAATTCCCCTCAAAAACATATGTTACAGCACTTGAAGAATTCTGCGTTAACTGGAGGGCGGACACGCGGTTTTCAAGGTTTGAAAGCCGGTTTTGAAGCTCATCCATCCTGCTTACAATGAATAGACTGCTGAAAGCATAGCTTATCAACCCGCCTATCAAAATTCCTATTAGCGCGAATACTACTGCCATGATTACAGTAGACCTACCGGCATCCCGATAGGTTGAAGAGCCTCCCATCGATCTCATTTTTAGCTACTATTGCTCGTAGTAACATGTTAATAAGCATTACTGATATTTATACAAAATAAACCATCCAGAACCTCTAGTTAAAAAATCACTTGAAATCATGAAAAGCAAGATATGCGGCGTCCGGGATTTGAACCCGGGTTACCAGCGGTCTGCCGAAGTCGATGGCAGGCTGATGTCCTGGCCAGACTAGACGAACGCCGCAGATATCAGAGGTAAATAGAGAGGGGGATAAAAAGTTTTATTTCGAAAGCTTCTTAGAATTACGTTACCAAGAAAAGGATGATGTAGCTTTGATTGTAAAGGGTAGCCTTATTTTCATAAGCCTTACCGTGGCTGTTCAATTAGGATATGTCTCATGATATGGCCCCGTTCAAATACCCACTTAAGAAAAGGATTATGGCTAAAATCGGTTTCCGAAAGTTTGTTCCTCAATTAACATCTATGCTAATATGGAGTATCGTTCTGAAAGAGCTTAGTTTTTTCACGACTTCTAGAGATACGCTTATAAGAATGAGGCTTGTAGCGGGAGTATGGCTGATAAAATACATTGTGCACATATTCTAGTTAAGACGGAGCAGGAGGCCAGAGAGGTTCTAGAACAGTTGAAAAAGGGCGCGAGCTTCTCTAAGCTGGCGGCTGAGAAATCACTGTGTCCATCTAGAAAAAGAGGCGGAGACTTAGGATTTTTTGGGAGGGGACAGATGGTGCGTGAATTTGAAATAGCCGCTTTCACGCTGAAAAAAGGCGAGGTTTCTCAGCCTGTGAAGACAAAGTTTGGCTGGCATATAATAAAAAGGCTTGAATAGGATTCTTGAAAAACATGGTTTAATTCGTCTTTTTATATCACAAGGCTTATGAACCTCTATTGGCTCATATGGCTAGGATACATTTCCCTACGCTAGAATAGTAGCGCACGCTTGACTCAGCCCCTATTTTTCTATAATCATAAGTAAGCTTCTATATCTTTCATTTTATGAGAACTTGTAAACGTTTTCACCCAAATCATGCAGCCACGCTCAACCAATTAGTTATGATAAACACCCTTATGCATTTTTGCAGGTTTAACAACTTTTTCCACCAACCTTTAATATGAGTAATGCTCACAAAATGAGGATGATTTGGAAAAACTTATAAACAAATCTTCCACCGTTACCTCTCGTGAAGCAGACATGGTTGAGCGAATTTTCCCTTTTGGAGCAACCTACATAACCGGCGGAGATTTCCCTCCTAGTGAGGATGCGAAAAAGGACTTGAAGAAAATGAGGGACTTAGGATTCACTGTCTTTAGAACATGGGTTTCTAGGTTTTCTATAGAACGGAGTCCAGGAGTATATGACTTTTCTGAGGCCGAAGAATTTTTGAATATTGCGAATGACGTTGGAATCAGATGCGCCCTTACTGTAGACGCAGGACTTCCACCAGACATTACACGGGATGAGATTGGCGAAGGCGTAATAGGTATCAATACAAAGATTGGTAAGCCGTACCCACATTTTCAGCCCTGTTTTGATAATCCGCATGTCCGGAGGGGGACGGCCGAATACTTGACTGCTTTATCTTCCCATTTTAAAAATCATCCAGCCCTGTACTGTTGGATCTCATGGAATGAGCCTCACATAACATATAGTGATATAGCATGCTACTGCGACTATTCTTTAGAGAAATTTAGAAAATGGTTGAATGCCAAATATGGAGGACTTGAAGGTTTGAACACAGCTTGGAATGAAAGATTCAGGAGTTTTTCAGAGGTTCACCCTCCAAATCGACCCTTAAGAGCCTGGGGGAAATATAAGCCCTGGCTCGACTGGAGGGCTTTTTGCGATGATAATTTAGCAGAATGGGTGGGCTTCGTGTCAAATGCTTTGAAAAAAGGAGATCCTAATCATCCGACACACACAAACCTTCTTTTCCACCAGATCCTGTATAATCAACCCGCAGTAGGTGCCGATACTTGGAAGATGGCAAAAGTTGTCGATACGTTAGGCGTTTCCATCTATTTGTGGACTCAAGGCGGAGGCGATTTTCCATGGTGTTTCTCTCAAATTATTGACACTGTACGTTCGGCAGCAGAATCTGAAGGCAAAGACGCATGGGTTACAGAGTTACAGGGTGGGCCGACTATTTGGGCGCACTCAAAATCTGTTACACCTTCTTCAAAGCAGATAGAACTTTGGGCCTGGCAAACCGTAGCTAGAGGAGGAAAGGGATTGATATACTGGCTTTGGAGACCGAGGATAGGGAATGTGCATTCAGGATGGGAAAATAACGAGTTTGGCTTAGTATCAAAGGATGGTGAGTTGAGGCCTCGAGCTGAAGCCGCGGGCAGGGCGTGCAGAACGATAACAGAGAACACGGAACTTTTCTTAAACGCTCGCCCAAACGCTAAAG
The DNA here is from genome assembly GCA_038850115.1 of Thermoproteota archaeon. Lineage (GTDB taxonomy): Archaea > Thermoproteota > EX4484-205 > EX4484-205 > JAAOZP01 > JAAOZP01. The sequence goes on from JAWCMB010000004.1 coordinate 13,873, forward strand.
TTGCTATTCTTCAATCCCAGACATGTAAGAATGCAGCGGCTTCTGAGATACCGGATGAAACAGTATTCCACCCATACGAGGGGCAGAGAAGGTATTATGCCCAGTCGCAACTCGGCGCCTATAAAATACTCTGGGAGGAAAAGATTCCCTGCGATTTTATTAATCCACCATCAATTGCAGCGGGAATGTTAAACAGATACGAAGTGCTTATTATGCCATTCACATATATGTTAGACGAGCTCTCGGCAAACGCAATAAAGAATTTCGTTAGAAAAGGCGGTTGTGTCATAGCTGATTTTGGTTGTGCTATGAAAGATGAGTATGGGGCTGTTCACCTAGTCTCGCCGGGCTTCGGTCTCGATGAGGTTTTTGGTGCCTATTCTTATGACATAGAAACTCCTGACGATGAAGAATTTCTTAAAGTTAAACTTGGAACAGAATGGCCTATTTTCAAGGTTAACTTACCTCTTTACGCCTTTCGCGAAATTCTGAGACCATATGATAAAGCGAAGGTGATTGGCGAATTTATTAACGGAGAGCCAGCAGTCATAGAAAACCGTTTTGGAGAAGGGAGAACAATTCTCGTTGGCACGCTCATGTTTCAATCCTACCTTCTGAAAGGAGGGGAATGGAGAACGTTTGTCCAAAAACTGCTTCACAGCGAGGGAGTAAAAAGTCCTATAGACATTGAAAATACTCCTCCCAAGCTTTGGCGCAATATTGAAGTTGGATTTCTAGATCATAAAGACGGGAGGACGAAAGTTGTTGTGTTGCTAAACCATAACAGGGAAGATGCAGATATAAGTGTTAAAATGCAGAACGTTTGCTCGGTTATCGATCTGGAGACTAGAAGTGAACTACCATTAGAAAAAATTGATGAAAATGCGTATTTAAAGATAGTGATTAAAGGAAAAAGTGCCAGAGTTCTGAAAGTTGCAAAATATTGATTAGGAATACTAGTCAAGATTCGATGGAAATCCTTGCTTAGACGCCTGATGCTATAAAATAACTCCAGTAATAGAAGGAGGAAGAGATTAGCAGGATTAGAGAAATCATCAAAAAATCCGTTAATTTAAACTTATATACTAGGGTATAAGCTGTTTCCGGTTGATGGACCCGACACTACTGGTAGCCTCTTTTCTGCTGGTGGCAATTGCAGAGATGGGTGACAAAACTCAGCTTGCAGTCATAGCCTTATCGTCCTATCATAATGCTCTTCTTGTCTTCTGCGGGGGGGTTATGGCTTTACTACTGGTTTCAGGGTTAGGCGTGGTTATCGGAGATACGTTGACCATGATCATCCCCATGTTCATAATACGTTTTGTGTCAGCAATTCTATTCTTGGCTTTTGGCGCCCACACTATTCTATCAGCTAGAAAAGAGGAAGAACAGGTTAAGAAGTTTGGCTCAAAGTCTGTTGCTTTATCCGTCTTCTCCATGGTTGCCTTGATGGAGCTTGGGGACAAGACGCAGCTAGCCGTGATAGCGCTTACAGCAGAGTATGGTTCTCCCCTTCTGGTTTACGCTGGAGTAGCCATGGCTTTCACAGTCATAACTGGACTAGGTGTTCTGATCGGCAGCAGGCTTCTAAGGTTCATACCCCTGAGACTCGTTAAGCTTGGAAGCGGAGCAGCCTTCATACTGTTTGGAATAGGTTTTCTGCTGAATGCTGTTTTGCCTTTTTCACTTAGCGTCTGACTGTCTTCGGCTCCACGCCATCAACTATCAGTTTCTTCATGTATTTTAACGCCGCCTTGGCGTGTCTATCCACTATGTTGATCCCCTGATACTCATGGTTCTCCAACACAGGCGAGCATTCTTCAGAAGAAATGAACCTGTCGTAGCCTATTCTTTTAAGCTCCCTTATAAACGCAGGGTAGTTCACATACTGGTCTCCAATAAGTTGGCTACGCTTCATAATGATTTCTCCAGAAGGAGATTCGTCGAACGAGGATGAGCTGTAGTGGGAGAGAACTATCCCCGTCTCTTTGCACGATTCGACGGCCTCATGAATATACTCGTCACTCTGATTAGTGAAAAGAGGGGCGTCCAGACATAGTTTCACATTATCCATGCTGGTTTCCTTAACCATTTGAAGCGCATCCTCATACCCGAGCCTTATTACCGGCGGATGGTTTTGCAGTGCGATTACGATTCCATAGTCATTTGCCCATTTAGCTGCATCCCGAATCCCCTGCACAGCCCACCTCCACATTTTATTTCCTGTTGTAAACATACATTTGTAGTCAAAAAGCCTGTATCCAAAATCGTAAGTCCCCAGGTCATCGCACCTGGAGGTGCCTGGCCAAGCTGCAAAAACCTTCACTATGTCCGTATTCAGGTCCGCTGCAAGCCCTATAGATTCTTTCACCATGCAAAGATTGTTTTCCCGTTCCTCAATAATTGGGCTAACAAAGTTCGACATTGTTTCGACAGCAGCTATCCTAATGTCATGAGAGCACGCCAGCTCCACTACTTCTTTTCTCGCAGGCCCGTCTAGGTCGCAGGGCAGTGCCACTGGCCTTTTAGTCTCTATGGTTATGCCGTCGAAACCCAGTTCCTTCGCTTTCCTAATCTGTTCTTCTAAAGATAGAGCGTCCCCCTTATACCAAAGGCCACAGTATGTTACCGTAAATAAGGCTGTTTTAATCATCTCCTGTTAAGAACCTCAAATACTTTATTTAAATTTTAAGACTCATGCTACTTACTTAGCCTCGAAATATTTTTCCATGCCTCGTAGGCAGGCTTCTCCTCCCCGTTTCTCTTTATGAGGCCGATGTAGTCGTTTTCATCCAAATCATGCAGCCATGCCCAACCGAGCAGGTGCAAGCTTATTCCTTGCTCCCTAGTGAGGCGCCCTACTACTTGCATTATAAAGTCGGCTTGAGCTTGTTCACCGCCGAAAACACTCATTGAGGGCCAGCCTAGTTCGCTAAAGCCGAATGGTTTATCCGGCAAGTAGCCCAATGCTTCGGAGTAATAGTCATCAGGAATATTAGAAGGCCTAATTATTCCCTGAACCGCGTAAGGATAGCTTGTGAAGACAAGGAGGTCCATTTTCCCCGGGTCGAATATTGATAGAACACTAAGATCCGCCTCCCGGTTCTCAGACACTATTTCCCGAGCGAACGTACAGAAAACCTTGGTTTCAGGGGAGATCTTCTTTACCGCATCATATATCTCTTCATAGAGGCTGACAAAATGCTGGAAACCATTAGGATTATTTCCCTCCCTACCGTATTTCTCATACCACCGATTAACCTCATTACCAATAGAAAGATACAGTGGTCTTGAAGACTTCACCACATCGAGGACCGCTTGCTTATAGGCGTCCCTCCACACAGGGCTGCTTAGAGAAACGTTTCCCATGCCCGGCGGGGTTACAAGCGTGACGTTAGGTCCGATGAAGGAAACATGAATCAACGGAAACATTCCGTTCCCACGTATGTTCTTATCTACAAATTCGCGTCCCCAGTTTCCAGACAGTTCTCCGGCGAGACTGTAGAACGGTGTCGGCCGTCCCCAAACAGGCGAGAACTCTGAGTACTGCGCTGCTTGAGAATAGGCTTCTTCGAAGGACTGGTTATCTCCGGGAACGGGGAGAACCCCCATGAAGAAGCCTCGATCAGGATTCTCAGGGGAGTCGGCGGGCTTTATTACTTCATCCTTAGAATGGTTCGGGCGACTGGACATTAAGACAACTACTAATGCAACCACGATGAGAACAGACAGCAACAAGACCTTTTTAGCCGGCATCGTTTCTCTCTCCTAAACGTTAAACATCGAGGAGTTAGTAAGCCGGTTGCTTAAAAACCCTTAAGCATACGAAACTCTTCGCCTCAGAATGCAAAACATGTCGTAAAGGCTTTTTTAAAGCAACATACAAGAGACATTTATAAATGCTGGTTTAATTCTGAAATTTATTCGTGGCTTTTGTTTTCACGAACCAGGCCTTTTATAACCCTATGTTGCTACTACCCCTGTCACGAAAACGATGTTCAGAATTAACAGATAAAGATCGCCTAGCATAGTTTCAAATGTTGAAAAAATAAGTTGTTCATGCGTGCAACAGCATCATGGCTTAGATGCTGCCACCAGTACTGTTGTACATCCAAGCGAACAGTATTGTTCCGCAGAGTATTGCGTTTTTCATCTTCGGCTATAAATTCTTTTTCACATGCAGCCACCGCACTTTCCAACACAGTAGTGCGGGGGGTGGGATTTGAACCCACGAACCCCTACGGGACTGGAGCCTCAGTCCAGCGCCTTTAACCTGGCTTGGCGACCCCCGCAGCCCGTTCTCTCTATGCAGTGGTGAATTAAAAGTTTTTTGTATTCCTAGGGTAACGTAGCTCCTTACTGGGACTATGGTAGGAAGGGGTTTATCTGCTGGGAATATTGCGGTTAACACCTCTTATTCTGCTGACTCGTCCTTTCAGGGAGTGAGATATAGGTGTTGATAAACTTCTCAAGGTCTTTTTGCTTTAGGATGATGCCTCACTAGATTTTAACGAGCGGAAAGGGTGAATAAAGTTTATTTAACGTGCCCTAAGGGTCTTAAAGGAGATTAGTTGGCAATAAACGTAAACCAACTGCGGACATACCCTGTACCGAAGCAGAAGATAGAGATCGTGGAGAGGAAGGGGCTTGGCCATCCAGATACCATTTCAGACATGGTTATGAACGAGCTTTCGGTTGAGCTCTGCCGGCTCTACCTTAAGGAGTTTAATAGGGTTCTACACTATAATCTGGATAAGAGCCTGCTGGTCGCTGGAGAGTCTGAGACAAGGTTTGGGGGAGGTGTTGTTAAGAAGCCGATGAAGCTTATTTTCGGAGACAGAGCAACCTACAGTTTCAACGGCAGGGAGCTGCCTATAAAGGAACTCGCCGTTAATTCTGCTAAGAACTGGTTCAGGAGGAACCTAAGGTTCGTAGATCCGGATAAGCATGTTTCCTATGAGGTTCAGATAGGGAGGAGCGCACCGAACCTGGCGGATATTTTCAAGCGGGGAGGAGAGTTCTTGGGTGCTAACGATACTTCTGCAGCTGTTGGATATGCCCCATTATCTCCTTTGGAGAAACTCGTGCTCAATGTCGAGCAGCATTTGAACGGCAGTGAGTTTAAAAAGGAGTTTGAGGAAACTGGTGAGGATATTAAGGTGATGGGTTACAGAGTAAACAGCGTGGTAGACCTAACTATAGCAATGTCCTACGTGGACCGTTTCATAGATAGTGAAGAAGCCTATTTTAAGTCTAAGAAGGAGGTTGTTGAACATTTGAAGGAGTATGCCGTCAACAACTATGATTTTAAAAAGGTCAATATTACTTTAAACAGTTTAGACACTAAGGGGAGGAGGGAGGAGGGGATTTATCTGACCGTAACCGGTACTTCTGCCGAGGCGGGAGACAGTGGGCAGGTTGGTAGGGGTAACAGGGTGAATGGGGTTATAGCTCTGCTAAGACCTGCGGGTTCAGAAGCTGCTGCTGGTAAGAATCCTGTTAGCCATGTTGGAAAAATATATAACCTTCTCTCATTTAAAATTGCTAATGATGTAGTCGACAAGGTCGATGGTGTTGAGGAGGTTTACGTGTGGCTTCTCAGCCAAATAGGAGTGCCCGTCAACAAGCCTAAACTGGTTTCAGTACAGGCGGTTCTTGAAGAAGGCCTGAACATGGAGGTTTTAGAGAAGCCTATAGCAGAGGTTGTTGAAGAAAGCCTGAGCGACGATTCGCTTAGGAGCTTCATAAACGATCTGATAGAGGGAAAACTGAAAGTATGCTGAGCCAAGAGGAGACTGGTAAGCTTAAGATAGGACTTGAGGTACATGTGCAGCTAACCAATTTAAAAACCAAACTTTTCTGCCCTTGTCCTTCAGACTACCGTGGGAAGAAGCCGAATGAGAACGTTTGCCCAATCTGCCTAGGACTGCCTGGCACACTGCCGCAGGTCAACAGGAAGGCTGTTGAAAGCGCTATAGCTGTTTGTCTTGCCTTCCATGCAAGAGTACAACCATATGTTGTTTTCAGCCGGAAGAACTATTTCTACCCAGATATGAATAAGAACTATCAGATAACGCAGTACGATAAAGCGGGGGGGATGACTATAGGCGTTGGGGGACACGTCGTTATAAGTCTCGATGGAGAAAGGAGGGAGATACCTTTCAGAAGAATACAGCTTGAAGAAGATCCGGGTAGACTTGTCCATGTTGAGAAAGGAGGAGTTAGGAAAACCTACATAGACTATAACAGGGCAGGAATATCTCTTGTAGAGATCGTCACAGAACCGGTTATGCACCAGCCTAAAGAGGCCCGTTTAGCCTTGGAAAAAGTGCAGACGACCTTGGAGCATCTTGGTGTTCTTGACCCCTCTTTCGAGGGGTCAATGAGGTGTGATGCAAACGTTTCTTATGCTGGAGGAGCAAGAGTAGAGATAAAAAATATTAATTCCTTCAGGGAAGTGGAGCAGGCATTACGTTTCGAAGAACTCAGGCTATCTTACCTTCCTAAGCTGGAGAGTACTGTTACGAAAAGGTGGGGGGAGAAGGAGGGTGTTACCGCAACATCCAGGGAGAAAGAGACGGAGGAAGATTATCGTTATTTTCCCGAGCCAGACATACCGCCGATACTTATAGATGAGGAGCTTATTGAGAGGATTATGAGGAGCTTGCCTGAACTGCCTGACGAGAGGATGGAGAGGTTCGCCAAGGTATATGAATTGCCTGAAAAACTAGCCTCTATCCTAGTTTCCGAGAAACCTGTTGCAGATTTTTTCGAAGAAACTTTGAAGTTTTTAAACGACCCTAAGGAGGTTGCGTGCTGGCTTACTAATGAGGTTGTGAGAAGATGGAGGGAATGTGGTGTTGATTGCAGGAAAAGCTTGTTTAAACCCAGGGATTTGGCGAAGCTTATCAGCATGTTGAAGGAAGGCGTTTTAACTCCACGTATGGCTAAGAATATTCTCTGGGATGTGGTTTTAACAGGGGAAAATGTTGAGGAATACGTTGGACGAAGAGGACTTAGCATAATAAGAGAACCGGATGTGCTCGTATCAGCAATTCTTAAGGTTTTAGAGGAGAACCCTGGTCTTAAAGAAGACTCTTCTAAGAATAAGCGTGCAGCCGACTTTATATGCGGAGAGGCTCAGAAAAAGCTTGGTGGAAGAGCAGACCCGATTATGCTTAGAGCTGAGGTTGAGAAGCTGGTTAAGGAGTTTAGCTGAAAATGCTTGAAAACCTTTCTGAGAGACTTCAAAATGCACTCAGGTTTATTACAAGGCAGGCTTATATAAGTGAGAGAGAAGTCTCGGAATATCTGCGAGAGATTCAGCGGGCATTGATAATGGGAGATGTCGATGTGAGGCTTGTAAGCCAGCTTACTGAGGAGATTAAAACAGAGTTTAAGGAGGCGGCGGAGGATTATGGCGTATCCTTAAAAGACAGGATAGTTTATTCGACTTACCAAGGGCTTATCCGGATACTTGGAGGCGAGAAGAAAGAGCTTCGCGTAGTGCCCAATCAGCTTAATGTCTTTGTCTTCATGGGTATACAGGGCTCTGGGAAAACGACTAGCGTCGGCAAGGTTGCCTATTTTCTTAACAAGAAGAAAAATAAGAGTGTAGGGGTAATAGCTGGTGATGTTTTCAGACCTGGGGCTGCGGACCAGCTGAAACAGCTCTTAGAGGGCACTGGCGTACCGCTGTACTCTGATCCCCTTGGAAAATCATCCGTGGAAGTCATAAAAAATGGTGTTAAATGGGCTAAAGGGCTCGGCCTTGAAATCGTCCTCGTGGATACCGCTGGAAGACACAGGACTGAAGAGGCTTTGATGGATGAGATGAAGCAGATAATAGATGAGGTGGACCCCACTGCGACAATACTTGTTGTCGACGCCATGATAGGCCAGCAGGCAAGAGTGCAGGCAGAGGCTTTTAACAGGGTTGCTAAAGTAGGGTATGTTATCGTCACGAAGCTGGATGGCTCGGCCAAGGGTGGAGGAGCCCTTTCAGCAGTAGCTTCAGTAGGAGCTCCAATAGTATTCATAGGGGTAGGAGAAGATCTGGAGGAGTTTGAAGAGTTTGACCCTGTCAAATTCGTCTCCAGATTACTAGGAAGACCCGACTTAGAATCAATAGTTGCCAGAGTACAGAAAATGACCAAGGAGGAACAACTTAGGATGCAGAAGATCGCTCATGGTAAGTTCACTATCGAGGAATTTATACAACAACTGGAATCAGTTAAGAAGCTTGGTAATCTTCAAGCACTTTTACTAAATCTTCCAGGAGGTAAGAAACTGAGTAAGAAGGAGATGGAGGAGGTTTTCGGGAAAGTGAAGAAATGGAAGGCGATCGTAAACTCTATGAGCATAGAGGAGCGTGAAGACATCACGATAATAGATTCTTCAAGAATAAAACGTATCGCGAAAGGCTCGGGGACTTCTGAGAAAGAGGTTAGAGAGCTTCTTAAACAATACGTTACTACAAAGAAAGCCATCAGAAAGATGTCTAAAGGGGCCTTGAGAAACATATCTCATTTGAGGTTTTGAAAAACATGGATTTATTATGGTATTTAAAGAAAATCATGCTATCAGTTCCGCTTTGTGATAGGTGCCTGGGTAGACAGTTCTCAAACCTCATGCCCTCTCACGATAATGAGGCTAAAGGCAAGGTTTTGAAAAATTTTCTCTTTATGAACGAGGCCCTAGTTAAGGAGGAAAAATCAAGAATATCCTTGAAAATAATCAAGGCTTTAGCCGAATCTGGCCACGATTTTTCGTTAGGCTTTCTTAGGAGGAACTTTGGGTTGAACATAACCCCTAAGCCATGTTATATCTGTGATAATAAAATTAACTCTTTGATAGATAGAGCAGTCGCCAGAATTGTTGAGAAGTCGCCGGAAGTAGAGTTTAAAACTTTTTACGTTGGGCTCACCCTTCCAGTTTTATTCGAAGAAAAGGATGAGAAAGTAAAGTCGTTCTTTAAATTGAAGTTTGGCGAGGCTTTGAAAAACGAGCTTAATAGGGAAATAATCGGGAAGATTGGAAGAAAGTTAAGGAAGAACCCGGAGATGAGGAGACCTGACGTTCTTTTCATATACGATGCTATAAGGGATCAGGTTTCTATGCAAATAAATTCAGTTTTCCTCAAATCCAGCTATAAAAAGCTTGTTGGAGGAATCGCCCAAACAAAGTGGCGAGGAGTCGGCGAGGGTTCAACACCATCTATAGAAAAGATGCTGGAAGAGATTATTCTAACAGCCTACAGAGGAAGAGGTTTAAAGTTTCACGGTGCCGGGAGGGAAGACGTTGATGTAAAGATGCTTGGAGAAGGAAGACCATTCATAGTTGAGATACTTGAACCCAAGATCAGGAGTGTGGATTTAAAGAAAATTCGTTCAGAATTTAACAGAAGGTTCGGAAAAATGGTTGAGGTGTCTGAATTCGCCGAGGCAACCTATTTAGATGTACCCCGGCTTAAGCTTGAGACTGAAAGCCGCAGAAAAAGTTACAGAGTTGTGTTTGAAACTGAAAGAGAAGTCTCGGAGAAAGAGTTGGAAGGTTTGTCGGCAAAGCTCACGGGGATCGTGGTTAAGCAGAGAACTCCTCTCAGGGTTTTAAAAAGAAGGAAAGACAAGATTAGGAGAAAAACCATTTACGAGGCTGTTTTCAGGCGTCTCGGAAGCAGCCTTTACGAGGCTTTCGTAACATGCAGTGGGGGCCTTTATGTTAAAGAGTTTTTCCACGGAGACGAGGGTAGAACAGTACCGTCTGCAGCTGGGCTTCTTAACACGAAGATTAAAATAGTGGAAATGGAAGTAACAGGTATCGAAGGTGGTTATGTAGATGCCTCAAACCTCCGGAAGAAGAATAAAGACGAGAAGTCTGCTTAAGAAAAACGTTAGAGAGAAGGGAATTAAAACTCCCTCATACCTGCTGCAGGATTACAAGCCTGGAGACAAGGTGGTCTTAAAATATGACCCATCGATTCATAAAGGAATGCCTCACAGAAGGTTTTATGGCAAAATAGGAACCGTAACTGGTAAAAGAGGGAAAGCATATGTCCTCCAAGTGATAGACGGTGATAAAACAAAAACTTTAATTGTGAGGCCCGAGCATTTGAAGAGGCTGTAGACATGGGAATTCAGAAGATATCTGAAACAGACATAACGATACCCGAGGCGCTGGAAACCCTTTCAGAACAGGATAATCTGAAACAATATCAACGACTGGTCTTAGATTATTTGAAAGAGGCATCTAAGCTTCCTGCGGATAAGGCTAAAAAACTCTTGGAAGAACTCGTGAGGGAGGCCGGGCTTACGAGAAAGGAGGCAGTGATGCTTGTTAACATATTACCAAAGAGTAAGCATGAGATAATGGCGATACTGTCAGGAGGAAGAGATAAGGAGTTTCTGACACTGGAAAAAGCTGAAAAGATTAAAAGCATCATAGACAAATACGTTTAAAGCCTGCTGAAACGTTTCTTAAAGCGCTTACTTGACACGCATTATTTTCTGTTTCCCACCGACCCGCCAATACTCCACGGTTACTCCTTGAGCTATACTTGCCTTAAGATCCTGGTCTTGGGGCAGGGGCATTTCAAAAACAGCGTATGTTTCAAGGTCCATTATTTGCACATTGTCGCCCATTAACGCAAGCACTTGGGCGCTTCTCTTTTCTATCATTGGAACCTCCACCTTAGTGTCAACCGGGCTTAGCAGGGTGTGTTTAGACCCATCGAACAGGCCTATTCCTACGACACGGGCTTTAGCGCTGCCATGCTTACCGGGCTTAGAATGTGAGATCTCTACTATTTGACAGGGCTCGTTATCAATCATAAGCCAAGACCCCTCTTTTAACTCTCCCAGTTCAACTACTTTACCCATTTTAAGGAAAACTAATAAGTTACGGTATTTAAAAACTTATGTAGCGGAAGATGGTAAACGCAGGTAAGATAGCGGTAGTCTATAAAACCAGGGAGCCGGAAACCCTAAGGGTTATTGAGGTAATTAAGAGAACCTTGAAACCGGGGGTTGTAGAGGAGCACCCTCTACCCAGTCTGACCGGGAAAACTCTTCAAGGTTTCGATTTAATCGTCTGTCTAGGTGGAGACGGAACTCTCATAAGAACCTCTAGGGCGGTTAATAATAAGGCCCTCATCCTTCCAGTAAACATGGGGAAGAAAGGTTATTTGATAGAAGCGGATCCTGAAAACTTGGAATCTTACTTGAAAAAGTTCCGCGAAAATATTTTTCTGGTTGAAAAATGCTTCAAGCTGAAAATAGATTACTGTGACAGGGTGTTGAACGCAGTAAACGAGGTTGCGATTAGGAACGTAATGGGCTTAAAACAAGTGGAGCTACTGGTGGAATTGGGTTGGGGAAGCTTCATAGTTGAGGGGGACGGGTTACTAGTTTCAACCCCGCTCGGCTCCTCCGCCTATTCGCTGAATGCAGGAGGACCGTTTGTATTATCCAGTGTAAACGCCCTGGTATGCACACCTTTATGCGCTAGAAAGCCTTTGAGACCGTTAATAGTTAATAAAGACGAGGTTATAAAAGTGAAATATTTAAGCGGCGAGGAAATACATATGATAATAGATGGGGAGGAGGCACTCAAGGTGAACCTTGAGGAAACCATAAGGATCACCGGGTCGAGCGAAACAGTTAATATCGTACGGTTCTCCGATTCTTTTAACATCAAGCGTATGAGCAGGTTGGCTGGAGGTATTGAGAATGGTTAAACAGGGGTATGTTTTAGATTCTACTGCCATAATACAGGGAGTGGACCCTACCTCGCTTAAAAGAGAATCTTTTGCCATAAGAGAGCTTTTGGATGAGATTGGGGAAATCGGAAAAAGATGGATGAGAATAAAGACGGCGATGATGCTGGGTAAGCTAGTGATTAGGGACCCCTCTATTGGAGGTATGGAAAAAGTAGAACAGGTAGCTAAGGAGTATGGAGTATATGATAGGCTTTCGAAACCAGATATTAAAATCCTAGCCCTAGGCTATGAGTTATGCAGCGAAGAGGATTATGATATAGAGATAATAACTGACGATTATGATATTCAGAACACTGCTGCCATTCTAAATTTGAAATACATATCGGTAGGAATGAAAAAAATAAGAAAAACATACTTATATGTTAAGTATTGCCCCGCCTGTAGAAGAAAATACCCAGGATATGCAGGAATCATCTGTCCGGTGTGCGGATATAGACTAATTGGCGTGAAAAAGGTTATTAATGACAATACTCGTTAAAAATATTGTTTCAGTTTTCTCTGAGTAAGAAGCACGTTATCCTCCTTCGTAAGGAAGGTCGAAAGCTCCTTCTCTAGTAGCTCAAGATTGCTTGAAAAGTAAGAGTCCAATGGGTATATTGCTAAAACCTTTTTCCCAAGCGTTAAGTATTTTTTAACACCGCTTATATATACTGTAGGAGAAAGCTCTCCGCCACATGAATTACATCTAGAAACCAGTGGAAGCCTCCTAAATTTCTTACCGCACTTCTTACATCGGAATTTCTGCGTATGAAACGTTCTTATGTTTCCGGAAATATCTTTTAACAGGTGTGAATTTAGAAGGTTTTCCACAAAATCCTTCTTATCTATCCCAGTTAGAAGAGACGTTATCTCTAACTGTAGTTTCAGCTTTCTCTCCATGGACCCTAGAGTGCTATAAACGTTTCTTTTAACACCGTTTACAATGCTGCTCGTATCATGCGACCAAGCTATATTAGGATCATCTTTGTTTACTAACCTCATTTTATCTAAAAGATCTTTCGGCTTTACCCCTTGCTCAGCAAGCAAGTAGATATCACTGCCATATTTTGTCATACTCTCCATATTGTAAACCTGATCGTCTATTTCATCAGGCTTTAAAATAGGCATTATTATAACTGGAGTGTCCATTAATCCTCCCGCAGCATTAGGAACATAATGCTTAGAGAAATTTAGGAAAGCATCCAGAAGGAGAATTATTGAATCACCGTCTCCATCGCAATCTCTTCTCTTAGCCTGATGCCAGAATGGGTGTGCAAAAACGACTTGTGAATCAGTAAAGCCAATTATTCTACCCACTATGGCGCCAAGCGTATGCGGAGATATCCCAAGAACAAGATGCCCAATAAGGTCTTCCCTCGACTCAATATTGTAATAGGGTTCCACATGATAGAAAAGTCTAAGTTCCTCATCGATAAAGCCAGCAACTTTAACAAGAGAATCAGCCATGCCCTTAGGAAGAATAATGTCCTGTGGAAAAAGGTATAGGAGTTGACCACTTTTTTCCAAGGGATTGCCATATACGTCTTCATTGTAACCCAGCTTCTTCAACACCTGAATAGGGATATCTATCTCCTCAGGCTTGAACGCGGTTAAAGGAGCATTAGTAGCATCGAAACGGATCGTTCCATCCTTGTATATTGTTAAGCCATGTTTAGCCCTCAAAACTCCTTTTTCAATAGGCTCAGGGATCTTATTTTTATTTAACAACCCTTTTACTCCTTTAACTTCAGGACCTATTGTGATTCCAAGCTTCTTTTCAAGTTCTTTTAAAATGCTTTCAAGCGGAATGCTTTTCGCATGAGAGGGGTTGCACTTGTCTCCGCATTTCTCGCATTTCTCAGACCTAGAATAAGAATTGCACTTGGCACAATAGTATATGGCTATAGTCGGGGACTTGCATTCTGGACAGTGGAAATAAAATGTAGAACAATCGCATTTTTCACAGTACCTATTGCAAATGTTTACGACTATGTTTCTACTAGATGCTGCAGCAACTATGTTTCTCTTGGAGCCGCCTTCCAGACCTACTGGAAAAAGCACGTGTGAGGGAGGATGCATTTCCCTGAGCTTAGCTGCTTCAGGTCTTCCAAGCCTGGCAGATATGAAGGCACCCTTCTTAGGCTTAATCTTAAACTGTAGAACAGAATTAAGATAGTTAATAGAATTTTTTTCAGAACTCGTCGAAGGCAAAGCGCGCTTGGAAAGATAGACTAGGAATTCGGCGTGGACTTTGGCTATCTTAATAAGCCCATTTCCAATCTGAAAAGGAAGACATGTTTTCTCCAGCTCTTCTAGCAGAATAGCATCCTCTATTGGAACAAATACCCAGTCATCCCTAACTTCCGCTTTCCTAAAGCATTCAATCACATGAAGAAGCTCGGAAGTGTTCAAATTTTCAATAAAAAAGTAGAAGCGTGGGTTAAGCGGAACATCTAAGGCGAGGCTTATTTGCAGTGCTGTTCCAAAATCAATTTTAATAAAAGGGTTTTCAACTATTTCCCGGAGAAAACCCGCTTCCAAAGGAATACTTTTAAGCTTCGCTTCCTTATCTTTTAAAGCAGCTTCAAGTTCAGCAGCCCACTGTTCTTCAGTATACCCTACCTTATCGAGAGGAGCATTACCCTCAATATAGTCGCCAATGGATATTAAAATGTCTCCAAGGAAAAGGATTTTAGAAACATCGTTTCGAATACTTCTAAGTTTATCCTCACTGTCAACAAGATGTACTGATCCATCCTTCGTCTTAACTATTGGAGGCATGATCGCGTCCACGGGCATAACTATGGCTGATTTCCCAGGCCGATCTATTCTGAGCTGAGAGCCTATTGATAGAAAACCTTGGAGAAGCTCCATAGCCATGGGATGTATACCCATGGCCATCAGACCAGTGTTTCGAGCCCTTCCGTATCTTATCCTAAACCCTCCGAAAGACTCGGAAGACGAGAAGAAAGGCCTTCCGATTAAAACTTCTTTCAGATATTCCGACTTTGTGCTTTCAACCTCGATTCTAGATATCCAAGACCATCCGGATATGTTGAGCTTATTAATTATGCTTTCAAACTTCTTAACCCTGCCAATTATTCCATCGTTTATGATTCTTAGAGCACCTCCTCTAAGCCTGTTTGTCTCCACTCTCGGAAGATCCCTGTATATAACTACCTCGGTCTCTTCAGAAGGGGGGCCGGTGATTTCGACTGGTAGGTTTTCTATAACTTCGGCTATTTGGTCCTTAGCCACCTTATATTGAAACCTGTTTTTACCCCGTTCATAAAGCCTCAGCTCTTCTATGTAGCGTGCAACCTCCTCCTTAGTAGGCTTGTACCTGTCAAGCTTCAAAACTCTCCTTATGAAGTCTGCAAGAATTATTGAAAGGGCCTGCTCAGTACCCCCAGCAGACCTCATTGGCCCAGAAAAATATATGGCCAAGTATCTAGTATTGTCAGGGTTTTTCTTTATCAACACTTTCTCAATGCCCTCAATAGGAGCCGCGGTAGTGCCAGGTGGTGTTAACGAGGCGAGTGCTGCTTTCAATGCCAGTTCTGCAGCCTTCTCCTCAGGAAAAGATCCGAATCTTCCAAGTATGATGTCCTCAGCTATTTTGAAGGGTATCTCGATGGCGGGAAGTGTATTTTTAAGTTCTTCAAACCTTTCTTTAAACCCATTTAATCCCAGTATTTTCTCAATGGTTTCAGCCTGAGAAAAAGAAACTATGGACTCAGGCTTCTTCTCCGGATCATACCCGTTTTCTTTCGCATAGACAGCATAATTGTATGCTTCCCAGAAACCCTTTTGTAAAACCCAGTTATATTCTTCGATAGTCATTGTCAACCGCAACTATCTTAAGCCTTTCATACAGCGTTTCTTTACCACGCCTCTCCTCCCACCTTCCATTATTTCAAGAAGCCTGTCTGTAAGATTGCTTGTCTCCTCCAAAATATCGCCTGTAACTATTATGTCAGCGCCTGAAGAAACGACGTCTTCGGCGGCAGAGCCGTCTCTTATACCTCCGCCTACAATGAGGGGAACACTAATGCTTCTTCTAACCATATTAATCAGTTTTTCAGGAACATGAGTTTTAACACCTGAACCTGCTTCGAGATAAATAAACCTGAAGCCAAGCGCTTCAGCCGCCATAGCGTAGCCGACTGTCAACTCAGGTATTTCGAATGGAAGAGGCTTAGCATCACCTATGTATCCAGCCGCCCCGCCTGTTCCAAGTATTAGATAAGCCATTGGAATAATTTCTAAACCTAATTCCCTTATCGTTTTAATTCCGAGGACTTGGGCTCCAACAATATAATATGGATTTGACGAGTTGAGCAGGGACATAAACCAGATCGCGTCAGCACCTCTCGCTATGCTTGCAACGTTACTGGGGAAAATTATCACCGGCAGTTTTGAGGTTGATTTAATTTTAGCTATGGCTTCCTCATAGTCAGAGGTTCTATGGGAGGTGCTTCCTCCAACCATGAACGCCGAGGAACCAGCGGCTTCAGCAGTCTTTACAACTTCCTCAATCCTATTCATCTTCTCAGGATCGATTAAAGTCATGTGGATAAACCCGTCTCTTTCAATTCTCTCATGTAAGTATCTTTCTATTTTTCCTACTTGCAACCTGTTTAAGGCAGCTTGGTGCACAATATAAATCTAAAAAGAGACTAAGACACTTGGCCACTATGGTATTTGTCTGCAAACCTGTTGAAATAATCTACATTCTCCATGTTCTTAACATACTCTAAATTTGTTGCCAAGCCGCAATTGCCACAAACAACCCTCACATTTCCCGAATCTTTGTTCTCGATGATAGAGACAGCTTGAATACCACATTTCGGGCATGGAAAAATTTTAGGAATGACCCTACGAACAACTCTGGCCTCCCTTCTCCTTCTTCTAGCCATTTCTCTAATTTTTAATCCCTACACCTATTTTTCCCTTTCCCTGTCTGACTGGAGAATTGTCATAAAGTCCAGCCATAGTTATACGATAAAGTATAACTATGAGCCCCCAGGTAACAACAATAGAAAAGATGCGGGAAGTAGATGAGAAAATAGACAGAATAGTCGAAAAACTCTTGGAGGAATCGATTCTCACTTCAAAACAGCTTAACGCCCTGTTGTTGTATTCTAACAGTATGGAGCGAAAGATAGTGAAGGAGGGATATGTGGAACTTAACGGCCGAAAAATTTCAAAAGGCGCTTTCTTCAGAACCTTAAGCCAAGGGAAGAAAAACGTCAGAAAAGCGGTTATTACATTGATATTAATGTCCTATGTGGGGTTAATGGATACGAATCAATTTAGTGCAATCATGCAATTAACTGACATAATGATGCAAGTCAAGGAACAGGATGAAGACCTGCTTAATGCCCTTGTAGAGAAGCTCAAAACCGTGGTCGACTTGAGGAAAAGAGTAAAGTAAAAATACTTGATTTAACTCATAGCAGGATAGAGTTGGATTTACTTAACCTTCTTAAAAGACCTGGAGAAGAGATACGAAAGGAAAGAAAAAGGAGAGGTTTAACCCAGAGTTCCCTAGCGAGAAAAGCGAAAGTGAGCCAAGCACTTATAGCTAGAATAGAAAAACAGCAAGTAGATCCACGTCTCTCAACGTTAAAAAAGATAGTTGACGCACTAATAGAGGAAGAAAAGCAAAGGGGTTCTAGGGCAATAGATATTGCCATACGTGACGTCATTGTCGTGAATCATGATGATACTATTGAAAGAGCCGTGAAACTTATGCGTAGATACGGCATATCTCAGTTGCCAGTCATAAGAAATGGAACCCCCATAGGGGCAGTTGAAGAACTGGAGCTTTTAAAGGCCTTTTCAAGGGAGAAAGATGTTAAGAAATTTTATCAGAAAAAGGTTATAGAAGCCATTTCCTCAGTATATCCCATGGTAGAGCCCGATAGTAGTGTGTCAGATGTCGTAGACTATCTTTTGAAGGGCCATAATGCCGTCTTAGTCACTAGAAATGGGCGTTTAGAAGGCATAATAACTAAGATTGATGTTCTAATGAAAAGTAAAAATATAATAGCATCAGTTTAGCATCAAAAATGAATGTCGCCGCTGCTAGGGAGAGGAAAGAAGAACGAGCTTGAGAACGAACTTTTAGAACAAAAAGAAAAGAACGAACTTTTAGAAAGAAGGCTTAACGAGGTAGTTGAAAAAACAGAGAAGCTGGAAAAGGGAGCAAGGCTCTTAACAGAAGCGGTTTATAAGATAATCACTTATTTGAAAGATTTTGAATGGCCTGTGGAAGAAGGAAAGCTAAGAGTAGAAACCAAACCGTTAACAGTAAGCAAGAGTAGGGAGACAACGTCGGAGAAGTATCTTACAGAAACAGAGAAAAAAATTATAGAGGAGATCAACAAAAAAGGAGCGTTGACGGTAAGTGAATGCTATACGCATGTCGGAAGATCAAAAGAGCATGTGAGCAGATTGCTAAAGAAACTTGTAGACAACGGAATACTGTTAAGAGAGAGGAAAGGAAAGACTTTCTACTACAGACTTGCAGAAAAATAATTGTCCATCACTCATTTTTTAGAAGAATGGTCGCAGCTTGGTAAATATACTCTTTGCCTCTTTTTCTTCTTACGAGAAGCCCTTTATCGTGGAGTCTCATAAGGTATGTAGCGACTGTGCTTAATTGAATGGGTCTACCAATTCTTTCTTCATACCTAATTTTAACATCCTTGGATGAAAAATCCATGTTTCTAAACTCTCGAATAACTTTCAAAATATTGTTCAGTATCTCTCCCTGTTTGCGTAAAACTTCAAGGACTTGCTCGTCATGTTTTTTAATTAATTTTTCTGAAGATATATAAGAAACCACGTCTTGGGAAAGAGCCTCCTGGGAAAGCATCAACGGAAGAAGCTTAGAAAGAACTACTGCATATTTGTCAAGGCCGCTACCCTCTAGCCTAAGAGATACAAGTGTATCTGAACCATCGGAAAAACGGATCTCAAGTTTTTTCCTGTTATCCCTGTTAATCACAGCAGTCTGCTGACTTTTAGTAGAATTGCTAACAAATAAGTGTTAACAAGCAGTTTTTCCAGTGGAAATTGACAAGCTCTAAATGCAGCGCTTTTAAAGAAAGCAGGCAAAATTCACAGAGTTTCCTCTACAAAAAGGAGAAAGGGGTGAAGATTTTATGATTCCAGTAGAAAAGGAGGGGTCTCGGAAAATATATGAAAAAGAGGGAAAAAGAGGGAAAAAGAGAAAGAAAAGAAGAAAAAGAAGTAGAAAAAAGAGTATGCTAAAAAGAAGAGAAGAAAGAAAAGTTATCTACAAAGAAAAAGAGTGAGATAAAGCACATACACCCCTTTGTTTCCTTTGAAGAAAACTTGGAAAGAAAGAGATAGAAGAAAGAAAGTTTATCTTTTACTAAAGGATGATAAATGAAAGCTTTTTATTTCTTCATGGCTAAGATATAAAAGTGTGGAGTATAATTTATCTAAATTTTTATTTATTTTTTAAAAATAAAAGTGTGGAGTAGAAATTAAGGGGTGTGAGTGCTTTTCTTCTCTTTATTATTTTTCTGTATTTTTTTCTCTAAACAATTCTCCAATTCATTTTTCTTTTGAAAGAGGTCTCCAGCATTCCAATGGAGGCTGCGAAGGGAAGTACTGAAATACTGAATAAGGTATTCAACAATATGTTTTTAAAGAGTAACATTTTCCGCAATAGAGATGCCTTAAGGCATGACTATATTCCAGACCATCTTCCTCACCGTGAAAGCGAGATAAAATATATCGGTGAAGTTGTTGCTCCTCTTCTCCTCCATAATAAGGCTTCCAACCTGTTTGTTTATGGCAAACCAGGAACAGGGAAAACAGCTGTTGTAAGATTTGTTTTAAATACTCTTTCTAAGAAAGCCACTGAGTTAAGAGCAAACATAAGGTGTGTAATGGTTAATTCAAGAATGGAGGGCTCCGAATACAGGATCCTCGCATCAATATCTCGTCAAATAGGACTTTCTGTACCTTTCACAGGGTTAGCTACTGCAGAAGTTTTCAGGAGAATTGTCAATTATGTAAAGGGCAACAACCTCTACCTTCTTATTGCTTTAGATGAGGTTGACGTAATAGTCAAAAAAGAAGGAGAAAACTTGCTTTACGAACTTTCAAGGATTAATGAAAACTTTTCATCTCACCGGGTTTCCTTCATAGGGGTTTCTAATGAAATAACATTCAAACAGATTCTTGATCCAAGAATATTGAGCGCTTTAAGTGAGGAGGAGCTTGTTTTCAAACCATACACTTCAGACGAGCTTTTCGATATCCTTACTGAGAGGGCTAGAGAAGCGTTTTTTGATACTGTTTGCGACCCACTAGTAATCAAATATATTGCTGCACTCTCTGCTTCTGAGCACGGGGATGCAAGAAGAGCGCTTGACCTACTTAGGGTAGCGGCCGAAACGGCGGAGAGAGACAGTAAATCGGTGATAACAACGGAGTGTGTACAGGAAGCCCTCAGGAAGATCGAAAGGGACCAAGTTAACGAAGTTATAAAAACGCTTCCCATCCAGAGTAAAATTCTTCTGGTTTCTATTTTAAGAAATCTTAGGGATCAGAATGCTCAGCACACTAGCGGGGAAATGTATGCTGAGTATAGGAACCTGGTTGCGGTCATAGGTTTAGAACCCTTAACTGACAGAAGGCTTTCTTCTCTGCTTAACGAGCTGGAGTCGGCAGGTATAATCTCTTCTAAACTTGTTAATATGGGTAGGTATGGGAGAACTAAAAAGTACAGCCTTTCAGTGCCTCAAAACCATGTTTTTGAAGCCCTAAGGGAAGACTCTCTTCTAAACGGCCTTTTATGAGTCGCGAGAAGTCATTCTCCTAAGTTTCAGGTTTAAATCTGCAGAAAACATAAGTAAAATTGGCGGTAATAATATCGCGCTATTCTCATGCTGCTAGGTCACTGTTTCCTATACTCATTCACATGCAGCCCAAACCAATAGTAGATGCTATCATCATTTCGCTCGTTCCTAATTTGCGTTTTCTATTCCTGTTTCATCTACCTCTACCGTATATCCAATTTAAGTGTGCCAAGCCGTTTCACAGTTTCCGGATCATTATGTGATAAGAATAGGCTCTTTTTAGTGTCCAATATTGCAATTTTTCCCATATCATCCTGACTTAATTGAAAATCGAATATGCTAATATTTTCAATCATCCTTTCTTTATGGACAGTCTTCGGGATCGTGACAATCCCTCTTTGAACTAGCCAGCGCAAAATAACCTGTGCAATTGTTTTATTATACTTTTTGGCTATAGATGCCAAAACTTCATTCTGAAAGATGTTGTTCCTGCCTTCTGCAAAAGGACCCCAGGATTCTGGCTGTATATTGTATTTCTTCATAAATTCGATGCTTTCTGTTTGCTGATAGAACGGGTGTATTTCAATCTGATTCACAGCCGGAACCACCTCGTGTGAATTAATTAGATCCATCAAACGGTCCGGTTGGAAGTTGCTGACGCCTATTACCCTAATCAACCCTTTATTATAGAGCTCCTCCATAGCCCGCCAAGAACAATGCACATCACCAAAGGGTTGATGAATCAGGTAAAGGTCGATATAGTCAAGCTGAAGCCTTTTAAGCGATTTTTCAAATGCTTTCTTGGTGGACTCATAGCCCGCGTCTTGAATCCAAAGTTTTGTGGTAATAAACAGTTCTTCTCTTTTTACTATGCCCTCTCGAACTACTCTCTTAATAGCCTTACCAACCGCTTCTTCATTCATATAGGCGGCTGCAGTATCGATTAAACGATAACCGACTGTTATTGCATCATAAACACACTGTTCACATGTGACGTGATCTGTAATTTGAAAAGTACCAAAGCCTAGTATAGGCATCTCAACACCATTGTTCAGAAATGCCTTTTGCATGTTGTTCCCTCCTTCACAGTTAAATCTCTTTATCTCCTTTACTTTATTAAGTTTCCGGGCTTCGATGGGGATTAGTCTGACAGAAAACCATAAAAGACAGGAGGAGAATGTTTCTGCCGGGCCGTGGTGGCGGAGTGGTAACGCGCCGGGCTCGAGACCCGGTTCCCCTCCACGGGGAGCGCAGGTTCAAAAGGCATTAGGCCGGAGACTCCTGCCCACGGCGCTTAGGCTTTTCTACCTCGTTAGTCTGCGGAAATGGTAGAATGGATACTGCATCACGTCAGAACCATAATTAAACAATTAGGCCCTACAACGTTGCTCACGTGCATGCTATGCAGGTCAATGCTGCGTCACTGAGTATTTTGACTCGGCTGGCTGCTTAATCAACAGGGAATTCAGACTGCTAACGATGTCTAGAGTCCCTGTTCTTCTAGCAGTCTATTCACATGCCTATAGTAGTCTTTTCTCCTTAGTTTTGCCGCCGCGGCCTCGTCGATGATAATTACTGTGTCAGGGTGCATTTGTAGTATTGAAGCAGTTATTTGGGATGTTATCGGCCCTTCTATTGTAGCTGCGACAGCGTCCGCTTTTCCCTCGCCATTAGCTAAAAGTATTATTTTTCTAGCTTCCATGATTGTTCCACAACCCATGGTGATAGCGAGCCTTGGTACTTCTGTTTCGCTCTCAAAGAACCGGGCATTATCCTTTATAGTTTCCTCCGCCAAAGCTACCAGCGTGGTTCTTCCAAATAAAGGAGAGCCGGGCTCATTAAAAGCTATATGGCCGTCTCTTCCTATGCCCAAGAGCTGAAGATCTATTCCTCCTGTTTTCTTAATCTCTTCCTCATATTTTTGGCAAAAAGCTTTAACGTCTTTAGCCAACCCGTCAGGTATATGAATATTCCTATGACTTATGTTAATATGGTTGAAGAGATTTTCAAACATGAAGTAATGGTAGCTCTGAGGGTGATTCGGGGCCAATCCGTAGTACTCATCGAGGTTAAAGGTTACTGCCTTCGAGAAGTCTAGGCCCTCCTCCCTATACATTCTGATAAGCTCCTTATAGGTGCCGAGTGGCGTGCTGCCCGTAGCTAGACCCAGGACAGAATTCGGCTTCCTCCTTAGCTGCTCAGCTATTATTTTCGCTGCTCTCCTACTCATCTCTTCATAACCTTTTGTAATTATGACTCTCATTTCATTCTCATGGTTTAAAGGTCCTTATATAAGGCTAACTCTTGCTGGAAGCTTCCTTCCACCATTTTGCAGAGTATAAACTCTTTTAAGTTAAAGACCTGCATAGAATTCTTAGAGGATATTTGAGGATAGTGGTAACAGGAATCAGCGGCAGTGGCCGGGAGGCCCATCTCAAAAGGTTCGTCGAATTCGCGGAGGCAAGGGGTACTAAGGTTAAGCTTTTCTCGGTGGGCAGCATGATGTTCGAAGCAGCAAGGAAACTCGGCGTCGAGATAAAGGAGGATAAGATACTTGACCTATCCCCCTCATCCCTGAACTTTCTGAGGGCAACGGTTTTCGAGCAAATAATTAGGGAAGCGGAAAACTATGAGAACATTGTCATAAGCACGCACGCCTGCTTCAGGTGGAAGAAACACGTTTTCCAAGCGTTTGACTTTCATTATCTTAACGAGCTATCTCCAGACGCTTTCATAACAATCGCAGACTCCGCGTTACCCGTTAAAATTAGGCTCGAATCCTCTGCACAATGGAAGGGGCGTCTAACTCTCAAGGAAATACTTGTTTGGAGAGATGAGGAAACCCTCTTAACCAAGAGCATTGCCGACTATCGTAGAAGACCCTTCTACATTGTTCCGTTCTCCTCCCCGCCGGAAACCCTCTTCAACCTCATGTTTAAACAGTATTCGAAGAAAGCATATCTTAGCTACCCTATAACACACATAGAGGACCGAGAGGCTAAGCTCGCTGATAAAGACCGGTTTAAAAACAGGCTTAGAACGCTTGGCCTAACAGTGTTCGACCCGGGTGAAATAGAAGACTCCCTTCTGCTCTACAAGCTTAAGGAGCTAAAGGATGCTGGGGGGGAAAAACTGGTAGTTGAGGAGAACGGCGTTAAAATAGAGATCCATATAAGTGAAATCGAAGACGTTGTCGAAGACCTGCTCGACCAGATTGTTGCAAGAGACTACCAGCTCATAGACCAGAGTGATTTTCTCGTAGTCTACTATTTCTCGCAAGTAATGTCTCCCGGCGTGCTCTCCGAAATGACGTATGGTTTCAGCAATAATAAGAGGGTTTTCGTAGTTTACAAGGGGCCTGAAAGCCCGTTTTTCAACTACTATTCGACAAGAATATTCGAATCTGAGGAAGCCCTAATAGACTTCATGAACAGGGAAGGCATGATCAACGGGAAACCTTAGACGACAAAATTTATTAGGAGACTGAAAACAAAAATACGCTTGAGGCACCCCTTCAAAACTAGGATAATCGCGGAGGTCGCCAAGTCTGGTTAAAGGCGCGAGGCTCAGGACCTCGTCCCGTAGGGGTTCGTGGGTTCAAATCCCACCCTCCGCATCGTTTTTCGGATGAGTCAAGTTAGAAACCCGTCTCGAAGATATTCCCATTCTATTCGGCTGGCGCGCTACTAATATGGTGGTTGGAATTTTCCAAACGGCATCCTGCGTACATTAAGTTTAATTAGCTTTTCTCTGTTCTAAATAAATCATGAGGCTGGTTATGGAGGGTAAACATGTTTTAATAGTCGTGATATTTGCCTCAATAATTCTGATTGCTGCCTTATCCGTATACTTTTTCCTACGCCCGGCTAGAAGCCAGACTCCTGTTTGGATTAACGCGACGAGACTAAGACTTCCTGAGCCTCGCTATGAGAGTGAGGTTTCTGTTGAAGAGGCTCTGCTTAAAAGGAGATCCGTTAGAGAATATGCTAGGGGCAGCTTAACCCTGCAGGAGGTTTCTCAACTGCTCTGGGCTGCTCAAGGCGTTACTGACCCACAGGGTTTAAGAACAGCTCCTTCAGCCGGAGCCCTCTATCCTCTTGAGGTCTACCTGGTGGTCGGAAGCGTGGAGGGTCTTGCGCCGGGAGTTTACAAGTATGTGCCGGATGGCCATGAGATCATTATGGTTCTAGACGGTGATAAGAGGGCTCGATTGACGGATGCTGCCTTAGGTCAAGCATGGGTGGGGAAGGCTGCTGTAGACATTGTGATAACTGCAGTGTACGAGCGGACCACAGGGAAATACGGTGAGAGAGGGATTAGGTACGTGCATTTAGAGGCGGGCCACGCTGCTCAAAACATATGCCTTCAAGCAACAGCCATGGATCTGGGTGTTGTAACTGTCGGAGCTTTTTACGATGAGCAGGTTAAGACTGTCCTAAGCCTTCCAGATGAAGAGCAGCCGCTCTACATCATCACTATAGGGAGGAAACCGTAACACCTGTTTTACATCTCGGTCTATTTTTGTTCTTCCTTTAACCATTGATGATTCACCGGTTAAAGACGCTAAATATAGCTGTAGGCTTACGATTTTCAATCAGCATTAAATAGTTTAAATACGGGTTTTAAGAGAGGGCTTTCTAGGAGTCTTGGCGAAAGGATTGGAAAGGAGTCTCCCGGTCTTAATGTTTTCAGCATTATGCATGGTTTCTCTAGGCCTACGGGCTGGTCTCCCAGAAACCGGTTTAATCCAGGGGGAGGCTTGAAACAGTATTGTTCATTTTTCTCCCGGGGTCAATCCTTGCAGTGTTGACGGAAACATCAGAGGAAGCAGATGTGTCGAGAAAGGTTGTAACAGGAGCCGTAATTCTAGCTGTAACGGTGATATGCGTTTACTTCGCGGTTGTTTTCATATCCAGGCCTTCTCCGCCTCAGCCTCCTCCCCCAACCGCGGCATACCGCAACCCAAGCCTCTCGCCTGAGGAGAGGGCTCTCGACCTCCTTTCTCGAATGACGCTTGACGAGAAAATCGGTCAAATGACCCTGCCGGACCGGCAATCCATAAGCAGCATCTCAGACATATCCACTTACAATCTAGGTGGGCTTTTGAGCGGCGGAGGTTCATGCCCTGTTCCTAACGTTCCTTCCAACTGGGCTAAGATGTACAACGAGTATCAAAGACAGGCTTTTAAGGGTACACGTTTAGGAATTCCGATTCTATATGGTATTGACGCGGTTCACGGGCATAACAATGTTTACGGGGCTGTGATTTTCCCCCATAACATTGGAATGGGTGCGACATGGAACCTTGAACTAGTTAAGGAGTGTGCCCACATCACGGCGATCGAGGTGAGGGCCACAGGAATACGCTGGACTTTCTCACCGTGCATCGACGTCGCTAGGGACGACCGGTGGGGCAGAACATACGAGTCCTTTGGCGAAGACCCGTATCTGGTTAAGATGATGGCGATGAGCGCGGTTAAGGGATACCAGGGCGACGGGCTTGACCAGGATGACACTGTCCTGGCTACGGCTAAGCATTACATGGGCTCGGGTGGAACCGTGAATGGCAGGGATCAGGGGGACTTCCAAGGGCCGCTGAGAATACTCCGGGAAAAGCATCTCGAGCCCTTCATAGGTGCGGTTAACGCTGGAGTAGGGTCAGTAATGGCTTCCTACTGCAGTATTAACGGGGAGAAGATACATGGCAACAGGTTCTTCCTGACTGATGTTTTAAAGGTGGAACTGGGGTTTAAAGGCCTGCTGGTTTCCGATTGGGAGGCAATGGGCCAGGTTGACCCCTCGTACAGGAACGCGGTTAAGAAAAGCATTGAGGCGGGGATAGATATGGCGATGGTTCCAGACACTTGGAAAATGTTTCAAGAGGTTCTCAGAGACCTTGTTAACAGCGGCGAGATCCCGGTGAGCAGAATAGACGAGGCTGTTTACAGGATTCTGCTGGTGAAATTCCGCCTAGGCCTCTTCGAGAACCCTTATGCGGATGAAAGCCTTTCTTCAGCCGTTGGTAATACTGCGCACAGGGAGGTTGCCCGCCGGGCAGTCCGTGAAAGCATAGTACTGCTGAAGAACAACGGTATTCTTCCAATACGTAAAAACGTGAGCACGATCTTAGTCGCGGGTCCTAACGCCAACGATATTGGGAACCAATGCGGCGGCTGGACGATCACCTGGCAGGGGAGCAGCGGCGACACTACGATTGGAACAACTATTCTAGAGGCCATTCGGAAAACAGTTTCCCCGAGCACCAGGATCATATTCGACGAAAACGCTAGCAATATAGCTGGCCCCTATGACGTGGGGATTGTCGTAGTGGGGGAAACTCCCTATGCTGAATTTCTTGGCGACAGGGAGAGCCTAGACCTACCCGGGGAGCAGCTTAAGATAATAGACAGGGTGGTTGCCTCAGGGACTCCGACAGTCGTCATAATGGTTGCCGGCAGACCTTTGACGGGCATAGAAAACAGGCTGCCGGAGT
The DNA here is from genome assembly GCA_038850115.1 of Thermoproteota archaeon. Classification (GTDB taxonomy): domain Archaea; phylum Thermoproteota; class EX4484-205; order EX4484-205; family JAAOZP01; genus JAAOZP01. Next base: position 40,964 of record JAWCMB010000004.1, read on the forward strand.
GGAGTGCATTCCTAATGGCTTGGCTCCCAGGGGCAGAGGGACAGGGTGTGGCGGACGTTTTATTCGGCGACTACAATCCCAGTGGAAGGCTGTCGCGCTCATGGCCCAAGTCTACTGTTCAAGAACCGGTAAACTATGACCGCCGACCCGGTGAGGAGTACGACCCGCTTTTCGAATTCGGATATGGGCTCAGCTACACGGCTTTCGAATACAGTTGCCTCAATATTACTCCGGCTGAGCCGCTCTTGACAGACACTATCACGATTAGCGTGAACGTTAGTAACACGGGGCCTCGTAGCGGTAGTGAGGTGGTCCAGGTTTATGTGAGCGATGTTGAAAGCAGTCTATCAACGCCTGTGAAAAAGCTATACCGGTTCCGAAAAATAACTCTTCAGCCAGGCGAGACGCAGACAGTAAGCTTCACCATCCCTGTTTCCGAACTGGGCTTCTACACGGACGGCCCGGAGAAAACCGTTGAAGAAGGAGTCTTCGTGGTGACTGTAGGAGGCTTGACTGCAAGCCTTACAGTAAGGAAGTAAACACTTCAAAGCGTATTCCTTAAATATAGGGTTTCAGCCCCTTTTTAGTCACCGAGTGGCGCTGGTTGACTCGTAAACCCGAGGTCGTGGTTAAAATCGGCACGAGCGTGCTGACGAACTCTAAAGGATGGATCAGCGAAGCGAGAGTCAGGGAAATAGTTAGGCAGATTGCGGAAAACATGAGCAAGATGAAATCAGTAGTCATAGTGACCTCCGGTGCTATTGCAACAGGTTTGTCTAAGCTTAGGATAGAATCGTCCCCGGGCAGTTTGAAGCTTACGATGAAGCAGGTTTGCGCAGCCATAGGGCAGCCAACCCTGATGGCACTATACACGAAGCATTTCAACAAGTATGGAATAAACACTGCGCAAATACTTCTCACCGAGGAGGACTTGGCGAACAAGTATCGCTACAAGAATTTTTGGCGAACATTATCCGCCCTCATGGAGCAGGGCGTTGTTCCCATTATAAATGAGAACGACGCTATCTCTGTTAAAGAGCTTGTTCCAATAAACCCCTACGTGCCTGACTCCGTCAGGTTCGGAGATAATGATAGGCTGTCAGCAATCATAGCGTCGAAAATAGGCGCCGACCTGCTGATAATGCTGACTGATGTCGACGGGTTCATGATGCCTACTAAAAACGGCGTCAAAATTGTTAAGGAGCTTAGGAAAGTTAACAGGAAGATTCTTTCTTTCGCAGGGTCTCCGGGTGCCCTAGGTAGAGGTGGAATGCTTTCCAAGCTTCAGGCGGCGGCAATAGCCTCTAGATCAGGAGTCACAACAGTGATAGCCAACGGTTTGAAGAGAAACATTATAGCGAAAATACTGAGCGGCGAAAACGCTGGCACCGTAGTCCGCCCACTACGGAAAAGGTTTAAGTCTTAAGAAAGGTTTCTTCAAAACCGCGTTGAGCATGGAGGAGGTTGTTGAAAAATCCAGAAAAGCTAAAGAGGCTTCTCTAAAACTCGGAGTTGCTCCGACGCCTGTTAAAAACGCCGCGTTGGAAAAAATGGCTGAACACATTGAGAGACACGGGGAAGAAATAATACGGGAGAACAGTAAGGATGTTAAAGCAGCGGAGAGCAGAGGAACCTCATACTCTCTGGTGGATAGGCTGCTGCTGAACGAGAAACGAGTTAGAGAAATGGCTGAAGGCCTCCGCCAGGTTGCATCCCTACCGGACCCGGTTGGGGAGATAGTTGAGGGGTGGAGAACTAGACACGGCTTAGAGATAAGAAAGGTCCGCGTGCCGCTTGGCGTTATTGGAGTGATATACGAGGCTAGGCCCAACGTTACAGTAGAAATAACCGGCTTAGCGTTAAAGGCCGGTAACGCCGTCGTCCTCAGAGGAGGCTCGGAAGCATTAAACTCAAACAAAATACTGGTGGAAATAATGAGGGATGCTGTGAAAAACCTTATCGACCCTGAGGCAATACAACTCATAGAAAACCCCAGCAGGGAGCTCGTTGGCTTGCTTCTGAAGCAGGACAACTACATAGATGTTATAATCCCGAGGGGTAGTGCCCAATTCATAAAATTCGTCAAGGAAAATTCACTTATACCTGTGATCGAAACAGGAGCCGGCAACTGCCATATTTTTGTGAACTGGGATGCTGACTTAGAGATGGCTACTAAGATTATAGTGAACGCTAAGGTTCAAAGACCTGCAGTATGCAACGCTGTCAGGAAAGTCTTGGTACACAGCGAGATAGCGGAGAAATACCTTCCACAGCTGGTTGATACTCTAGTGGGCTATAACGTCATAATTAAGGGGTGTAAGAGAAGCAGGAAAATAGTTCCAACTCTCGTTGAAGCCACTGAGGAAGACTGGTACGAGGAATATATGGATCTGACGCTTGCAGTCAAAATTGTTGATAGTGTTGAGGAGGCAATTAACCACATAAACAAGTATGGGTCTAGACATTCAGATGCCATTATAACAAGCAATCTCCAAGATTCTGAATTATTTACAAGCTTAGTGGATTCTTCAACCGTATACGTTAACGCGTCTACGAGATTCACTGACGGAGGTCAGTTTGGCTTCGGTGCGGAAGTAGGAATAAGCACGCAGAAGCTTCACGCAAGAGGCCCGATGGGCCTGAGAGAAATCACTACTACGAAATACGTGGTTTACGGTTCTGGACAGATAAGGGAGATGTAAACGCGCTAATCCGCAACCTTTCTTTGTGACGTGAAGTACAAGAGAGAAAAGAATATAAAGCTTCGAACATATATTTTGAAAAACTGGGGTCGATAGTCTAATGGTAGGATGCCGCTCTTACGAGGCGGAGATCCCGGTTCGAATCCGGGTCGACCCATTTTTCTCGAGCTTACAGGCAGTAATTACTCGCCCCTTTCTACTTAATCGAAATACTATTGAAACTCGTTTTTATCCAGGCTAATCTAAAGACTTATAATGAATTATGAAGAGTTTGAAAATGTTGACCAAACTCTTTAAGGATATTGCCACGCCTCTGAAGAGACTTGACAAACGGTTTAAGGTGGTTCTTGCAGCTATCGGCGTTTATAATGGGGCGAATAGTCTTACACTAAACTATAACCAGCTTTATGCTGTTGCCTTAGGGGCAAACCCGATCGAGCTAAGCTCGCTGAACAGTGTAGGCAGCGTGATTTCCTCAGCAGTCTCGATTCCTGCAGGATGGTTGATCGACAAGTATGGAGTTAAACGGATATTGGCGGCGGGCTTGGTTCTATGCGCAGTTGTTTCTGCACTCTACGGTTGTGCAACAAGCTGGCTTACACTTTTACCTGCAATAATGCTGATGCAACTGAGTTTTAAGCTGATAATGCCGCTTGCAGACATCGTCTTCATAAGCACCACTAGGACTGAAAACAGGGCTCGACTGATGGGGCTCTCACGCACGGTTTGGGCAATACCCTCTCTCTTGACGCCTATGGTGGCTGCGATGATCGTGACTCTCTACGGTGGGATAACAGTTCAGGGGATACGACCTCTTTATTTCATACAGCTCTCAACCATGATTGCAGCAGCTATTTTTATCATCTTTAAGCTTGAAGAGCTACATGTCCGCTCATCCGTCAGTAGGTTGAGAGGGGAAGGTGGCGAGACGAGTTTACTCGAGGGCTTCAGAGAACTGTTTAGGGGCGAGAGCAGTCTTAGGAAATGGATGTTGTTAATGGGGCTGTGGCGTTTCGGGAGTAGTATTTCAATGCCTTTTGTCACGCTCTGGATGGTTTATACGAAAAATGCTGATCCCTATCTTCTTGGGGAAATAGGCACTATGGGGATAGTGGTGTCCGCTATCTTACAAATCCCTGTAGGAGTTATGGCGGATAAAATAGGGCGTAAGAAAACGTTCCTCCTCATCCGTCCGCTTACATACCTCGGCACGATTCTTCTGATCATTGCTTCTAATCCTCAAATGCTTATGCTGGCTGGACTATTAGGGATATTAGGCTTCACAGGCGGGTTTATTGATCTCAGTTTCATACCGTTCATAACTATGTTTTGGGAAACCGTTCCGATGGAGAAAAGGGGTAGGTGGTTCGGCATAACAGGTGTATTCGACATTCTTTCAGTACCGGCTTTCCTGCTTGGCGGCTTCCTCTGGCAAGAGGGTTTGGAGGTGCTGGTTCTTATCCTGCCACTCTTAATGGAAGTATTTGTAATAATGCCTATAGTATTAATCGTCCCAGAGACGTTGAGTTCGTCTAAAGTTAATGAGGATTAAAAAGGGCTTTCATGGTCTTTTAGAGAATTAGAAAACAACTCGTTAGAGATTATGGCGAGGGCCGGATTTGAACCGACGACACCCCGGTCTTCAGCCGGGCGCTCTTGGGATTTAATGTTTCTATATATTTGTATTTTCTCCCAGGCTGAGCTACCTCGCCTTGGGCTATTTTATTCCCAGCCGCCTCTATTTTAATTTTGCTTTTTCGGAGGTTTAAAGATGTACATCGAATCGTTGTCCTTCCGGATGTTTCAGGCCGCATTTAAAGGGCTTTCTAAGTGTTTAAAACAACCGTTTTTCCTAAAACCTTATGAGGGGGATTGTCGAACCGTTTTAGAAAGTTCAACGGGTTTATTTCAAGAAGCGCTGATTATTTGGGCTTCCCAGCCGACTAATCGTCAGTTTTTCTAACCCGGCCCTCTTGGGGAGAAAGCATAAATTCACGTTTTTCTCCTCTGGATGAGACTTTATGAAACACGATTTCGGAGAGGACGAGTATCGTCTAGAGTTCCTTAGTAGAGGCGGGTTCTCTAGAAGGAAGTGTGTTAAATGCGGCAGGTTCTACTGGACTCTCGACCCGTCCAGGGATAACTGCGGAGAGTCTCCCTGCTCGCCCTATACTTTCATAGGCAGGAGGGTGGGCAGGGATATGGATGATTTAAGCCAGGTTAGGGGTGCTTTCCTGAGCTTCTTCAAAAGCAGGGGGCACGAGGTTGTCTCGCCTTATCCTGTTGTATGCAGGTGGAGGGATGATCTGTATCTTACTGACGCGAGCATAGTTGATTTCCAGCCTTATGTTACAGATGGCATTATTCCTCCCCCGGCTAATCCCTTGGTGATTTCCCAGCCCTGTATACGTTTGGTTGACGTTGACTTGGTTGGCAAGACTCTTGGGAGGCACCTCACCATTTTCGAGATGGGCGGCCACCATGCTTTCAACAGCGAAGACAGAGAGGTCTACTGGAAGGAGGATACTGTGAGATATGGCTTCGAATTCTTCACCAGGGAGATGGGGGTTAAGGGTGAGGATCTTACTTTCGTTGAAAGCGCTTGGAGCGGGGGTGGAAACGCGGGGCCGTGCTTCGAGGTTATTTCACACGGCCTTGAGGTTGCGACCCTCGTCTTCATGAGGTATAAGGTTGGCTCCGACGGTTCTCTAACGGAGCTGCCTATTCGAACAGTTGACACAGGATACGGGATGGAGAGGATGAATTGGCTTCTAACCGGCGCCCCCACCGGCTTCCATGCTTTCTACGGTAGGCTTCTCCACGAGGCTTCTAAACTGGTAGACATCGATGTTCCCCCGGAGCTTCTCAGGGAGTATGGGGTTAGGGTTTCCCTTTCTGAGAACAAGTTTCTCAGCTCGGTGGAGAGGATTAGGATTGTTAGGGATCTCGGGTTTCCGGATTCCTGCTCAGCTAGACTTGAGGCGATGGAGAATGTTTTCAAGGCCTTGGACCATGTTAAGAGCCTAGTGTTCATTCTCTCAGAAGGTGTCGTGCCCTCTAACACTGGCGTGGGTTATCTGGCTAGGCTGCTCATAAGGAAGACGGCTAGGGTTTTGGATAGGCTTGGTGCTAACTCTCTCCTACTCGGCATGGTTTCATGGGAGGTTGACTACTGGGGTAGGGATTTTTCGAGTCTCAAGGAGCTTAAAGACAGTATTCTGAGGCTTGTTGAAATAGAGCTTAAAAAATATAGGAGGAGTATTGAGGAGGGGGTTAGGCATGTCGAGTCTCTTATTAAAGATTCCCGACCGATAAGTGTTGAGAAGCTTGTTGAGCTCTACGATTCTCAAGGCATTACGCCTGAACAGGTTGTGGATGTTTCCTCTAAGAAAGGCATTGAAGTGAAGATTCCGGAGGACTTCTACAGCATGATAGCCTCCAGACATAAACGGCCTAAGGGTCTTGAAGAGGAGAAGGTCACTCTAGATTTCGACGAGAAGGCTTTCTCCGAGACCTTTAAACACTACTACGAGAATCCTGATTTGCTGGAACTCGAGGCCAAGGTGTTAGGAGTCTTCGGCGACAAGGTTGTTCTAGACCGGTCAATCTTCTACCCTGAAGGCGGCGGCCAGCCTGCTGACACCGGTAGGCTCATATTCAACGGGAAGGAGGCTCTGGTAAGGGATGTTAAGAGTTCGAATAATCGGATAATCCACTTCATAGAGGGGCCTGCTCCTAGTGTAGATAGTGTTGTCAAAATGGTTGTTGACGCTGAAAGGCGTCTCCAGCTTAGAAGGGCTCACACGGCGACACATATTATAAACGCTGCTGCCAGAATGGTTCTTGGGAACCATGTTTGGCAAGCAGGTGCCCAGAAAGACACTGTTGAGTCGAGGCTCGACATAACTCATCCTCTTCCACTTACTGATGAAGAGATTGAGAAGATAGAGCGTAAGGCTAATGAAATAGCCCTGTTAAACATTGATGTTAAAGTACAGGTTTTACCTAGGGCTATTGCTGAGAAGGAGTATGGTTTCAGAATATACCAGGGCGGTGCTGTGCCTGGTAAAGAGCTTAGGATCATTAAGATAGACGGGTTTGACGCGGAGGCCTGCGGTGGGCTTCACGTCAACAAGACGGGTGACGTGGGACTGGTGAAGATAGTTAGGGTTGAGAGAATTCAGGATGGTGTTGAAAGAATAGTGTTCCGGGCAGGAGTCTCCTCCTTGGATTACGTGAGGTCGCTTGAAAATAAGATATCTAGCCTAGAGAGCATACTTAGTGTTCCTAAGGATAAGATAGTTCAGGAAGCTGAGAGGGTCAGGAGCGAGCTGAAAAACCTGAATAAGAAAATTGAGAGAATATTAGATAACCAGTTTGACATTTTGGCGGACCAGCTGCTTTCCAAGGCTGTTGAGGAGTCCGGCGTTAGAATAGTGCTCTATAGTTCTGAAGATATTGAAATAAACCATCTTATAAGTCTCGGCGAGAAAATCGCTAAGAAGGAACCGAACTCCATAACAGTAGTAATGTCACCCATCCCAACCGTCCAGTTTGCCGTGTTCGCGGGTGAAAAGGTTCTGGAGAAAGGTGTTGACTGCTCTCTGCTGGCGCGCCGCATCCTTAGCGAAATCGGGGTCGGCGGAGGAGCCGGAGGCAGGAGAAACTTCGCGAAAGGTGGCTTAGCAGCCAAGGTTGACACCAATACCTTCCAATCAAAGGCTTTAAAAGCCGTAGGCAGCATTTTTCAAAGCGGATAAAATACTTTTCTCACTCTAAATCTTTAAGTATCATCCAAAGGCTTGAGAAGCAAAACCTTGGAGGAATCCACGTACTCTTCCTCAGAGATCGAGAAGAAGTGGCAGAGGACGTATGAGGAGGAGAAGGTTTTCGAGGCTGAGCCAGACCCCTCTAAGCCAAAGTTCTTCGTGACATTCCCATTCCCATATATGAGTGGGCCAGTTCACCTTGGGACAGCATACACTTTATCCCGTCTAGATATTGTAGCAAGGTATAAGCGTAAGAGAGGGTTTAACGTCCTTTTCCCGTTTGCATTCCACTGGACTGGGACAACTATAACCGGTATCTCTGACAGGATAAGGCGGGGGGATGAGAAGACCATTGAAATACTTGAGAAGATGGATGGTGTTCCAAGGGAGGAGATAGAGCGTTTCAAAGACCCTGTTTACCTGGCTAAGTATTATACTGAGAAGAATCGGGCAGCCCTCAAGGATTATGGTCTGGCTGTAGATTGGCGTAGAGAGTTTCATACTTCCAGTTTAAACCCTGGCTTCAGCACTTTTGTCCAATGGCAATACTTGAAGCTGAAGGAGAAGGGTTACATTACAAAGGGAGTACACCCAGTCGTATGGTGCCCAAGAGATAAGAGTTCCACTGGAGACCATGACCGGCTCAGCGGAGAAGGAGTTTTCCCGGAGAAGTTCTATCTCGTCAAATTCAGATTCGGCGATTCTCATTTCGTTGCAGCGACCTTCAGACCGGAGACGATTTTTGGAGTCACGAATGTTTGGATAAACCCTGATGCTCTTTACGCAGAGGCGATGGTTGACGGTGAAAAATGGATTGTTAGTGTTGAGACTCTGGATAAGCTCGTCGACCAGATGAGGACAGTTCGCAAGATGCGTGAATTCAAGGGTAGGGAGCTCGTAGGCAAGATGGTTGAGGCTGTTTTCACAGGCACTAGAGTCCTGGTTTTACCGGCTTCATTCGTAAACCCTTACATTGGAACAGGCGTAGTCTACAGTGTTCCAGCGCACGCTCCGTATGATTACATGGCTCTTGAGGACTTGAAGAGAAACGAGGCTGTTCTCAGGGAGTACAGTCTCGACCCCGGTGAAATCCGTTCGATAAAGCCAGTATCAATGATAACAACCGAGAAGTATGGTTCAAATCCCTCTGAGAAGCTGGTGGAGGAGCTTAAGATAAAGAATCAGTCTGATCCTAAGCTGGAAGAGGCTACAAGCCTAGTTTACAAAGAGGAGTTTCACAAGGGTGTGACGCTCAGCAACTGCGGCAGGTTTTCAGGCCTGCCTGTCCAGAAGGCTAAAGAGCTTGTAATAGAGGAGATGAGGAAAACGGGTGCGGGAGACGATTTTCTAGAGCTGCCGTCGCCGGTGGTTTGCAGATGTGGTACTAGGTGCCACGTTAAAATCCTGGGGGACCAGTATCTCTTGAGATACTCTTGGCCTGAATGGAAGGCTAAGGCCTTGAAAGCGTTGGAAAGAATGAGCATATACCCCGAGGAGGCTAGGGAGAACTTCACGTATTTCATAAACTGGTATGACGACTGGGCTTTCACAAGAACCTCTGGGCTTGGAACACCTGTTCCATGGCTTCCCGGCCACATTGTTGAAACACTGAGCGACTCCACCGTGTACATGGCGTACTATATTATTTCAAAATACGTTAACAACGGTATGTTGAAGCCTGAAAACCTTACTGAAGAGTTCTACGACTACGTGTTGCTCGGTGTAGGCGTGCCGGAGGAGGTTGAGAAGAAAACAGGCGTCTCAGCAGAGTTTCTGAGAAGGCTCAGATATGAGTTTGACTACTGGTACCCGGTTGACCTTAGGAATTCGGGCAAGGACCTCGTTGCAAACCATTTAACATTCTATATTTTCCACCACATTGCTATTTTCCCCGAGGAGAAATGGCCTAGGCAGATATCGGTGAACGGTTTCCTGAGAATAGAAGGGCAGCCCATGCATAAGTCAAAAGGAGTCTTCATCTCCCTGAGGGATGCTGTTGAAAAATACGGTTCGGATGCGACGAGAATAACCCTACTCCTCTCTGCAGAGGGCTTGGAGGACCCTAACTGGGAGGGCGAGAAGGCTAGGAAAAACATCGAGCTGTTGAGAAGCATCTCCGGGTTCATCCTCTCGCTCGTAGGAGGAAAGGGTTCTGTTCGAAACGGGCATATGGAGGATTGGTTGAGAAACTCAGTTAGGAAACGCGTTAAAAAAGTTACGGATGCTCTTGAAAACATGCAGATAAGAGAAGCCACTAGCGAAGCCCTTTACGGTTTAAGAAACGACTTAAGATGGTATCTGAGGAGGGTTAAGGAGCCAGATTCCGAAGCCTTGAGGGAAACCGTTGAAACATGGCTCAACCTGCTCTACCCGTTCACGCCTCATCTCGCTGAAGAATTGTGGAGCAAGCTGGGTAAGAAGAATCTGCTAGCAAACCACCCGTGGCCCGTGTATGTTGAGGCTGACGAGAAGCCTCTGCTTGTAGAGAAATACTTGGAACAGCTTGTGGAGGATACTTATCAAATACTGAAGGCGGTGAAAAAAACTTCACTGATGCGGCTGAGACTCATAACCGCCGCGCAATGGAAGAACAACGCGTTTAAAGAAATTATTGATGCAGCTGAGAAAAATCCTGAAAAAATAAGAAGGATCCTAACTCGAAATGCGATCGGCGTCAGCAAGGAGGAGCTTGGAAAACTCATGGGCCAGGTAATGAAGAATCTGCCGGCGATGACGGAAGAATACAGGACTATTATAAAACAAGTGTTAGAAAAAGGTGAGCAGAACATGCTGAAGGAGGCGCAACCATTCTTTGAGAAAGAGTTCAAGTGTAAAGTTGAAATAATTAGTGAGGACGAGATTTCAAGGGAGGAGCTGGAGACACTGATTAAGAAAAAGCCTCCGGCACAGCCCGGCAGACCAATACTACTAATAGAATAATGTAAAGCACCAGCTACTGGCAGCGCGCTAAAAGACCTGTTAAAGCAACTGAAAAATTTAATAACCTTCCTGAAAAAAGATTCTTGGGCCCGTCGCCTAACCTGGATAGTGCACGCCTAGAAATGGCGGCAGATTTAAAAAAAGAAAAAGCCGAACCCTCTATCATGATGGGAAGAATGCGGGAAAGCTGTAATGATCTGGGTTCAAATCCCAGCGGGCCCGTTTCTCTCTATCCATTTTTCAACATACTCCTGTTCTCGTAGATTTCTGGATTTCTCCGAAAGCTTATTAGGTGTCAAGCGGCACGTTGAGTGTTTTCAGTATTGCGTAAAAGCCCAAGGGACCTGATGGGTTATTGCAGTCCTATATTTTCTCAGTTATTTCAGCAAAAGATTTGGTGGCAGGTAAATCCTCTTGGTTTATTACGAATACTACCCTGCTGGCTTATTTCTCCACATGAAGCCATGGGCTCTCGCACAATCCTCTAGTGCACCTAAATCCACCGTTTATATCTGCACCATTATCGGTACTGCCATATTTATTCCCGGCAATAACACTATCGCTTCTTCACGTTTAAGCTCCTGCAGCTTCAGCCTTTGTTCCTCATTCAGATGCATCGTATCTGCAATCTTCTCAACGTCGCTCGAGTATTGTAATCTCAGGCAGACTATTGCTCCGCACAATCCCAAGACATCTCTCGACACTGTTAATGGTCTCTGATCTATGAGCCGAACAGACTCCCCGAACTTCCTCATCTCCCTAAGCATTTTCTCAACTATCGTCTCCTGACCCTCGAACTTAGTCGGAGCGATATTATGGGCCTCCTCGCAGACCACTACGTGTGGCAGACCTTTGTTGGGCTCCCTGTAATCATAAACGCGCGCTCAAAGTAAGCGAGAGGAATACTTCGAAGCTGTGCCATAGATGCGGAAACAGAGGGATTCGGAAAGGAAGCCTATTCCAGTGCCAACATTGCAACTACACATGTAACGCAGACTACAACGGAGCGATGAACATAATGAAGCGGGCCATGCGCTATATGCGTATGGCAGGGGCTGGCTTGACACAGCCCATAACCCGGCAGGATGAAGCCTCAGGCCGACAAACCGGGAATCCCACGTGCTTTAGCCGTGGGAGTGTCAAATGAAAATGCTAAATACCGATGCTTTTAACATACCTCGGTTATGAGCAGGTCGCGGATGGAGCAGGTTAAGAAGAAGATAAACGTGATTTACCTGCTTAAAGTGGTTAAAAGCAGGCATACTTATAATGAGCTATCCCAGCTCACCGGGCTGCCTATCACTGTTCTAGCTAGGTATGCTAATGGGAGTGTACTGCCCTCGGATGAGAGGGCTGATGAGCTCTACCGAGTTCTTACAGAGAAAATTCCGCTTGAGGAGCTTATTTCCAGCAGGCTTGCTCTCGACGAGTCCGGCTACTTCGATTCTTCACGCGTAATATGGGACGTGAACCTTCTAAGGCTCATCAGTCACAAGGCTGTGATTCCCTTCATGGGGAGGAAGATAGACAAGGTTATGACTGCTGCCGTAGACGGTATTCCACTCGCCTCTTTCGTGGCTGAGGAGCTTAACGCTGACCTCGTGATAGCTAAAAGGTATAAGGAGGTTGGGGTGAAGGATTTTCTTGAAGCCACCTATGTCATAGGCAGCTCCGCTGTTGTAAGCTCTCTATATGTTCCAAAGAACGCGTTGAAGAAAGATGATAATGTTCTCATAGTGGATGATGCTATCAGAACTGGGGAGACGGATATTGCTTTAATAAGGCTCGTGGAGAAGGCTAAGGCTAATATAGTGGGTGTTTTCATCCTTATTGCGACTGGCAAGGATTGGAGGGAAAAGCTTCTGAAGAAGACGGCTGCACCCGTATACGTATTTACAGAGATAAATCAAAAGCCTCTGGAAATAAGCCAGAGGAAGTAGGAGGCTGATCCCATCGAGCCCCAACAACGCTCTTAAAGCCAAGCTGCTTTACCTCAAGGGTAGAAGCATGGAGGAAGCGCTATCTGTTTTCGAAGCGCTTTCCAACAGGCCTAAAGCGCCTGAATACCCTATTGTTATTCTTCACAGTAATAAGAGTAAGATTGTCAGTCTGGGGTGTTTCCAGGTTGCTGACGAGGATTTCCTAACAAGCTACTTGCGTAAAAAGGGTTTAAAGTACTTCTTTAGGCTTCACGGTGGGGATGTGATGCTTCACGATGAAAACCAGGTTGGAATCGCGCTTATAACGCCTAGGGATGAGAAGTACAGCGAAACCTATTTTTCTCTAGTAAACTCCTTGATGAAGAGAAATAGCGTGCCGAACTTTCATGTTACAAACGACCTCATACTGTGCTCCAACAAGCTTCTTGGGGAAGTGATGCACTTGGAGAATGATAGCTCCTCAAGCTGGTTTGCACTGATCTATTTGAAGAGGAACTATGAAGAGATGGCTGGCTTAAAATTTCCTAAGGAGCAACTGGTTAAAGAGAGGATTAGCATGCTTAAGGAGAACTACATAGGGTTGGACCAAGTTTTAGAAAAACAGGTTTCTGCAGATGTATTTTTAGAATCAGCCAAGACAGTGTTGACGGATGATTTGAACTTTAAAATAAATGCTTTTAGGCTGGGACTTGGAGAAAAGAAGCTTTTCTGGAGAAACAGAAACATGCTTAGGAGGAACATTATCTCTGAGGCTGTTCAACTAAAACACTCAGCGGTTTTGAGGGAGGAGGGCGCCATCTTACTCTCCAAAAGATTGATAAACGGTTTTCTAAGGATGCGGGTTAAAATTAAGGATAAGACTCTGGAAAGGATTAGCATCTCTGGCAGCTTCATGTTCGAGCCGTCTGAAAAACTCGGCGATTTTGAAAAAATGTTGGAGGGGAAGGAGCTCGACGAAACCCTTCTGGTGGAGAAGGTTACAGAATTCTTCATTAACGAGAAGGTTAAAGCCTCTTTTGCAGCCTTTGAAATAGTTGAACTATTGTGTGGAGCAGCCGGTGGGCCGAATGAGCGTGGAAACCAGTAAAGAACCTAAGTTTCCAATCCTTGCGGAGAAGAGCCGCGACGAGGTTTATGTTACTGATAGAGAAGCTGTGGAATGGCTTGACTCTAAAGGCTACGGGTTTAGGTTTAGGGAAGATCTTGTGGTGCTCCGTCCTTTCGAAGCCCTCTACCTTATGAGTCAGAATAAGCTCGTTCTGAGCTACAAGTCTAAGCAATTGTTGTTCAACCAGTATCTTAAGATTCTTGAGAAAGCTGACAGTAAGATATGGCTGAGGTACCTTATATATAAGGACCTGAGGGACAAGGGGTATGTCGTTAAGGACGGCTATGGCTTTGACATAGATTTTAAGGTTTACGAGGCTGGTGACTATGGTTCGAAGCCCGCTAAATACCTTGTATACGGGGTTGCTGAAGGAACCCCCCTCCCTGTCATGAAGCTCTATAACATTCTAAGACACTCCTACTCCCTCAGGAAGACGCTTATAATCGCTACGGTCGATAGGAGGAGTGAGATAGTTTATTACATGCTTTCATCCCTCCTTCTTGGAAAAGAGACTAGAGGAGAACAATGAAAGAGGATAATCTTACTCTGAGAGGGATGCGGAACCTGTTGCCGGATGAGAAGGCGAAGTTGAACAGGATCGAGAGCGAGATAAGAAGACTTTTCAAAATATATGGTTTCCAAGAGGTTGAAACACCTGCTGTAGAACCCCTTGAACTCTTCGAGCTGAAATCCGGGGAGGAGATTAGACACAGGATGTACAGGTTCACGGATCTCGGCGGCAGGGAGGTCGTGTTAAGGCCGGAGGCAACAGCCTCAATAGTGAAGCTTGTTGTACAGGAGTTGCGTAGCGCTCCGCTTCCGATAAAAATAGGCTACGTGTTGAATGCTTTCAGGTATGATGAGCCGCAATACGGGAGATACAGGGAGTTTAAACAGGGTGGTTTCGAAATATTTGGGGCTAAGAGCCCGCTGGCGGATGCGGAGATCCTCGAAATCTCTTCAAGGCTGATGGGGGGTCTCGGGATAAAGGATTACTACATAAAGATAGGGCATGAAGGCGTTTTAAGAGCAGCTTTAACTCATCTGGACATTGAGGAGAATGTTCAGGACAATGTTTTAGGCTTGATAGATAAGGAGAGGCTTACCGAGGCCTTCGAAATACTTGGTGCTCTCCCGAAGGGCGGGGAAGCCATTAGCATCATTAGAAGCCTCTGGGAGATTAAAAGCAAGGATCCGGATGAAGCCATTAGAAAAGCCAATGTAGTCTTGAAGGATATTCCTGAGGCGGTTGACCAACTGGAGAACTTGAACGAGATAATAGAGCTTGCCAAAGCCAGTAGGGTGGGCGAGTTCCTCGTCGACATGGGTTTCGCAAGAGGCCTCGACTATTACACCGGAATGATCTTCGAGGTTTATGTGAAAGACCTTAAGATCGCTGTCAACGGTGGCGGGAGGTATGATAAGCTGGCGGGCCTCTTGGGGTGGGATATTCCTGCTGTCGGCTGCGCACCCGGGATAGATCGATTAAGCCTTGCGATAGATGAGGAGGCTGTTCCTCGAGACTATGTGGTTTGCGTGATCGTGAGCATGGTTAAGGAGGGCGATATTATCGCAGCGAGGCTCGCAGCCATGTTGAGGATGAAAGGGGTTCCGACGCTGGTTGACTACACTAGAAGAGATGTTAGCAAGGCTCTCTCCTATGCTTCGAAGAGAAACGTTAAGTACGTTGCGTTAATCGGCGGCAGGGAGGTTGAGGCTAACACTGTTGCTTTGAAAAACATGGAGACAGGAAGCCAGGAGGAGCTTAAAATCGAACAGGTTGTTGAAAAACTATCGTCTTACAGCTTTCAGAAAACTTAATTATCACTTCCCAGAGAGAAGATGCAAGTTTCCTATCCTAACTTTCTTTAAATATTTTTTAGCTACCTCATAGCATTCATATGCTTGCTTCCGACTTGTGATTGCCAGATCGTTCATAACATAGCGCGGATAAAAAGCTAGAAGCGTGTAGGGTATCCCAGGGTTAACCTCCGCTATGAACCTGGCGATATCCTCAACCTCAGCCGCGTCAACATATCCTGGAATAAGGAGCGTGCTGGCAGTTAAAATAGGCACCTCAGGGCGCTGCTTGAAGAACCTCTCACCTATTTCCCTGAAATTATCAAACGCAGCTCTGTTTGAAACCCCGCACAATACTCTGCTAAGGTTTTCATCCCACACTTTAAGGTCGAACTTCACAATGCCGCCGCTCTTAAGAGAAAGCTCCGCCGCCTTCAAGGCGAAAGCCCTAGACATGTTTCCATTAGTCTCCCAGCATACTCTCAGCATGCGGCCCTCTGTCTCTGCTTTTTGAAGAGCAATCCGGCTGGTTTCAAGAGCATGCATCATCTGCGTGGAAGGGTCACCTCCGAAAAAGCAGATGCATGAAACACTCCGGTCAGCCTTAGAAGCGAGCTCCTCAGAGCTTATGAGGGGGCTCAGGCTTTGAGACATTTGTCTGAAATGCCAGTTCTGGCAGAAAAGACAGTCAAAACTACAGCTCCCATAGAACACGGCGAGATTCGAAAATCCCTCCTCAACGCCCGGCTTGTAGGCATACTTAGGGTAGCCTGCGCCTGTGCAGCCTGGGCAGAACCACCATGCGACACAGTTAGTTGGAAGAGGATCGTAATACCATTCTAATAGTCCCCTCTCCAGCGTCCCGCCAAGCCTGGTTAAACGGCCGTTAGAATTCAAAACTAGCCCGCAGAACCCTTTCTCCCCTGGCTTGATTTTGCACTCGTTAGCACAGACGCCGCATGGTAAACCATTAGGGTCCTTAGGGGGGGCCGGCGGAAGCCCGAAGACTCTTCTCGTAGCATCGTGAACACGCTTAGCTATTTCGCCAGCCTCCTCCGGCGTTCTTCTTATGCATTTTAAACAAACACCTAGCTGGCCGGCTATTAGAGGAGACTCGTCTCCGCAAATCAAACACCTTCCCAACAGCCTTTCCCCTAAATATTCTCTGAAGGAGCATTTATTTTAAACTTAGGAACTCGAACCGCTGACTCACCCTTCAGCCTCTTCATCTCCTAGTTCCTGCCTTAACTGCTCGTAAGCAGCTTCAGCCTCTTCTTCCTCATATATCTCTCATTTGTTAATTTCCAATATTTGGTTTAAAGTTTTCATGCTCAGAAGAGTAATATTATGAAAGCGTTTTGATACTTTCTCTCTTTGCCTAAAGCAATAAATACTGATGAGAGACCCAGAATCATAATGGAGAGCTTCATTCCTCCGTGTGGTGCTTACTGCAAAGCTTGTAAGAGCCATGGTAGAGAGTGCGCCGGCTGCGTAGAGACAAATGGGAAGCCCTTCTTTCTGAGGGAGATGGATCTGGATGTCTGCCCAGTTTGGCAATGCGTGGAGAAGCATGGAGTGGAGCACTGCGGTAACTGTGGAGAATTTCCTTGCGGCGAATTTCTAAACTGGTATGACCCGGCTAGGGGTATAGTCACATCCCTAAGGAGGGCGGGGTTACTAGCCTTAAGGAAAAGAATAGGAGACAAATCATGGGTCAAATGGGTTAAGGAAAAGAAGATAGAGTTTGGGGGCTGATCTCAAAATAATGTTTTTCGAAGTTAACTATCCTGCCGTTCTTAACTTTAACCCCTTCTTTAGCCAGCATCCTTGCTTTCTTCCCTACTCCTTTCATGCCCTCGTAGCCGCCAAGCCTTCCATCGCTATACACGACCCTATGGCATGGTACAGTCGGTGCATAGGGGTTGCTCCTCATTAATGCTCCAATAGCCCTTGCAGAATCAGGATGCCCAACAGCCCTAGCCAACGCCCCGTATGTAGTAACCCTTCCCTTTGGAACCTGCTTAAGCAACTCGTAAACAAGCCTTCGGTCAATAACCTTCTTTTTCATAAGCCTGTTAAGGCATGCGGGAATTTAACCCTTTGGGCAAGTCCTAGATAATGTTGAATAAAATGGGACTAACAATAATGATAAATATGGGTTCAACTACTCTCATTAAGCAGTAGGCATATGCCGGGACCGGTAGTAATAGTAGATTATGATCCTCAATGGCCACTTTTATACGAGGAGGAAAAGAAAAATATACTGGCTGTCATTGGGCATAAGGTTTTGGCTATTGAGCATGTTGGAAGCACCGCTGTGCTAGGATTAGGGGCTAAGCCGATTATTGACATTATGGCATACGTTGGCGGTGCATCAGACGCGGATGAATGCATCCCTCTGCTTATGCGAATAGGGTATACTGATGTTACTCATCAGGAGGGAAACCCTGATTGGTATTACTGCTTGGGTAAGGGGGTTCACAGTGTAGGATACCATCTGCATCTAGTGAGGCACGGTAGCGATTTTGCTAAAAAACACCTTATATTCCGCGACTTCCTACGCACCCATCCAGATGTGGCACAACAATATTACGAAATGAAGAGAAAAATGGCTGCGAGGTACCGGTTTAATCGGGTTGCCTACACCGAGTCAAAAACGTTATTTATTGAATCTATAGTTGCCAGGGCTAGGCAAGAGTAAATATTAAAATAAGCTTCGCAGTACTCAGCTGTATACTAGAAACCAAGCCCTATTCTTATAAACCTGTTATGCTTGTAGAGAGCTTATGGAGAAGCTTGAGGAAGCAGTGTTAAAAGCCGTAGACGAGTATAACAAGTATAGAAGCCCAGAGGCTAAGGCTAGACTCATCAAGATTCGGGAGGATGGGCTTATTATTGATTTCGAAGGAACTTTCTGCCAGACCTGTGGAGTCTACGATTATCTTGAAGACTTCATATATGAGCTTCAGAGGTTCGTCGACATGAGCACTGAGATTTTAAACTTTAAACAATATGAGCCGGGGAAGATTAGAGTTGAGTATAGGCTGAAAAGAACGGATTAGCAAGAAAAAATTCTCGAAGGGAAGGTGCTCCCGGGCTGTTCGAAAACTTTAACTGTTTTCCTTGGATTATCGATACATGTTAACAGTTAGAAGGAAGATAGATCTCCTGAGGTTTGAGCTTATTCAGGCAGCAGAGGAAGGAAAGGATGTGGAAAAATACAGGGAGAAGTTAGCCTCGCTCGACGAGTTGAAAGCTGGGCACAGGGAGCTGGATGAACTTTACGAGGAGATGTTGTCCTCGCCCACTTTGGCTGGTTGGCTGTATGCTGAACCAGACAGCCTAGAGGAAATAAGGAGGAGTGCGAACCCGCCTAAGGATGAGGAGGCGTGGATAAGCAGGCATGAGCTCCGAGACAGGATGCTGGGAGCCTGGTTTGGAAGAATAGCGGGAAACATGCTTGGGAAGCCTGTGGAAGGCTGGCCTAAGAATAGAATAGAAGAGTATCTTAAGAAGGCTGGATGTTATCCGCTTGACTACTATGTTCCCGAGCTTATTCCCCATGTTGAGAAAGGGCTTCAAGGATACTACAGGGTGGGCGGGCTTCGCGGGAACTTGAACAGGGCTCTGAGAGATGATGATCTAGACTATACTATACTGGGCCTACTAGTGTTGGAGAGGAGGGGCTTCAGCTTTACTACGGATGATGTTGCTGAAGAATGGTTGAGCCGGCTGCCCTTCCACCTTACCTACACTGCTGAGAGGGAGGCTTACAGGAACCTTACACTCGGCCTGAAGCCTCCTGAAACAGCAACTTTCTGGAATCCTTTCAGAGAGTGGATAGGTGCCCAAATAAGGGCGGACCCATGGGGATACGCAAACCCGATGAGGCCTTGGTGTGCAGCAGAGATGGCTTACAGGGATGCTAGACTCTCTCATGTTAAGAACGGGGTTTACGGCGAGATGCTGGTGGCAGCCATGGTTGCATCAGCCTTCGCTGAATCGAAACCGGTGGAAGTTGTTGAGAAAGGGTTCTCATGCATACCCAAGGAAAGCAGGTTGGCTGAAGCAGTAAGGTGCTGCATCGACATTTGGAGGAAGCATGGGGACTTTGACTCGGCTTATGAGAAGGCAATGTCCAAGTATGGGCGTTACCATCCGGTTCACACGATAAACAACGCGGTGATAGTTGTTCTCGCCCTGCTTTATGGTGAGGGAGATTTCGAGAAATCCATATGCTTAAGCGTGTCCGGTGGGCTTGACACGGACTGCAACGGGGCGACAGTGGGATCTATAGTTGGCACCATGGTTGGCTTTAAAGGCATACCGGAGAAATGGCATTCACCGTTGAACAACACTTTGGATTCAGCACTATCAGGCTTGAAGGAGCTTAGGATATCTGAACTGGCTGAGAGAACAGTGGAAGTCGTAGCTGAGAACTGGATTTAGCCTTCTACAAGAGAAGGATAAGTTTAGAACTAGACCGGATCAGGAAGCTGGCGTGCAGATAGTTGTTGTGTTCAAGGGTAAAAATTGCAAGTCTTCTTGCAGAATCATAGTGACTGTTGCGAATAATCATTGAACTACTGGTAGCAGAGTATTCTTCAAAATATGGAGCAATGCGACCGAAAATTCTGGCTGATCTTTTGTTCGCAATTAGGATTCCTTTTGACAACCAGTTCTGTCGCTGTCAGATCCCTCTCGATTTTAACATTTCCGTGTTAATTCTGCATGCCACACCCCCCATCTTATTGTAAAAATTTAAATGCTACGCTTCCTATCGGCTTTTCGAACCTAAGATGAGCCAGTCAAAGTTTGGCGGAATGACGATTCTTCTGATAGCAATCTCTCTCATCATAGGGCTGGCTGCAGGATACTTTATAGGTGGTGCGGGTAAAGTTTCTGAGTCTCAATACAACCAGCTTCAAGCATCGTACAACCAGCTTCAGACACTGTACAACCAGCTTCAGCAAAACGTCAGCGCAATCACTAGAAAGCTTAAAGCAGGATTCATATACGTGGGTCCCGTTGAAGACTTCGGTTGGACTGCTGCACACCATCAGGCTAAGATATATGTTGAAAACCTCTTTCCGTGGCTTGAAACAGTTTACGTAGAGTCTGTTCCAGAGGCTGAGGCTGCGAGGTATATTGAGAGGCTTGTTACTGAGGAGAATGTTGACGTGGTTTTCACAACCAGCTTCGGATTCATGGATCCAACGATAGAAGTTGCTCAAAAATATCCTGATAAAATGTTCTTCCACTGCAGTGGTTTCAAAAGAGCTCCTAACTCTGGAACATACTTTGCGGACTTCTATCAGGTTTATTATCTGAACGGGTTGATGGCGGGTGCCTTAACCAAGAGTAACAAGGTTGGCTATGTGGCGGCCTACCCGATACCGGAAGTCCTCAGGCATATCAATGCGTTCGCACTAGGTGTTAAGGAGGCTAATCCTGAGGCAAAGGTCTACGTGAGATGGCTCTTCGCATGGTATGATCCGACTCACGCTAGGGAGGCTGCTCAGGCACTAGTGAGTATTGGTGTCGATACAATCGCCTTCACGGAGGATTCCACGGCCATAGTTGAGTTCGCTCAGGAACAGTACCGGCAGGGAAAGACGCTCTACGTTTTCTCTCACTACAGCCCGATGCAGGATGTTGGTCCCGATGTCGTGGTGAGCGGCCAGATAGTCCACTGGGAGGTTATCTATGCCGACATACTTATGAAGATCAGAATGGGTATCTACAATAAGACTAACCTGGCTAATGTCGACTACCTTTGGTTACTCAAGGAGAGTGCGGTGGAACTCGGGGGTAAGCCTGGAATACCGGTAAACCCGAAGTTCGTTAACGAGTTGAAGAGTAAGTATCTGCCGGGTCAGCCTTTAAGCGTGTATGACGCTGTTATGACTAGGCTTACGCTGATGAAGGATGCCAACGTGCCTTTCGACCCGTTCACAGGCCCGATTCGAGATCAGGCTGGGAACGTTAAGATTCCAGCGGGCCAGAGGGCGACTATAGCCCAGCTTTTCACAGAGGAAATGAACTGGTTCCTGGATAACATAATAGGATCGCCGTCAGGATGATTCGAGAAACGTCTTTCCACCTCGTTTTTTTCTCCAAGGGATGTTGACAAGGCTTGGCGAATAATTCTAATTATCTTGTTGAAATGCGGGGGATTGTTAAAAGGTTCCCAACGGTCGTCGCGCTGGATAATGTTGATTTCGGGGTTAGACAGGGGGAAATACATGCTCTTCTAGGCGAGAACGGCGCGGGTAAAACAACCCTTATGAGAATACTCTACGGCATGTATAAGCCTGACGCTGGCGAGATAATTGTGGAGGGCCGTAGGGTAAGCATAGGTTCACCAAGAGATGCGCTGAAAATGGGGATAGGGATGGTTCACCAGCATTTCATGCTTGTGGACAAGCTTACTGTTTTGGAGAACATTGCACTTTTTGTCGAGGACAGCTTAAGGACAGGTTTTGACAGGATTAGGAGCAGAGTGGAGTATCTTTCTAAGACGTATGGTTTAAAGATCGATCTTGATGCGAAAATCTGGCAGCTTTCAGCAGGGGAGCAGCAGAAGGTTGAAATAGTGAAATCGCTTTACAGGAATGTTAAACTCCTGATCTTGGACGAGCCTACTTCTGTCTTAACACCCGTCGAGTCAGAGGAGCTTTTCAAATCTTTAAGGAGGATGGTTGAAACAGGCAAGTCAATCATCCTGATTACACATAGGCTTAACGAGGCACTTATGGCCAGTGATTCCATAACGGTTCTGAGGAAGGGGAGGGTTGTTGCGGCTGAAGTTAAGCCGCGTGAGGCAAGTAGACTCGACCTGGTTAACATGATAGTCGGCAGGCCTTTGGAGTTCAGGCCCAGGGTTGACAATTTTAAGAAAGACGGTAAGCCGGTTTTAGAAGTTGAGAATCTAAGGGTTTTAGATGACAGGGGGCTCATAGCTGTCAAGGATGTTTCCTTCGTTCTGAAAGAGGGTGAGATCTTGGGTGTAGCGGGGGTTGCGGGGAATGGTCAAAGGGAGCTTGTTGAAGCCCTCACGGGTCTGAGGAGAGTTGAAAAAGGAACCGTGAAAATGGTGGGGGTGGATGTTACGAATGCTTCTCCTAAGAATATTATCCGGCTGGGTGTTGCCCACATCCCTGAGGACAGGTTTAGGTATGGTGTTGCACCCGATCTCAGTGTTGCAGAGAACATGATTATGAAGCTCTACGGGGAAAAGTTTTCAAGGAAAATATTTATGGATAGCGGGGCGATTCAAAAGGAGACGGAAAAACTCGTCCAAGAGTTCGAGATAGTTGCACCGGGCGTGAATGCTCCAGTAAGCCTCCTCTCAGGCGGGAACGTTCAGAAACTGATAGTGGCAAGAGAGCTCTCGATAAATCCTAAGATACTTGTCGCAAGCAACCCTACCTCAGGCCTAGACGTTGCTTCCACAAACTATGTACACTGGGTCTTCCACAGGCTTAGAGAAGCCGGGGCTAGTGTCCTCCTTGTTTCCGAAGACTTGGAGGAGGTTTTAGCTTTAAGCAACAGGATACTTGTGATGAAGGAGGGTAAAATAGTCAGAGAATTTGGGGAAGGAGCCTCGATCAGCGAAGTCGGGCTTGCAATGACAGCAGGAGCAGCGTAACCATGAACAAGCGAAGTATTAAAATACGCGTGTTTAAGCAGCAGTGCGAAGATTGGAAATAGGGCTGGAGAGAAGGCCAACCGTATCTAGGAGGATCAACATATCTGCCAGAATACTCGCCATCCTACTGTCCCTCCCGTTTATAGGCCTCTTATTCGCCGCTTACGGCGTGAACCCGGTTGACGCCTATCTAAGGATCTTTACAGGAGGCTTTGGAAGCCCGTACGGTTTCTCTGAGACTATCGTGAAGACACTGCCAGTGGGATTATGCGCCATCGGACTCACCTTCGCCTATAAGGCGAGAGTGTTAAACATAGGCGCCGAGGGGCAGCTGATAATGGGTTCCATGGCTGCAACATGGATAGCACTATACTCTGGTCTTCCGCAAAGCGTAATCATCATTGTGATGTTGCTTGCAGGTTTTATCGTTGGGGCGGCATGGGCATTGTTGCCGGCTCTGCTGAAATCAGGGCTCAATATTAATGAAGTCATAGTAACTCTCATGATGAACTACATATCGCTAAAGCTGTTGGACTACGTGGTGACGGGTCCATGGAGAGGGTTAACGCAATGGGGGTTTCCCCAGACCGATCCTTTCCCCAGCTACGCTAGGTTCCCCACGTTAGGGGGAACCAGAATACACTACTACACTCTCATATTGCTCTCGGCTTCGACACTCATCCTATACGTGTTAATGAAGAGGACGAAGATCGGCTATGAGATCAGGGTCGTGGGAAGTAATCCGGAGGCAGCTAAGTATGCTGGGATAAGCGTGAGCAGGAACATCCTGCTGGTCATGCTGGTTAGCGGGGGGCTTGCAGGAATTGCTGGAGTCGGGGAGGTCGCCGGCATACATGCGCGTCTCATAAGAGGAATATCCCCCGGCTACGGTTATACTGCGATAATCCCAGCTTGGCTCGGGGGACTTGACCCTCTGGGGACGCTCATCGCGTCATTCTTCATAAGCGGCTTGATGGTTGGGGGTGACGCAATACAGGTTTCTCTCAGGCTGCCGTCCAGCCTTGTATACGTGTTCAACGGTGTGATTCTCCTCTTCATCATCAGCAGCGAGGTTCTGGCTAGATACAGAATCGTGTTTAAAATAGGTGGTAGAAAAATATGGATATAGCTGCCTCAATACTGGCTGAAGCCGTTAGAGCCGGAACGCCGCTAATGCTCGCGACTCTGGGAGAAATATACTGTGAAAGATCCGGGGTTTTAAACCTTGGACTCGACGGCGTGATGACGATGGGAGCCTTAGCGGGCTTTGCCGCAACATGGCTCACAGGGTCAGTCTGGATTGGCCTGGCTGTAGCAATGCTAGCCGGAGGCCTATTCTCTCTCATACATGCGTTCACAAGCATAAGCCTCGGAGTTAACCAGACTGTTTCAGGCCTAGCTCTCGCGATGCTCGGGACAGGAGTCAGCAGCCTCTTGGGAGCAAAATACGTAGGGCAGCCCCTTAGAGACAGCCTTCCAATCCTCCAAATACCAGTTTTGTCAGAAATACCTTTGGCAGGCGGCCTCTTCTGCCATGACCCGGTTGTGTATCTGGGAATAGTGCTTTCAATATTAATGTGGCTTATCCTGTTTAAAACAAGGCTTGGAATAACAGTGAGGGCCGTAGGGGAGAAGCCTGAGGCTGCAGACGCTGCAGGAGTCAACGTGTACTTGGTAAGATACTTATGTGTTTTTCTAGGTGGAATACTTGGCGGCCTCGGCGGCGCTTACGTAACCCTCTCCTATACTCCAGGCTGGAGGGAGGGCGTGATGATGGGCAGAGGATGGATAGCCCTAGCGCTCACAATATTCTCCCTTTGGAACCCTCTTGGAAGCTTGATTGGAGCATACCTTTTCGGAGGGGTTGAAGTACTCCAGTTTCACCTTCAGGAATACGGGGTTCCGGCAAGCCTGCTCGGCACGCTCCCATATGTTTCCACAATCATAGTGCTGGTTGCCAGCTCACTGGGCTTATTGAGAAAAAGGCTTGGCGCACCCGCAGCACTGGGCGCACCGTATAGAAGGGAAGGTTAACGTCTCCATATTCTAAATTTAAGCAGCATGTTAAAGCAGGTTTACACTCAAAACCTTTATTATAGGTTCCAATATTGTTTTCTTCATGAGGAAGGTTAGAATAGGAATTGTTGGAGTTGGAATCCAAGGCGAGCAACAGTTAAAATCATTCAAAAAGATAGAGCACGCCGAGGTTCTGGCAGTCGCCGACCTGAATGAGAAAAGGGCTAGAGAGATTGGAGAAAAATACGGCGTCTCAAGAATATACGCTGATTTTCAAGACCTTGCTAAGGATCCTGATATTGAAGCGGTATCCGTCTGCACGCCGGACCACCTGCACTCAGAGCCTGCTCTCACGGCTCTTGAAAACAATAAGCATCTTCTCATAGAAAAGCCTCTTGCAACAAACGTGTCTGACGCGCAGAAGATAGTCGACGAGGCGAGTAAACGCAGCCTCAAGCTGATGGTCAACTTCAGCAACAGGTGGAGCCCTCCTTTCCGGTTAGCTAAAGACACGATAGAGGCCAGTGGGATAGGTAAAATCATTAACGCGTACGCGCGTCTAAGCGACACAATATATGTTCCAACCGAAATGATAAAATGGTCGGATAAGACTAATGTTCTCTGGTTTCTCGGAAGCCATGTTTTCGACCTACTGAGATGGCTGTTCAATGACGAAGCTAAAAGAGTCTTCGGGGTTTCAAGGTCGGTTGTGCTGAACGCAAGGGGAATCAAGACCCAAGACTTCTACCAGGCTGTAATCGAGTTTCAAAATGGAATCACCGCTGTGATGGAGAACAGCTGGATTCTCCCAAAGGGAGAGCCATTCATAGTGGATTTTAAAATGGAGATTTTCGGGGAAAAGGGTGCATTGAGAATAGATAGGACGCACCACGGCA
Organism: Thermoproteota archaeon; assembly: GCA_038850115.1. Taxonomy (GTDB): domain Archaea; phylum Thermoproteota; class EX4484-205; order EX4484-205; family JAAOZP01; genus JAAOZP01. The sequence goes on from JAWCMB010000004.1 coordinate 66,786, forward strand.
GCATGAGGATTGTGAACGAACATAGAATGATGTTTCCAGACGTGTATGTCTTGCCATCTGAAAACATCAGTGTGTTTCTAAAGGCTGGACTAGAATGCTTCGTAGACTGTTTGATACATGATTCAACACCTCCAGTAACCGGTGAAGATGGTCTTATCGTAACGAAAGTTATAAGTGCCATTATTAAGTCAAGTGAAATAGGTATGCCTGTTGAAATCAGCTGAACAAGCCTAAATTTCTTTTATTCGCTAGATCGACGCTATGCCGAATCAGGAATGTCCTGAGTTTTAATCCTTTTGAAAAGATTAAATCCAGCATAATCAGAAAAACTCGAGATGAATCCGAGAGAAAGATGCATCAAATCTATCGAGTTTGAGGAAATAGACAAGGTACCGACCGTCCTTAGAGCAAGGCCGGAGGTCATTTCCATTCTTGAGCAACACCTTAACGTCAACGGGTTCGACAATATCTGTTCCAAACTTGATGTGGATGTTAGGTTTGCGCCAGCTATCGGCTTAACCGGTGGATATGTTCCCGAGGGAGTCGAAGTCAAGGAAGGACCGTATGAGGCTGCTTACACGATTGGATACGGTGGGGAGTACGAGCTTAGGAAAGATAGGTGGGGAATAATAAGTAAATGGTCGAACAAAACCTATACCTATCAGTATGTCGATCATCCTTTAAGGACTATAGAGCTTGAAGATTACAGCTGGCCTGACGTTGACGAAGGCTCTTTAGAACATGTAGAAAAATATAGAAGGAGTAATGAAAATTTTTGCGTTTACGGCGGCGTGATACACCTCTTCGAAATCGCGTGGCAATTGACAGGTTTCAACAAGCTCATGGTGATGATGAGGAGGAACGACCCCAAAGTGGAACGAATTCTCGATATGCTTAACGATATACGTTTGAGACAGGCACAACTATTACTAGAAGCTGACGTGGATGTCATTTATGATGGTGACGATGTGGGTGCTCAGAACACCATGATACTGTCTCCAACCATCTGGAGAAAGTTTCTCAAACCTAGGTACAGGTTCCTGTCGGATTTAATCCATACTAAGGGTAAGTATTTCTTCTTCCACAGCGACGGGTGGATTGAGCCTATAATTCAGGATTTGGTTGAAATAGGTGTTGACATACTCAACCCGGTTCAACCAGAAACCATGGATCCCGTCAGGATAAGAGAACTATGCGGAAACAGGATGGCGTTCGAAGGAACGCTTTCGATACAAAGAACGCTTCCCTTCGGGAGCGTCGAGGACGTGAGAAAAGAGGTTAGAAAAAGAATTAGGGGCCTCGGGTCAACCGGGCTAATCCTGGGGCCCTCACACTCCCTGCAACCAGACACTTCCTTAGAAAACATACTTGCAATCTATGACACTGTGAAACAAGAATCATTAAACCACCCCACCCCCTAAGGCCCTTGTTAAAACCAGCTCATCCACTCGTGTTTTTACAATAGCATGGTTTCAACCCAGTTAGTGGTAAGCTTTAAATGAATGGTTGCAGAAATACTTGTATGCTGGCGGTAAACAGGGGGAAACCAACTCGAACCAAGCCTTGGCCGGCGTGGCCAGTCTACGACGAAAGAGAGTTGAAGGCCCTTGAAGAAACTTTGAAAAGCAGGTTTTGGGGAGGAGGGGTTGGGGAAAGCGGGCCAAGGGAAAAAGAGTTTGAAGAAAAATTCTCCAGGTTCCACGGCTGCGACTATGGGGTTTGCGTCTCAAGCGGTACAGAAGCCTTACACCTGGCTCTCCTTTCAATCGGAGTGGGTCCTGAAGACGAAGTGATAGTGCCTGCTCTCACGTTCTGGGCGACGGGAAGCGCGGTCTTAATGACTGGAGGAAACCCAGTCATAGTGGATGTTGATCCTGAGACATATTGCATGAGCGTTGAAGAGGTTGAAAACAGCATTACGAGCCGAACTAAGGCCATAATCCCAGTCTACAATTATGGAGGCGCTCCAGATATGGATAAGCTATCAGAAATCGCGGAGAATCATGGTCTTGCGTTAATAGAGGATTGTGCGAGAGCCCATGGCTTCATGTGGAGAAATAAGCCGGCGGGGTCGATTGGAGACATTGGCTGCTTCAGCTTCCAGCAGGGTAAGCTCATGACTGCGGGGGAGGGGGGAATCATAATAACCAACAATAGGCTTTACGCTGAGAGATGTAGAGCATTAAGAACATGCGGAAGAATAAGAGGAGACGACGTGTACAACGTGGGGATCGACTATTGGTGGAACTGGTGGAATTTCAGGATGACGCAGTTTCAAGCAGCAATACTGCTGGTCCAGTTGGAAAGGCTTGAGGAGCAGACGAAAACTAGGCAGGCGAACAGCGAATACTTAAGCAGGAGGCTGAGTGAAATCGATGGGGTCACTCCACTTAAGATAGATGAAAGGCTAACCAGACACCAGCCTTGGCCATACCTGTTTAAATATGACTCGAAATGCTTTGGAAATGTTTCTGTTGGGAGGTTCGTGGAGGCTCTTAAGGCTGAGGGGGTTCCATGCGGAGGAATAGACCACCCGCCTCTCAACATGACGTTAACAGCCCACGGCTCTGGGTCGCGAATAGTAAGAAAGCCAAAGTATCCTGTGGCGGAGGCTGCTATTCAGGAAGCCGTTACGTTACCGCAATCAATATTCTTAGGGGATAGAGAAGACATGGATGATATAGTGGAGGCCATAGTTAAAATCAAAAACCATTCCAGCGAGCTATAGTTTCTCCTGGTTTAAACTATTACGGTTAAAGATTGCCGCGATAATACTCGGTCGCTGGGCATCCTACGCACTCCTCATATTTATACCTGTTGCAGGAATTGCAATTCACGCCGCACGGCGCCTCTTTCAAACCCCTATGTGTCAAACCTATTCTTACGGGCATAAGCGGGGAATAGCCGATGTCTTTTATCTGGTAGAACTCTGACCTACGTATCCCCCTTCCGCTTCTCAAAGAGCATTTCCCCATGGAGATGCTTTCTAGGGTTCCTTGGTTTTCAGCCGCTATTAAAGCCATCATGTTGTATCCACCGATCATCGTGAAAATGTAGATTATTCGGGGGCATTCCTCCAAGCGTTTAAGAAGCCTCTGCGTGGTTTCAAAACCGTCTGTTTCAATCAGGACTATGGCTAAACGCATGTTGAAATGCTTCAGGTTCATTTGAGCCGACACTTTGATCGCGTTCTCCTCAAGGAGTTTTTCAAGCCTCTTCTTAACCCCCATGCTAGTATAACCGGTTATTCTCCTCAGTTTCTCTAGGGTTGTACGGCCGTCGACCTGCAGCTGGGATATTAGTTTCCTATCGACCTGGTCCATTATTGTTTAGATTTTAAACAGAAGATATAAATATTGTTTACGATTTAAACCGCTAATCATGGGTAGGGTGCCGCAAGAACAGCATACTGGTTTTAAAAGAGAAGGATTGGAGGAGCAGGAGAAAAGGCTCCGGGAGAGAATGAGCAAGGTTAGGCACAAGGTTGCAGTGATCAGCGGCAAGGGTGGAGTGGGTAAAACAATGGTGACGGTGAACCTGGCGGTGGTTTTCGCTAAGAAGAGTACTCCGGGTAAAGTGGGCATTCTAGACGCAGATATTCATGGCCCATGCGTACCTAGGATGATTGGCATGAAGGGGGATATTCTCAGAATAAGCCCAATCGGAGCCTTCCCCGCAACAGGCCCCTTAGGGATTAAAGTCGTCTCAATAGATTTCCTACTGCCTAGTCAGGAGACACCGGTTATATGGCGCGGCCCCCTTAAAATGTCGGCGATCAGACAATTCCTGTCCGACATTACTTGGGGCGAGCTCGACCTCCTCCTCATCGACCTGCCTCCCGGAACTGGTGACGAGGCGCTAAGCGTCATGCAGCTACTGCCGGAGATGGATGGCGTGGTCATCGTCACAATACCGTCAGAGGTTTCTCAAGACGTGGTTAAGAAGGCGGTGATGTTCGCGAGGGAGCTTAACATACCGGTCATAGGCGTGGTTGAGAACATGAGTGGCTTAATATGCCCCAACTGCGGGACGAGAATAGATGTTTTCAAAACAGGAGGAGGGGAGGCAATGTCTAGAGAACTGGGGATTGATTTCCTGGGGAAAATCCCTTTGGACCCGCGTATATGCGAGGCGTCCGACGAGGGCATGCCCTTCATAATAAACCAGGAGGATTCACCTGCAGCCAAATCCTTTGCCGAAATAGCTGAGAAAATATGGAGGTTCCTTTCTGAAAAAGGCGGTGTTGAAAAAAAGACGCGTCCCGAGCATGTTCGTGGCACGGATAAAAATAGATTAAGAAATACGGCGGATAATAAG